>DKWX01000069.1 GCA_002491945.1 Porphyromonadaceae bacterium UBA7141
TTATCCCGAACTCGCGTTAATAGCTCAATTTGGGTCAAAGTGCTTTGTCTATCAAGAGGAACTTGCCCCAGCGTTGCTACAGGTTGACCACCGAATTCCTTATGAAATTGGAGGCGAACCAGGAGTTGAGGTTAAACACTACATGCTCTTATGTCCATCAGCAAATAGGGCAAAATCATGGTCTTGTGAGCATTGTTCTAATTGGGACATAAAGGACCCTTCCTTTTGTGAAGATTGCTTTTGGGCGCATCCAGAACGATATACTCACATTGCAGGCAATTCCGAAAGACGGATAATCTTAACATTTACAGGCGATGAAGTAAAGGATTACAACGCCCTTATTGATAGTGTAGGTGTTGAGGAAGCAGAATCTTATATTAAGAAGCTAATACGAGATACTTTAGAAAAGGATTCATTGTAGGCATACATTTGTCTATCAAGTTGTTGGTATATTGCTGTTTTTAGTTTTTGCAGTATTGGGGTATTACTGTCTTGCTACCTTAGTGGAAGTGCTTTTCCGCTCCGCGCCCTTTCGTGTCGCGTCCCAGTCGGCTTTGAGATAGTACATCCGGCGGTTGCACACTTTCTTCATTCTCACTCCGTGGGTATTATTATGCTAAGAGAATATTACGCTAAGAGGCGGCTGTGTCACGGATTACGACACAGCCGCCTCGGCCTTATTGCTTATTGATGGTTATGGGTAAGTGTGCGGGGTATCAGCGTACGAGTATCTTTGCCGTATGTCTGCCGGCACGCACGGCGTAGATTCCGGCGGGGAGCATGAATACGCAGTGGTCGTCGAGACGGTCGCGCACCAGGATGGTGCGTCCGTTGAGGTCGGTCACGCGCAAGGGTTCTCCGGCGTATCCGCTGACGGTCATGGTGCCGCGTCCGCCGGTGATGCTTCCCTCTGCGTCGGGATTGAGCGATACGCCGCTGACGCTTCCGAACGAGTAGCCTGAGAACATTGCGAAATTCTGGTCATCCGGCAGATCGGCGTCAACCATAGGTATAAACCATGAACAATCCTGCAGCTCGGCGGGGAGAGTGACGGTGTGCGATGTCCAGCCTTCCGCGTCGCGCGGCAGTTCGGCTATCAGAATCAGATCGGTCGAGCCGTAGGCTTCGGCATAGATGCGCATCGGAGCCGCGTTGCGTCCTCCCCAGTAGTCGAACGTCAGGGTGACATCGTTGAGCCCTGTAGTGCGCATCTTCGGAAGCGCGATCCGGGCCTTGCGGTCTACGGCCTCGTAGGTGTATCCGATGAAGGCCAGCCCTGAAGGAATATCGAATATCGGAGAGATGATGCTGCCGGGATTGCCCATCACCCAGAAAGTGTCGTTATACTGTTCGTCGGGGCGCAATATCCCGATATTATAGTCGGTGATATCATTGTCGAGGTTGTTGGTCCAGGGAGCCATGACAGGCTCGCCGACGGATGCGCTGAGTCCGGCGACGTGGTAGCTGAGTCCGGCTGCATTATAGGCCATCACACCGAGCGTCATGTAGCCCAGAGGTGTTCCTTCGGGACATGTGTAAGTGTAGCTTGATACGTCCCATCCGGCATCTTCAAGGTATGTCCATTGCGAATTATAGTAATATATCACGTAGAGGAACGAGTCGCCGATCGGGCCACCCTCCTCGCCTTGAGTCGGCGGATCCCATGAGAGAGTCATCGACATATTGTCTTCGCTGACATCCATCTTGAGGTTTTCCACAAGATAAGGACGGTCGACACCTGTGTAGATCAGTATCTCTTCTTTCTTGCCATCGAGTCCGTCGATTGAGCAATGGGCGGTGATTACATTATAGTTCTGGGCAGTCTTGATATCGAGTTTCATCGTCTCGCCGGGTTTGCCGGTGAGATTGAGGGTCTCTACGAGTTCGCGCTCCTTGTTGTAGCCCGGTTCGGTGGCATAGCTGCTGACGGCGACGTCCATCACCTTATCGACCGGAATGGCGCGGCCGGAGGCCGTGGTGAGCGGGAGTGTGAATTCCACCGATGCGGAGAGCTTCCCTTCGGCGGCCGGAGTGGCCGAGAGCCCGGTGACGCCTATCGGCACTTCGGCAGAGCGTTCGGAAAGAGAAATGTCGATATCCGATACGTGGAATGACACCTGTCCGGTCTTTGTGTGTATGCCGATATAATATACACCCGGCTCCGGGATGGTGAAGAATTCCTCAAGGATGTCGCCCAGCATGTGCTCGCAGTGTGATTCGGGGATAATGACGCGGGTCATGGCTTCGGCAGTGGGGGCTGTGCCGATATACACTTCATATGTGCCCGAAGTGTCGCGGTCGTGCACCAGTCCGATTTCCATCTCGAAGCGGTATGCCTTTTCAGTATTGTCAAACTGCATCGGGGGGAGAATCAGCCAGTCGTCGCCGTTGAATCCGGAGGCGAATGCCGGGAATCCCATCTCGGTGGTGAATCTCCATGTGTCCTCTGAGCCGTCTTCAAACTTATTGCCGTCGACGTTGATTAGAGTCATCATCTCAAGCTGCTTTTCGAGCGGGCGGAAGTGTACGGGCATCTTTAGCGGGTCGCCGTAGGTGATGAAGTTGGACGTGGCAGTGGGAGAGGCCCATCCTTTGTAGCTGGCCACAATCTCTGCCGTATAGCTTGTGAATGGCTGCCCCTGGGGCAGAGTGTAGCTGAGTTCGGTGTCGCGTGTGGTTCCGATTTTGCCGCCGTTGAGGTATACGTCGTAGGTGAGGTCGGAGAAATCCACATATCCGTCGTGAACGGATGCCGCTGGTACGTCCCATGTCACCTTGTCTTCCGTCAGGCGGGGGTTGCTGGGAGCCGAAGGGGCGTCGGCGCCGGTCCAGCGGTGCAGCAGAGCGGGTTCCCCCTTGTATCCCTCGACACTGCAGACGAGGGCGTAGGTGTGCTGCCCGTTGCTGACTGACGCTACTTTCGATACGATATCCTTGCCCGGGGCGGCGGTCCCCTTGTCGGTCGTAACGCCGTCTACGAGGAGCTCCCAGTCGACGTTGCCCTGTATCTTTGTCCCCTCCACGAGGTGGGTGGGGAGAGTCCATGTCAGCGAGCCTGACAGATCGGTGGCGGTGAAATCATACGAGCGCATAGTGGCCTGCTGCGGAGCGTCGGGCTGAGCGTTGGCCTCGGGCGAGATGAGCACCGTATAGATTTCCGCGCCGGAGCTTGAGCCGAGACGTTTCGGCGCTTTGGCTTTCGGGTCGAGGAGATAGAAGACAGTGCCCTGCCCGAGTATGTAGGCATTGTAGATGCATCCGCCGACCGACGGACTCCATGCCATGCCAGAGGCAGTGGCGGGCTGCACGTTGGAGATGGAGCGTGTGATGTCGTAGATGGTGGTGAGATTACCCTCGCGGTCTACGTTGACGAAGCGGCCATCGGTGGTGACTCCATATATCATGTCCGACTGGGAGTCGTAGGTCATTGCGGAGCAGACATCGGCTAAGTCTACATCGCGCAGCGGATAGACACTCTCGATGTTAGTGGGAGGCACAATGGAGAAGCAGAATCCGTCGCCTTCTTCATTATATGTATAGGCATATACCTTGTCGTCGTATACGCGGTAGGCCGATGATACGAGCACCGGGAGCCGTGTATGCTCCAGGTCGATATACTGGACGTCGAGTATTGAGCCGTCGTTGATGTCGTATTCGAGCCATGCGTAGCCCATGAAAGCTCCGTCGAGCTTTACTCCGGCTACACCGGCGAAGTTGCCGTTGCGCATCCATCCGGTATATGTGGTCCATTGCCAGGCCGTAAGCTCGTCTTGCCAAAGGAACTGCGACTGCCCCGTTGCCGGATCAACGTCATACATGCCGTATTTTAGTTCGGCAATGTTGGTGTTGGCCAGAAAGCCGTACAGATGCCCTGTGGCGGGAGCTGTGCGGAATGTGCCGGCAAAATTGCGGTTGTGGAATCTCGGGGCGCGGATAGTCCTGGCGTGTGACTCGCCACCGTCCGGGAATACTTCTGCCACGGCCGAGCCGGGAAGCGTGGGACGGAAAGACTCGAAGCCCGAAGGCACAGGCACTTTCATCGTTGGAGCCGGCGGAAGCCCGATGGCGGAAGCCGACAATACGAAGGCCGACATGGCAAGCGTAAGTGTGTGTCGCATAATAACGGATGTTAGGGTTAGTATTAAAAAGGCCGTCTGTGAGGATGGCTTTTACTCTTTGAAACCATAGGCGTGTGTAGAGAGAATTACAAAATATTATCCACAGAGATAAAATAGTGTAAATTTAGTATCACCGCTTTGATTTTCTGCCTCAAAGATAGGCAATAAATCGGAAAAATCAAAAAATTGTGCTAATTTTGTGAAGTGAACAGTCAATAACTTGAACTCAAATAATTCTTGCTATTGAACGGTTGTAACGCGATATGATACATCAATTTGTATTGGCCTGTGCACAATGTCCGGCCGGAAAGCGGCTGTAAGGAATATAGCGCACAATGCTCTTCAAACCAACCAAACAAAAACATCTGCCTATGACACATTTTATGCAACGCGCTCTTTCGGCTCTGGTGATGGCCGTGGCGCTGGCAGTGCCGTGTGGTGCGGCCACTCCGGGGCAACCCGAACTGACCATGACATTCGAGATTCTCCCCGGCGGGGGAGCGGTGAAGGGGGTGCTTACGGCTCCGCTCACCGACAACATGCAGCGGGAACTTCCGGCCGATGCGGCTATGGATATTTCAGTCACACGGTCGGCATATTCGCTTGGTCAGTCGGAACTCCAGGTGCAGTATTTTGCCGGTTTGGCTCCGGGGGAGACAGTGACTTTCTATGATGACATTTCTCCGCGGTGGGAATATAACCAGCAGTACACCTATATGGCCCAGGTCACTCTCCCCGGATATACGTTCTATACCGGCTATGGGAATATGCGTCCCGGAGTGGCGTTCAATTTCGAGCAGAATGCGTTTTCGCTTGAGCCGTCGGCTGACTGGAAATCGGTCAGGTTGTCGGCGGTGGTGCCGCATCGCGATACCGACGGACTTGAACTGACCGTCGACATAACATCGGTCGTATTCTATCGCGCGGTCGACACCTCTTCGTGGCCCTACCGTTATGAAGAGGTGGGTTCTGCCGTGGATTTCAGCCCGAAGGAGACTGTATACGTCATCGATGATTCTCCTGTTCAGAATGCTACCAATCATTATATGGTGCGTGCCATCACACCCTACGGTTATGCGGAGATGTCAGGCTCGTGCTATGTGGGTCTTGACCTGCCCGGCGCACCGATGGATGTGACGGCGGAAAAAAGCGCCGATGGCGCGCTGATAAGCTGGAACGCTCCGGAGAACGGACTGAACTGGGGGTATATCGACCCGGAGACGGTAACATATAATGTGTACCGCTGCTGGTCATACGGTCCGACAGGGCGCCAGCTGCTGGCCGAAGGGGTCAGCGAGCGCTCGCTGACCGATACCGGAGACGGACTTGACGCTCCTCTGGCGGTGCGCTATGAGGTGGAGTCGGTCAATGAACGCGGCGTGGGCAAAAGCGCCTACAGCGGCTATGACTATGATATTATCGTCGGCCCGGCATATGCCATGCCGTTCCGCGAGACGTTTGACGGCGGCCTGGACTGTGAGTGGCATCTCGCATCATCGAGCTATTATGCCCAGTGGTATATGGCTGCGGCGGGCGAGTACGGCAGCACCCCGGTGACGGTGAATCCGAAGCAGGGGAGCGGTCTGATATACGTAGACTATGTCTACAGCAAGCCCCCGTCGGGCACCACCAATACCATGACCTCATATAAGATCGACATGAGCGGAGCGGATAATCCCTATCTTTCGTTCTGGTATTATGCCATCCCCGACAATGATGTGACCATAGCGGCAGACTGCTCGGCCGACGGCGGCGTGTCGTTCGGCGAGCCTGTCGTGATACGCATTGCCGATGATACGGCCGAAGGGGCCGGATGGCGTCAGGCACGTATGCCCCTTGCCGGGATGAAGGGAAGCGATGCGGTGGTGCTGCGAATCACTACTTCTTATCTCGACACCCCATCGTCGGCCATAATTGATGATGTGCAGGTGATCGACTATCCGCAGGTGCGCGGCCTGACGGCCGAAGTCGATGCGTCGGCCATGAGCGCGGTGCTGACATGGAGTCTGCCGGAAGATGCGCCGGAGTGCGTGGGCTTTATGGGCTACATCGACGGCGAGGAGACCGGAGAGGTGGCATCTCCATGGACAGTGGAGAATCTGGAGTACGACCACAGCTATTCATTCCAGGTGCGTCCGATGTATGAGGATGTCGAAATCGATGCGTCGGCACCCTGCGTGGTGGTGATTAATTCTCCGGCTGTGACTGATTTCTCGGTGGGCGATTATGATTATACAGTCCTCTTGATGGAAGTGGTGCCCCCGGTGGCTTACGTCTCGGGTTATCACGGTCGCGGCGGATTGCTCCGTCTTCCGGCCTCTGTGAAGTTTAATGATGAGGAGTATTCTGTGCAGGGTGTGGCTGATGCCGCTTTCCGAGGCAATGCGTCGGTGGAGAGTGTGACTCTCCCGGATGGCTACAGTTATGTGGGACGGGAGGCATTCGCCGGATGCGGCTCGCTGCTGGCGGTGTCGGTCCCCGAGTCGTTGCTGACCATAGGTAAGCGTGCGTTTGCAGACTGCGGTGCGTTGGCTGATGTGACGTTTGCCGGGACCCAACCGCCTGCAGTCGAGGCCGATGCCTTCAGCGGCGTGGCCGAGGGATGCAAGGGGCATTGCCCGGAAGGTTCGGCCGGGAAATATGCCGCAGTCGAGGCACTCTCGCATCTTGATTTCGGTATTGCCGGAATCGATGCAATCGCCGGCGGCGAGGATGTGGTATCGGTGGAATGGTATGATATGGCGGGAAGGTGTCTGCCGGCCCCCGCGTCAGGGCGTCCCTGCGTGGCTCGTGTGCGCCTTGCCGATGGCCGCGTGTTGCATCGCACGGTGCTGCCGCGCCACTGATCATCACATGATGTAAAAAACTGTCAGCCGGGGAGGAAGATGTGAATCTTCTTCCCCGGTTTTATCGTGTCTCGGTGTATCTCGCCCCCAGTATCGCCCGCCTCATCTTTGCAGCCCGCTTCCGGGATAGAGGGATAATGAAGTATGACACTGGAAATAATGGGTCAGGCAAGCGGACTGAGCACGCGCGTCAGCAGCGAGCGCTCGGAAGCGGCATCGTCGCCGAATCGTACACGGGCCTTCATCCCGCCGCGTTCTATTTCTATTATGGTGCCTATGCCGAAATACCGGTGGACCACACGCTGCCCCGGGCGCAGCGTCGCGGCGGCGTCTCCCGTTCCGGGGCCACCGTCTGGAGATGCGGCCGCCGTGATACCGGTCTCCGCATCAATCGAGCGGGCCAGCATCCTGCTCCCTTCCCAAAGAGACGGGGCGGCCTTCCCCTCATGCAGCAGCAGCTCGTCGGAAATCTCGGCCAGAAAACGGGAGGGGTATTTGTCGGTCGACGACTGCACGTTGTATCCCTCGCTTTCGGTCAGACAGAGAGTGCGTCGCGCACGCGTGACGGCCACATACATAAGCCGGCGCTCCTCTTCGAGCGCCTCCAGGCGCCGCTCGCGCAGCGCGCGGTGACTCGGAAAGATACCCTCCGACAGGCCGCACACCGCCACGTGGTCGAACTCCAGCCCCTTGCTCTGGTGTATCGTCATCAGGCGCACGCAGTCACCCTCCTGACGATGGTCGGCGTTGGTATACATGGCGATATCCTGCAGGTAGACCGGCAGACTGATTTCATCCTGGTCGCGGCGGCTCTCATAGTGGCGTACGGAGTTGAGCAGTTCCTCCACATTCTCCAGCCGCTCTGTCTCGGGGTCCTCGCGCAGCATCCGCGTCAGTCCCGACTCTTTGAGCACCTTGTTAAGCAGTTCCGAAACACTGGTGGAGAGCATCGCGGCGCGAGCCTCCTCTATAAGCGTGATGAATTCCTGCAGCGGTTTATAAGCCCGCGTCCCCTTCCATTCCTCGATATGCAGCTTCAGGGCCTCATAGCAAGGGATGTTCTCGCTGCGCGAATAATCGCGTATTTTCCCGAGCGAAGTGTTGCCGAACCGCCGGGACGGTGTATTGACGATTCGGGCGAAGGAGAGGTTGTCGTTGCGGGCTATCAGGCGCAGGTAGGCCAAAGCGTCCTTGATTTCCTTGCGTTCGAAGAATCGCACCCCCCCCCAGATTGTATATGGTATGTCGCGGCGCAGCAGTTCCTGCTCCAGAGCGCGCGACATATAGGAGGCTCTGTAGAGGATGGCCATCGAGCCGTAGGCGCTCCCGTCGCGATGCAGGCGTTCGGTTTCGCGCACTATGGCCCGGGCCTCGTGCGTCTCGTCGCTGCAGTGGATATGCACGGGGCGGGTCCCCGGAGAGTTCCGGGTGAAGAGTTCTTTGGGAATGCGCCGCCGGTTGTGTGATATTATGGAATTGGCCACGTCCAGAATCTCGGGTGTCGAACGGTAGTTCTGTGGCAGAATTATTGTGGCATCGGCCTTCCAGTCGATAAACTCCGCCGGCCGGGCACCTCGCCACTCGTAGATGGCCTGGTCGGGGTCGCCCACAGCGAAGAGATTGCGGTAGAGGGCGGTGATGATGCGGATAATCTTCCAGTCGGAGCTGTTGCAGTCCTGGGCCTCGTCGATCATGACATAGTTGAGTGTCTGCTGCCAGTACTGACGCACTTCGGCAAATCGGTCGAAGATATAGAGTGTGAAGAGCACGAGGTCGTCGAAGTCAAGGCAGTAGTTGAGAGTCTGGTAATGAATGTAGCTTTCAGAGGGAGTCATCCCCGCCGTGTCGGAGAATCGAGGAGATGATGGAAGCATATAGCGCTCAATATATTTAGGGCATACGGCATATTTGAATTGCGCCACTTCGCGGGAGAGCTGTCGCACTTCCTTCTTGGTGCGGTCGAGACCGTGAAGTTCGAGCACCTGTTTGGCAAGCTGTTCGGTATCGGCCTCATCGAGGATAGTGAAATTTGCCGGGAACCCGAGACGGTAGATGTCGCGGCGCAGCACCTTTACGCAGAAACCGTGGATTGTGCATACGAAATCATTGACACTCCCGGCACCGACCAATGCCGAGATGCGGGTACGCATCTCTTGGGCGGCCTTGTTGGTAAATGTCATGCAGAGAATGTTGGCGGGGTCGATTCCGAAGTTGTTGACCAGATGTGCGAATCGGTGTACGAGCACCCTCGTCTTTCCGGATCCGGCGCCGGCCACGAGCCTCACCTCACCTTCAGTGGCAGCCACGGCTTCGCGCTGGAGGTCGTTGAGCGCGTCAAATATCGGGTCGTTGTTTTCGGGAGCGTTGTGCATGGAGTCGGAAAGTGTCATTGCAGATGGGGGATTAGATAGGATTCCCTTCGATAAATCTCGGGCGCGTAACCACGAGTCACGCCGGGCTGCCCGAAAGCCACGCGTAGCTTCGCGGCGCGGCGCGATGCGATGCGGCTTCGCGACTGCAAATATACAAATAAAAATCTGATTGTGCGCTATTCTTTTTTTCGGTCAAATCTCTATGCCATAACACGCTCTTACTAAGAGAGTGCGATTATGTGGCAAATTTACAAAAAAATCGGGAATATTGATGTGGATGTCGCTTCTTAGTGGCCCGGCTTTGCTGCCCGGTAGACATAGAGGCGCAGAGGACACGGAGTGGCACGGTGGGCCGGTTGCTTTCAGAGGCTCGGCTTTGAAGCCCGGGGGATTGGACGCGAAGGACGCGAAGGACGGGGGAGAGAATTAGGTTTTTTTAGAGTTCGTTGACCAACCTTTGGAGTACAATGCGTGTTTCCTTTTCAGCCGGGGGTCCGGAGCCCGACGCAACCCATAGGGCTGTGAGACCGGACCATCCGCCGGCACCAACGAATGTAGATAACCCTAAAGTCAACACTTAAAAACAGAAAGGAATATAACAAAGAAATGGAAACAATAATCAACACCCGTATCCCGGAATTTTCAGTTCAGGCTTTCCATAACGGAGAGTTCGTGACAGTGACCGATAAGGACGTGCTCGGAAAGTGGGCAGTGTTCTTCTTCTATCCCGCTGACTTCACTTTCGTATGTCCTACAGAACTGGTCGACCTTCAGGAGAAGTATGACAAACTTAAGTCAATGGGTGTGGAGGTTTACTCGGTCAGCACTGACTCGCACTTTGTGCACAAGGCCTGGCACGATACCTCCGACAGCATCAAGCAACTGACTTATCCGATGATCGCCGACCCGACTGGGCTGCTCTCACGCGCCTTCGGTGTGATGGACGAGGCTTCCGGCATGGCCTATCGCGGCACTTTCGTCAGCAATCCCGAGGGTATGATCAAACTGGCAGAAATTCAGGATACCAGCGTTGGACGTAATGCCGACGAGCTGCTCCGCAAGGTGGAGGCCGTTCAGTTTGTGGCCGCACATCCCGGTGAGGTGTGTCCCGCAAAATGGAAAGAGGGGGGCGCTACGCTGAAGCCCAGCATCGACCTCGTAGGTAAAATCTGATAAATTCTGACTTAGATATGCTTGAGAAGGATATTTTAGACCAACTCAAGAGCATCTTTTCGACATTGGAGACATCGGTGACGCTTGTGGTGACCGGTGTCTCTTCTCGTAATGAGACGCGGGAGATGCTTGAGTTCGCTCGTGATTTCGCATCCGTGTCGGATGCACTTTCGGTCAAGGCGGAGGACGCGCCTACGGAGGAGAACGCGCCGAGGCTACAGCTATGGCGCGACGCAAATCCTACGGGGGTGACGTTCTGCGGCATCCCTAACGGTCATGAGTTCTCCACTCTGATCATGGCAGTGCTAAATGCCGCCGGAATGGGACGCAATCTTCCCGACGAGGGGTTGCGACGTCGTATAGAACGGCTGCAGGGGCCGGCCGAGATATTTACTTTTGTTTCGCTTTCATGCACGAATTGCCCGGATGTGGCCCAGGCTCTCAATATTGTGGCGCTGCTGAATCCCCGCTTTACGAATACCGTAATCGACGGGGCGGTGGCTCCGGAGATGGTGAAGAGCTATAATGTGCAGTCGGTGCCAGCCGTTTTTGCCAACGGGCAGCTCCTCTCCGTGGGGCGCGCAGGGCTTGGCGAACTGGTAGGCAAGCTGGAGAGCGCTTTCGGCACTTCGGCTGATGATGCGCTGACAGATAACACGCCACTCGGGTATGACGCCATCGTGGCCGGTGGCGGTCCGGCCGGCGCGGCGGCAGCAATATATCTTGCCCGCAAGGGTTTGCGCACGGCTGTCGTGGCGGGGCGTATCGGAGGCCAGGTATCGGATACGACCGATATCGAGAATCTTATCTCTGTGCCGCTTACCACCGGGACGCGTCTGGCCTACGACATCCGTAAGCATCTCGCCGCTTATGACATCGATCTTTTCGACAACCGGCAGATTACGTCGGTTCAGGCCGGAGGTTTCCCGAAACGTGTGGCCGTAGAAGGTGGCGAACAGTTTGAGGCTCCGATTCTGATTATCGCTACAGGTGCCTCCTGGCGCCGCATGAATGTGAAAGGTGAGGCCGAGTATATCGGACGAGGCGTGGCGTTCTGCACGCATTGCGACGGCCCGTTTTTTGCCGGCAAGGATGTGGCCGTGACAGGCGGCGGCAACTCGGGTATAGAGGCTGCCATCGATCTGGCTGCCATATGCCGCAAGGTCGACGTGTTTGAGTTTCTGGATGTGCTTAAGGCCGATGAGGTGCTTCAGAAGAAGCTGGCCACACTCGACAATGTGACGGTGCATCTCTCTTCATCGGTGACAGAGGTGGAGGGGGACGGCAAGGGTGTCACCGGCATTCAGGTGCAGGACCGTGTGAGCGGCGGAACGGCGCGTTATGCGGTGCAGGGTGTGTTTGTTCAGATCGGTCTTACCCCAAATAGTGCGCCTTTTGCGGCGGAAGTCCCTGTGAACGGACGCGGCGAGATAGAGACCGATGGCGCTTGCCGTACGAAAGTGGCGGGTGTATACGCCGCCGGCGATGTGACCGACGTGCCCTACAAGCAGATTGTAATAGCGATGGGTGAAGGGGCCAAGGCCGCTCTATCGGCTGTCGACGACCGGATGCGCGGTCTGACTGGCGATTGAGTCTGAGGCCATGCGCCGCGAAGATATCCAGTTTTGCCTGCCTCCGTCTGCTCTGCGTCGGCATCTCTCTGAATGATAAGGGAGACACACCGGCGCGGTGCGGGCGGAGGCTTATTTTACGACTGGGGGATCGCGCAGACCTGTCTGGCGGAAAGAGTGAATGGAAATCGGAGGGATACTTTCGGGTGTGCGATTTTTTTTGTAAATTTGCAGTCCGTTATGAAATACGGTTTTGACAACGAGAAATATCTCTCCATCCAGTCCGAACATATCAAGGAGCGTATCGCTCAGTTCGGCAACAAGCTTTACCTTGAACTCGGAGGTAAGCTATTCGACGACCATCACGCCAGCCGCGTGCTTCCGGGATTCCAGCCCGACAGCAAGCTGCGTATGCTTGGCCAACTGGCCGACCAGGCTGAAATCGTGATTGTAATCAGCGCAAAGGATATTGAAAAAAACAAGGTACGCACCGATCTGGGCATAACCTATGATATGGACGTGCTTCGACTGCGCGAGGAGTTTACAAAACGCGGGTTTATGGTGTCGTCGGTTGTAATCACTCACTACAACGGTCAGAGCAGCGCCGATGCGTTCCGCCGCCGACTCGAGAATCTCGGCATCGCCACCTATCTGCATTACACTATCGAGGGTTATCCGGAGAATGTGGCTCTCATCGACTCCGACGAGGGCTTCGGACGCAATGACTATGTGCAGACATCGCGCCCTCTGGTGATAGTCACCGCCCCGGGGCCGGGGAGCGGCAAGATGGCCGTTTGTCTCAGCCAGCTATATAATGAGAATAAGCGTGGTGTCAAGGCCGGTTACGCCAAGTTCGAGACATTCCCGGTGTGGAGTCTGCCGCTACGCCACCCGGTGAATATCGCATATGAGGCCGCCACCGCCGACCTCAACGATATCAATATGATTGACCCCTTCCATCTTGATGCCTACGGCAAGACTGCCATCAACTATAACCGCGACATCGAGATTTTCCCGGTGCTCAATGCTCTGTTTGAGGGTATCTATGGCGAGAACCCCTACAAATCGCCCACCGATATGGGTGTCAATATGGTGGGGTTCTGTATCAGCGATGATGCTGTGTGCCGTGAGGCATCGCGCCAGGAAATCGTGCGCCGATACTTCCGCGCTCTCAACGACTTCGCTTCCGGAGCCGACAACGAGCGGGAGGTCAACAAAATCTCGCTTCTGTTCAAGCAGGCCGGCATCAGTCCTGACTATCGTCTGCCGCTGGTGGCCGCGCGCGAGAGAGCTCGCCAGAGCGGGATGCCTTGTTCGGCAATAGAACTGGCCGACGGCACAGTCATCACCGCCGAATCGGGCGACCTGCTCGGTTCAAGCTCGGCCCTCCTGCTAAATGCCATAAAGCATCTGGCGGGTATCGACCACGACCTCAAGCTCATACCCCAGAGTCTTATCGAACCCGTGCAGCTCACCAAGACAGCCTATCTGCACAGCCGCAACCCGCGCCTGCATACAGACGAGGTGCTCGTGGCTCTGTCAGTGCTCAGCCCGACCGACGACAACTGCCGCCGTGCCCTTGAAGTGCTCCCCATGCTCAACGGCTGCCAGATGCACAGCACCGAGATGCTTGGAGAGGTGGACCATAAAATATTCAAGAAACTCGGTATCGGTCTGACATGCGATCCGGCAAAAAAGCGCCGCCGCTCAGAGTTCCCCGCTGAATAAGGCGGATGACGCTCTGAATGCGCCCGGACATCCGACAGTCAGCCGCACTTTATAAAAATCGATATCGCCGCTACAGCCCTGGCCGTAGCGGCGATATCAATTAAGATACACACGCACCTGCCCGATGGGGAGATTCCCTATGAGCTGGAGCGGGATATGGCGAGGGTCGGTGGATATCCAGGCATCGATGTCATCGCTCGACTTGCGTCCCCCGCCGCCGGTGAAGCGGAATCGGATATGCCATGCCTCGCGGTGGGTGCCGTCGCGCAGTTTCAGACGCGTCTTCCCCTCGCAGCGGATGGTGAGGCGTTCGGTCTGTTTGCCTGAGAAGATATTCACAGTCTCCGCCATCCCCTTGCCAAGGGCCGCATAATCGAGACGGCGGAGATAATAGAATACACTAAGCATATCGAAGGTGGCCCCTTCGGCCTTCAGCCTCAGCGAATTCTCGGAGCGCTCTCCCTTTTTCCCCACACGCAGCCTGCGGGCTTCGCCCTCCACATGATTCCCCTTGCGCGAAAAGATAATCTCATCGCGGCTGAAGCGTCCCCCTTCATGGGCGCTCTTCACATAACGGAGGGGCTGGAGTGTATGGGAATCGGCGATGGACAGGAGTGTATCGCGCACAGCAAACACTTTGTCGGCCCACGGGTGGGTGCGGGCCGTGAGCGTCAGACGCGACTCCGTGCCCGACGTCTGCATGGTGAGGGTGGCGTCGCCGGCCTCTTTGTTGATTAGTCCCCATTTATAGGTGATCACATAATGCAGTGTCTCGCTTGCGGCACGTGCCGGCGTGATGTCCAGAAGTGTGGCTATGACTGTAAGTAAGCCTGTAAGAAAGATTCTCATTACTTTATAACGCCTCACAGGCAAATAAATTTGAACTCTTGCCTGCACTCTCTGACCGGCTGCGATAGATTCAGCGTTTGCCGGCTTATCGGTGCAGACGCATCCCCACCTCGGGATGCTCCGGAAAATGAAGCATATACACGCCTTGTGGCAGAGAAGTAACGTCGATATCGGATGAAACGCCACGGTCAAGCAGTCTGCCGTCGAGGGTGTAGAGATGCCACACGGCCGGCTGACTCAGTGTCACGCAATCCCGGCTGTGACCGATGATGCTGAAATCATCTGACACTTGAGTCGGCACCCCGGTCAGTGTGCTGTCGACTGGATACTCATAGACGGTGAGCATCGGATTCCTGAATACGGTATAATTCACCTCCACATTCATCCGGCTTCCGGCTGATGGTTCTACATCGGCGTGCCAGCGCCCTTCGGCGAATGTGGCCGCTACCCCCTTGACTGTGACTCCGGTAATCTTGACTCCGGGAACCAGAGGCTCGATCATGACGGAAGAATTCTCTTTGTCGGTAATGTAAGAGTACATCTCGGCGACACGGCATGACGTGGCAGCCTCATAAATCTCACGGGCACCTCCGGGCACATATATCGTGCGCCATGTCGAACCGAGATCATGGCTCGCGCTCAGTGAACAGTGGTAAAGGTCGACATTCGGGTTGGGATGACGTCGCTGCGCCTCAAGGGGCTTCAGGTCGGGATTATTCACAATCACTTCACATTCCCCGGTCGTAAAGGGGAGTTCGTTATAATACAGATCACTGACTCCGGCCGGGGAATATACTCTCCGCAGCTCCCCGCAACTGTCGAACGCCGATGACTGGTAGGAGCCCACGCCGTAAAGGGCGATGGCAGTCAGGGGAGTCCCGGCGAGGGCGCGGTACATTATCCTGCCGCCATCCATGCGCAGGGTTATCTTGCAGAGCGCTGAGCAGTCGTTGAAGCATCCCTGCGGGATTGTGGAGATATTGGCCGGCACTGTCACCTGCGTCAGTCCCGTACCTTCAAACTGATAGCCTGAGGTATGCATCTCCTCCACAAGTCCTAAAGGAAATAACGTGAGCGACGCGCATCCGGCAAAGGTCTTCTCCGGAAGGATGGGGATGCGCATACGCTTTGTCAGCGGCAACGATGTGAGGGCCGCTCAGCCGGCAAAGGCCGACTTCCCCATCTCCACGACCGTCACATCCGGGGTAAAGGTCACATCTTCAAGTTGCCGGCACCCCTCGAATGCCGATGTCCCCGGCTCGGGGACATCGGCGCTGCGGGTGGCATGCTATGCCTATATCGGACTCGACACCAAAGAGATAGCCCAGGTGATGAACGTGCGCCCGGAGAGTGTGAAACAGGCCCGCTGGCGCCTTCGCAAAGCCCTGTCGCTCCCACCTGAAGTCGACCTCCGGGATGCATTAGGCGAATTTGACCGGTAAGCTGGGGGAGGGTAGCCTCCGAGCGGGATGCCGTCTCTTATCGCTCGCCGATTGCCTGCCGGAGTGAGGATGCACATCGTGTGACTTCTTTAATATCGTGTGTCGGCTTTAATATCGTGCGACTTCTTTACAGGCCGGTTATAGTCATTGGAGTCGCGGGAACGTATCGATATGGGAAAGCCCCGACTTGTGGAGGTCGAGGCTTTCTTTTGGCTGTCTTACGACAGTCTGTGAAAAGATGATTGCTATTTTCGGGTGTCAGGTCACTGTTTCGGGATATATCCCCAGATGGCTTTGGGGGTGAGAAGAATCAGGTCGTAGAGGGGTTCCACCAGAACCTTGCCATCGGAGATGGAGACTACTCCTTTCCTTGAGTCACTGCTTCTGAATGTCATCTTGCCGCAGCAGATGCGTCCGTATACGCGCCCGGGCAGAGCGATGCGCTCTCCGGTGGCGGCATTCAGTATGGCCGGAGCATCATTTTCGGCGTTATCGATCAGTATGTAGCCTTCGCCGAGGTTGGATGCCTCGGGAAGGTGTTCGGCAATAGTGTTGCCGCATTTGTCGATCACTCCATAGTCACCCTCGGAGCCCATTATGGCGTAGCCGCCGATTATCATTCTCCCGGGGCCGTCGATGCTGAATGCGATGTGGCCTCTCTCATCCATATAGACGGTCTTGCCGTCGCGTCGCAGAAAGATCAGGCCGTCGATGAATTTCAGGTCATTCACGAATGTGCAGGGATGTTCCCACTCCTTTTCGAGAATCACATTGCCGTCGTGGTTGGTCACGCCCCAGAGCTTGTTGTCGTCGGAGACGAAGATGACATGCTCGAACACCTTGACTGCTTTACCCTTGCATACAGGAGTGAGGTCTGGCTTCAAGACCTCTTTGTAGTCAAGGATGATCAGGCCGTGCTCCATTCTGATGCTTCCATTGCCGGTGATCAGGACGTTGCCTTTCAGGTCGGCCATGCAGATCGGTCCCATTCTGAAATCCTTCATGAAGAGGATGTATTCTCCGTTGAGGAAACTTACGTCTTCATACTCCATCGGAAGCACAACATCTCCATTCGGGGCCACGACACCGATTTTATCGTTATCGCCTACAGCCAGATACATGCCGTCGCCGTGGTGGCAGTATTGATGGATAGGATGGTCCACCGGGCCAGCCACCACATTGCAATCCTTATCGATGAGGAAATATTTCCCGTCTTTGTCTGCCACGCAGTAGTCTTGGAGTTCGTCAATCCCACGGCGGAATCCGCCGACAGAAGAATATTCCGGTGCAAGCGCCCAGCTGCCGTCGAGGTTCAGCAATCCGAATTTCCCTTTTTCTTCGCAGGCCACAGAGAGATTGTGGTGAAAGCCTCCCAAACGGAAGAATGTCGGTGGAATCAGGAGATTGCCTTCCAGATCGAAGGCACCTTCTTTCCCGGTATCGTTGCATTTGACAGGAATGCGCCCGTCAGACGCAGAGAGGCATACCGGAGTATACTCCGACGGGTCAAACAGGAGGTCGCCCTGGCGGTTGATGTAGCCCGTCTCAGTGTCTTTGGTAGTTCTGTTTTTCTTATCGATCTGGAATACGTCGCCGTCGGCCTTAATGCTTTCAAATTCGGCGGGGGATATCATCTCGCCTCGGGAATCGACGATGCCCATCTTTTTCCCCTTATAGAAGGCGCAGTAGTCGTCGGAGAGGTAGCACATCTTTTCGATGCCGCTATAGAAATCGCTTTTGAGTTCGCCGTTGATTTCGGAGAGTAGATTCCCTTCTGGATCATATGTTGCCACCCTTGCTTTGGTAGCATCAAACTTGATTTTCTTTTTTGCCATATCGCGTCAGGTTATTGTTGCTTATGCGTTAAGGATGTTATTCTTCCCATATTGTTTCGGTGGATATCTCGCGTTCGGAGTCACAGTCGAGATCAATGTCATACTGCTTCCCGTCGTAGACCGCTGCGGTGTTGACTTCCAGCTCGGCGTCGGGTACCACAAACTCGTCGTAAAGGAAATGGAATTTCTTGGGGTCGAACTTCTCATTCTCAGCGATTTTGATAGAGACAGATGCGTGAATCTTGGTCTGAATCAGCTCTATCCGGCCAATCTCCTGATCCTCGGGTTCAAGCAGGTCGCATTCAGCGAAGTGAAAGACGTCAGAGGGGGTCTTGTCGGCATATTCCCGGTAGGCCGGATCCAGAAATTCCTTCCGGTCCTCGTCATAGATGTCTTCGGGCCACTCGTAACTGTAGATTGTGTGGCCGAGATCGTCGCTGGAATACTCCGTTTCCTCGTCGCCATCGGCAACCGTGATGCTGTAGATTTCAGAGTCTCTCATTGCATTGTAGCAGTCCATCAGGTCCTCTTCAGAATCGAACACGTCAAGTCGTGTCCCCTCTCCATAAAGGTATACTGTCACTTCTCTCATTTTCGGAGCCGAGTCGGGGTTGCCGTTGGCGTCGGCGCGTTTCACCTTCAGAGGAGGCATCTTGCCGCTATGAGCAAACTCCACGATCACAGCGCCATAGCGCTGGGTGTTCCATCCCTGCTCCTTGGGGTCGGGGAGGAAGCTGATCTCCTTGGCCACTTCGCGAAGGGCTTCCTTCGTGTTGGCGTACTTGCGGATTACGTTGATGCGGTTGTTCTCTTCGCGCTCGATGGTATATTCTCCCACCGTGCCTTCCATCTCACCGCCACATAGAGCCTTGAGCACTTGGCGTCCCCACTCCTGGGTGTTCCATTCCTTCTCCGGCATGGGGAGTCCGGCGTTGGTCCAGATTTCCTTAAGGGCCTTGATGGTAGACTTATAGATACGGCTCACCTCAACGGAGCCGTTGTCGTGGATGGTGACGATGTATTCACCGATGATTTCTGATTTCTTTGCCATTTTTTTAGGATTAGATTAGGTTAAGATATTTGGCTGATGCATATGCGCACTGATTATCTGTCGGCACATGTATGCACCGATAAATACAAAATTCTGGGGATAAATTTAGTAGACACAACTTTAGCAGACACGACGCGTCGGCAAGCCGGATTTCCGGCTTGCCGACGCGTCGTGTCATCGAAAATTTCGTAATGAAGTATGTGAGGTTCATATCGTTGCATAAAGATTAGATTCTCTTCCCAGAAAAGAGATGGGAAAAGGTATCGGTAATCTTTTGCAACGGGAGGCAAAAATCTGTCGGTTTATCTTTCCGGACTCACTCGCAGAGCCGGAAGAAGGGATGAGGAGCCGTTCCACAATTTTCAGCCGTCGCTCTTCCTCTTGAAGAATCGCCAGGCCGAATTGCCATGATTGTGTAATCATCCCGCCGGAGGAGCCATCTGAGGCGCACTCTCCGGTTTGCATCGCAAATTTAACAAATCAATGCCAGTTTTCCAAATATTGTCATAAAAAAATCCCATGCCGTACGGAAAGTGGGCATGGGATTATTCTATATCTTACAGGATGGGAGATCTGTATCAAAGCATGAGGGGAGCCAGATGCTTGGCCAGGATGTAGCCTCCGAGGATAAGCCAGATGTCGAGGCAGAAGGCCAGGATAAAGGGCTTCGGACCGGCTTTCTTGAACTTGTCGATACTCGTCTCCGCACCTAATGCCACCATGGCCATAGTCAGCAGGAAGGTATCGACATAATTGATGGCATCCACCACCTGCACCGGCAGGAGATTGAACGAATTGAATCCGATTACCGCAAGGAACCCTACGGCAAACCAGGGGATTGCCACCTTCCCCTTTTCAGCGCCGGCGGCCGCTCCGGCAGCCTTGGTGCGGCGGGCGGCCCATACGCCGAGTATCAGGAGCACCGGCACGAGCATCATCACACGGATCATCTTCACGATAATCGACACGTTGGAGATTTCGGTGCCCATAGAGTTGCCTGCGCCTACGGCGTGTGCCACTTCATGCAGCGTCGATCCGGTGAAGATACCCATCTGTTCGGGCGAGAGGTCAAGCCATCCCGCACGGTAGGCCACCGGGTAGAGGAACATTGAGATTGTGCCGAAAATCACCACCGTAGCCACCGCTACAGCCGTCTTATAGGCCTGGGTGCGTATCGTTGACTCCGCTCCGAGGATGGCCGCCGCACCGCATATGCCGCTTCCCACGGAGGTGAGAAGTGCCGTCTCGCGGTCCATCTTCAGCATCCGACCGATCCAGATGCCCCCCAGTATGGTGACAGTCACGATTATGGCATCGACCGTGATGCCGGCCACGCCGACACTCACCACATCCTGGAACGTCAGGCGGAAGCCATAGAGAATAATGCCGAGCCGCAGAAGTTTCTTCGAACAGAACTGTATGCCGGGCACCCATGTGTCGGGCAGGTGGTTGCGAAGTGAATTGGCATAAAGCATGCCTAATATGATGCCGATAATCATCGGACTGAACGATAGGTCCTTGAAGAACTGTACGTCGCTAATGTAGAAGGATGCGCAGGTGAAGAGAGCAATCAGCAGAATGCCATGAAACATGCTTGCGCGCTTCTCTGAAAGTTGAGGCATTTGAAAACTGTATTTGGGATTAGGGTTATACTTGGATGCATCTACACTCATCATGGATGCCCGGGGTGGTGAAACCGCCTCTGACGATATAACACCGACCGGGTGAGATAGTTTCGTCACATCATTGAATTGAAAAATATTATCCAAAGTCAGGCTATGGCTTGAAGATTGTTAATGCAGTCTCATAAGACCATCGTCGGCTTTTCTGTTGCAAAGTTAATAAAAAACATAATACGCCATATCCGGGATAATGGTAATTTATGTAATATTAGGAATGCTTAAGCAAGTGCTTAAATTTAATTAAGCGGGGCGCGGGCTGTCGGATCTGTCAGCTCAGTTGAGGCGGCGGGGAAAGAGGAATATGATGGACAGGGTCACCATGACTGCGAGGGCAAAGGGATAGTAGAGGTATGGGAACGGGGCGGCCGGTGAGATGCCGGCAAGCGAGGTGGCCAGAAGTGTCTGCGCTCCATATGGAATCAGGCATTGCACGATGCAGGAGGTGGAGTCGAGCAGGGAGGCGGATTTGCGTGGATCGATGCCGTAGCGGGCCGATATGTCGCGTGAGATGGAGCCTGTGGTGATGATGGCCACGGTATTGTTGGCCGTACACAGATTCACCACGGCCACAAGCAGCGCTATGACCGTCTGTCCGCCACGCCGTCCGCTCACTCCCGATGTCAGCCGCTCAAGGATGAAGCGGATGCCTCCGGCCTCCTTTATCATGCCGAGCATTCCGGCTGCAAGCAGGGTGATTATGATGAGATTCCCCATGCCGTCGATGCCGTTCCCCGCCGATGTGGCCATGTCGAGGAGGGGGATACCTTTGATGATGCCCAGCAGAATGGCCGAAAGGATGCCGAGCGAGAGCACCACTGTCACATTGATGCCGGCGATGGCTGTGGCAAGCACCACAAGATAAGGGATAATCAGAATCCAGTCGGTTTCCGGTGGAAGCGGAATCTCACCCGTTCCGCGGCCCGTGGCGATATAAAGGCCAAGGGTGGCGATGGCAGCCGGAAGGGCTATCCAGAGGTTGGCTTTGAATTTGTCGGCCATATCGCATCCCAGCGAGCGGGTGGCCGCTATCGTGGTGTCGGATATGAACGAGAGGTTGTCGCCGAAGAATGCGCCACCCAGCACCACCGCCACATAGAAGGCCACATCCCCTTCGGCCGCTCCGGCTATCTGCGCCGCCAGCGGGGTGAGGGCCACGACGGTGCCCACGGATGTGCCGATGGAGAGAGAGATAAAGCAGGAGGCAAAGAAAAGCACCGGCACGACAAACTGCGGCGGAAACGTGCGCAGTGCCAGTGCTACCGTGGCATCGACCGACCCTATGCCGCCGGCCAGTGCCGAAAAGGCGCCGGCCAGGATAAACACCCAGAGCATGTAGAGGATGTTGGAATGCCCGGCGGCACGCGAGAATACCTCGATGCGCTTCAGCAGCGGACGGCCGCGAAGGATTATCACCGACCATGCCGAAGACACTGTCAGTGCCACTGCGATAGGCATACGGTAGAAATCATCGATTACGAGTGATACCGCCACATAGAGCAGCAGAAACAGAATCACCGGCGAGAGCGCGAGCCAGCCGCGGCGGGACGGGATGCGGACGGAGCCGGGAGATGTGTTATTGTCAGAAATCCGAACCATTTTTTACCTTGAGAAATTTTACCTTGAGAAATATTGAAGTCATCGAAGCTTTTGCCGGGGGAGCATAGACGGCTATGCTCTTTCTGCCGTCAGGCAGTATCGGTGAGGCTCACCCATAGAAACAGGATGCAAATTTAGTGAAAAATCGCGGGATTCCCATATATCGAAGGGAATCCCGCGATTGCGGCAGGTCAGGAAATAAAGCGGAGAGGTAGGGAGAGGGAGACGCTTGTGCAGAAGTCAGTAATTGATTACGGTTTCGGAGGGTTTGGCATTGGTGGCGTTGCTCTTCACGCCCCATTCTTCGGTGACGTACTCGATACCCTCGGCCGGCACATCATTGCAATATTCCACGATGCAGCGCGGATCTTCCGTCCAGTACTGTCTGAGGGTCTTGCCGCCGGCCGCTTTCTCGGGTTTCGTATCATCGGGGTTGATCATTATCTTAAGTCCTACGGAGGTGTTCATCATCTCCAGGTCACCACGTGAGTTGCCACCCACGAAGAGGGGATCGGCCTTGATGAAGGTGCGCACCACGTCGGCCTTCCCCTCATCCTGCGATACGGGATATACGAGTTCGTCGGTGGCCACATTACCTTCGGCGATGCGCGATTTGACACCGATGATGCGGTCTTCGGGGAGTCCGAGCTGTTCGGCGCAGAAACGCTGATAGAGCAGTTCGGGAGAAGCCGACAGAATCCATACCTCAAATCCGAAATTCTCCAGATTGGATATGAGAGCCTTCATCTCTGGATACATCTTGTTCTGGAACTTCTGATGGAACATATCGTTGCCGATAGCCTGGATTTCATCGGCGGTCAGACCCGAGAGGAAGCGCACGCGGTTCTGTACGAAATCCACGCCGACATTGTCGCCGTGCAGCAGCTGGTCGACGATTTTCATCTTGGCCATCGACAGGGAATCTGTCTTCCCCTCATAGTTGCGTCTGGCGTAATCGTAGAGGGCCTCGTCGGCCAGATAATAGGGGGCCTGGCCGAAGAGTGTGCCGTCGCAGTCGAATACGGCCACTTTACGTGTCTTCATCGGCACGGTGGATTCGAGAAATGCCTCCAGGCGGTCGTTGGTGGCATCCTGGAATCCCTTGATGGGTTTGAAGTCATAGCTTTGGGCTGATGCACTGAATGCTGAGGCGAGTGCGATGGCTGCGAGAGTGTAAGCTCTTCTGACAGCGCGGAGTACGGAATTTTTCATAGTGGTGATGAGTTTAAGGTTAAGAAACTTGTCGGATTACTTGCATGTCAGGCGCCGCACCAGATGCAGAACATGTAGACCAGGGCGGCGAATACGGCTCCGAGTACAGGGCCGAGTACGGGCACCCATACATATTTCCACTGGCTCGACCCTTTCCCCTTGATGGGGAGCAGATGATGGGCCAGGCGCGGACCGAGATCGCGGGCCGGATTGATGGCATAGCCTGTGGTGCCTCCGAGCGACATGCCTATCACGATTACGAGCAGCGACACCGGGATGGCGCCTATCGATCCGAGTCCCACCTCCGATGTATTCCCTTTGCCCGACATGAAGAGTATCACGAGCACCAGCACGAATGTGCCGATCACTTCGGAAAGGAGATTGCGTTTTAGGTCGCGGATCGCGGGAATTGTGGCGAAGACACCAAGTTTTGTCTCCCGGTCGTCGGTGAGGTCGAAATGGTCTTTATAGAACCAGTATACGGCCATCGCGCCGAGCAGAGCCCCGATGATCTGCGATATGATGTAGGGGGCCACGAGAGCCCAGCTGAATTTGTCGGCCGAGGCTAGACCGATTGTGACGGCCGGATTGAGGTGGGCCCCGGTGTAGGGGCCTGCGATGAGCACGCCGCACATCACGGCCAGGCCCCATGCGAGTGTCACTACTATCCATCCGGCTCCCTGTCCTTTTGACTTGTTGAGAGATGTGCAGGCACATACGCCCACACCGAGGAGTATCATTACGAATGTGCCTAAGAATTCAAAAAGGCACTGAAGAAATACAGATGTGTTCATGGCGGGAGATTTTAAGGTGGCGGGGGAGTATACTATGGGTTCCGGACCGGGTCAGTCGTGGCGTGGTTCGTGATAGGTGTCGCGGGTCAGTACGCGGTGCACTGCGTCGTGCCATCCTGCGAGATAGCGTTTCACTGTGGCCGCATCTGTCTGAGGATTGAAGCGTCGGTCTACCTGCCATTGGCGGCGCAGCTCTTCGATATCGCTCCAGTAGCCGATGGCCAGCCCTGCGAGATAGGCCGCGCCGAGGGCGGTGGTCTCGGTCACTTTCGGGCGGAGCACCTCTGTATCCAGGATATCGCTCTGGAACTGCATCAGCAGGTTATTGCGCGAAGCTCCGCCATCCACTTTCAGATTGGCCAGCTGCAGCCCGGAGTCGCGCTCCATAGCCTTGACGATATCGTAAGTCTGGTAGGCTATGCCTTCGAGAGCGGCGCGCACGATATGTGCGAGTTTCGTGCCGCGCGAAAGCCCGGAGATGGCTCCGCGCGAATACTGGTCCCAGTAGGGTGCGCCGAGTCCGGTAAGAGCAGGCACGAAGTACACGCCGTCGGTATCGGGCACCGTGGCGGCCAGAGCCTCCACTTCTGAAGAGGAATTGATGCATTTCAGATTGTCGCGGAGCCACTGCACTACTGAGCCTGCCACGAAAATAGAGCCTTCGAGGGCATACGTCACTTTGCCGCCGATGCCCCATGCGATGGTGGTGAGCAGACGGTTTTTTGAGTCAATCGGGCGGTCGCCTGAGTTCATGAGCAGGAAGCCTCCGGTGCCGTAGGTGTTCTTCACTGCTCCAGGCTCCACGCACATCTGGCCGAAGAGGGCGGCCTGCTGGTCGCCGGCTATTCCGGCGATAGGCACTTCGTGGGCGAATATCGTAGTGGTGGTATATCCATATATCTCGCTGCTCGACTTCACCTCGGGCATCATCGAGGCCGGGATGCCGAAGAGATCAAGCAGCTCGCGGTCCCATTCGAGGGTATGGATGTTGAAGAGCATGGTGCGCGAAGCGTTGGTGACATCGGTGATGTGCACGCGGTTGCGCGTCAGGCAGGCCACAAGCCAGCTGTCGACAGTGCCGAAGCGCAGGCGTCCGGCTTCGGCCTTCTCGCGGGCGCCGGGCACATTCCCCAGAATCCAGCGTATCTTGGTGGCGCTGAAATAGGCGTCGATTATGAGTCCGGTCTTTTGGCGTATCATCTCGGCCTTACCCTCGGCCCGTATCCGGTCACAATATTCGGATGTTCGGCGGTCTTGCCAGACGATGGCGTTGTAGATGGGTTCTCCTGTCTCGGAATCCCAGACGATGGTGGTCTCGCGCTGGTTGGTGATGCCGATGGCGGCGATATTATGGCCGTTGATGCCGATTTTAGAGATGGCTTCGGCTATTACGGATGCCTGGGATGCCCAGATCTGGTGGGGGTCGTGTTCCACCCATCCGGAATGAGGAAAAATCTGCGGAAACTCGTGCTGTGAGACGGAGCATATGTTGCCGTCGTGGTCGAATACTATGGCACGCGAACTGCTGGTGCCCTGGTCGAGGGCCAGAATATACTGGCTGTAGTTTTTCTTGGTATCCATAAGATTATGGTTTTTCTGTTTTTTCTGGCGGTATGCGTCTGTCGGGGCAGAAGCCGCCGGCCTGTGCATAAAGAAGAGGGGAAAAGCGGCCGGACTGGGACCGGCCCAGGGCCATGGGGAATGTGGGGGACTGACTCAGTCGGCCACCGGAGGAATGCTGACTCCGTTGGCTTTCATCGTGGCCTCCACATCAAGGGCCTGGGCTATGAGGGATATGGGATTCTCGACGGGCACTCCGGTCGACATCTCAATCTGCCATTTGCAGGTCTCGCAGTCGGTGGCTACGGAATCTACCTTTGATTCGAGAATCTGGTCGAACAGAGGGCGCCCGATACCCTGCGAGTAGTCATAATACTCCTTCTTGAATCCATAAGTGCCGGCGATGCCGCAGCAGTGCGGGTTAAGGTGTACGAATTCGAGCCCCGGAATCATCTTCAGCAGAGAGGTGGAGTAGATTCCCCAGCCGAGTTTCTCCATGTGGCAGGGGACGTGATAGGCCACCCGCTTGTGGAAATCCTTGCGGAATACAAGGCGGACTTCACCCTCGTCAATCAACCGATAGAGTGTGCGTGTGGCCAGTGCGATGTGTTCACGCACATCTGCATTGTCGAGGTGCAGCAGATGGGGATATTCATCGCGTATGGTGAAGCAGCATGTCGAGGAAGTGAGCAACACGTCGAGTCCGTTGTCCACAGCCTCGCGGATGGAGCGCAGATTGAGTTCGGCGTCGCGTGTGGCCTCATTGATGCAGCGGTTGGCAATCTTGGCCACACCGCAGCACTTCTCCCTGGCCAGAAGCCTCACACCGATGCCGATGGCATTGAACACTCTGACGAAGTCCTGCCCCAGTTGCGGGAAATTATAGTTGACGTAGCAGCCGTGGAAGTAGGCCGTCTGGCGGGAATACAGCGACTGTGTCCGCGCTGCCTTGCGGCGATACCAGGACTCGAAGCGTGTAGAGGAGTACTTCGGGAATGTGCGGTGCCTGTCGATGCCCATCGTGGTATCCATCAGATACTTCACCGGGTGCAGCCCGAGGGTGAAATTCACCAGTGGAGCGAAGGTCGACGCCATCGTTCCCACGAAGTCGGTATTGGCCAGCATGGTGTCGCGCAGCGACGGGCGGCTCTTGGCATATTTGATGCGGGCGGCCTGGATGATATCGCCTATGCGCACATCGTTGGGACATGCCACCTCGCATCGTTTGCAGTTGAGACAGTATTTGAGTGCTTCATCATAGAAGAATGGCTTCTTCAGCCGGTAGCGCTCGCCGTCGGGGCCGGCCTGTTTCGGACCGGGATAATCGGGATTGACGGCTGTCACCGGGCAGTAGACGGTGCAGATGGTGCATTTTATGCACGATTCGAAATTATTGTCGCTTATGTTCTGTTGCTGTAGTGTCATCATAGTCGGGAGGATTAAGGTGTGGGGGGGACAGGCGTCAGACGCCGGTGATGCGAGAGGCCGCGTGCAGGGCTGTGGCCAGTGTGATTCCGGCTCCGGAGCCTTCTTTAAGGGCGTTGAATCCGGCCAGAAGAGCTCCGGTGGCATAGAGATTGCCGACGGTGCGCCCGTGGAAGGAGGGGTGGAAATCCTCGTCGGTGACGACGCCGAAAGTCATATATGGCTGAGGGGCGTAGAAATCCTTGTCATACCAGGCTGTGCGCCCCTTGGAGACGTTGAGGTCGAGGCCAAGCGCGGGTTCGTAGATGTGCTCCATATCTGCTATCAGGCCGTGGCCGAAGAAGCTCCCTGTGGAGATTACGAAATTGTCGGCTTCAAGCGGCATGTCGCCGAGATTGACGGTAAAGATGCGCCGGAGGCGTCCGTCGGTGATTTCGCCGCGTTTCACTGTGTCACCAGGCAGGAACTCGCCGCCGAGACGTATGAACAAATCGCGCAGACTGAGCTGGCAGCGCACTCCGGGCACAGAGGCCGGAGTCGTGGGGATAAACCATACGGGGCATTTTACGGCCCGGCGCAGACGCTCCACAGGCTCATCGCTGAAGATGCCGAGTATGGCCGGCATGATGACGGCATCGCATCCGGCGGCCACTTCGTTGATTTTGAATGCAAGGTCGTCGACAGCCTCATTGGTCAGGAAGCGCGACATATTGGTGGCCCGCATTTCGGTGGTGCTGCGCCGCAGGATGTCGAGCTGAGGTATATTGACAGTGCCCATATGACACTTCACACCCTTCTTTGCCAGTCCGGCGGCGAGGAAGCGCGGGTAGAAGTCAAGGTAGGAATAGATGTTGACCAGAGCCACCTTCTTCCAAGGCATCGGCGCATCGGCGTCGAGCGCTATATAATCGCTGAGCGTGAGCCATGCCGGCTTCATGAATCCCAGAGGAGTGAGGCGCAGATGATTGGCATCGAGCGACCCGCTGACTTTTAGTCCGGCGTCAGCCAACAGCCCCGGCACCCGGCCCAGCAGGGCACGGAGTCTGTCGGCTCCGATCACACGGTAGGGATGATCGGCGTCGAGCTGCCGGATGTGCGACAGCGGATCGGTAATGACCGTCTCCCCTCCGGCCTGACCGAGGAGTTCGAATGAGCCTGACCAGAAATGCAGTGCGCTCTGACCGGCCGATATGATGGCTGTGCGCTGTCCGGCACGTGCGCATTCAATGCCGCTTGCCAGACCGCTGAGGCCTCCGCCTATTATGATGGTATCGAATTTCATGGCAGTAAAATGTTTTTTTGGGGGTTAGTGGAGTGGCTGTTCGCCGATAGGAGAGGCGGTGTCGGTGTCGAGTCCGCAGACTCCCTCATAGAGCCAGGATGTAAACTGGATTTCCACCAGCGTCTCACCCCAGCATACGGGATACATCCCGTGCCATCTCTCGTCGAGGAACGACGCGAGATCGTTGAGTGTGCGGCGGGCGCATTTCTCATGGCGCTCCAGAAGTCCGGCGGCGCGGCATGCACAGAGTTCGCCCTGGCAGGTGCCCATCCCCATACGTGTGCGGCGGCGCAGATTGACAAGATTGTGCACGTGTAGCTCCTCGATAGCGAAATTCACTTCGCCGACAGATACCTGCTCGCATTCGCATACGAGGGCATCCTCGGCGTCATCGTTGGATGCAATGCGTCCGGTCAGACTCCCGTGGCGCTCTTCGGCGGCTTTCTGCTCGGTGCTGAGTTCGATGATATGGGCGCGGCGCCGGCGGTCGTCATCGGTATTGTCAGAGCCGGGCAGGGGCACTTGGGCAGTCTCGCATTTGCGGTCAACGCCGAGCTTGCGGCAGGCCAGGTCGGTGGCCTCCTGCGCCATCAGACGATAGGTCATCAGTTTGCCTCCGGTGATGGTGATGAATCCGTCGAGTCCGTCGCGCTTCGTATGGTCGAGGCATACGATTCCGCGGCTGATGCTGCGTCCGGAGGGGTCGGAGTCGTCGGCCACAAGGGGGCGCACCCCGGCATAGGCCCGCAGGATGCGGGTCCATGCCATGGCGGGCGAAAGCCGGGTGCCTTCGCGCAGCAGCAGGTCGACTTCGGCGGGAGTGACCTCCATATTGTCGATCTGGTCGTATGGGATGCGTGTGGAGGTGGTGCCGATTACGCAGATTGTGTCGCCCGGCACGAGAATGTCGGCATCGCCCGGCTTACGACAGCGGTTGAGCACCATATTGTTGATGCGGTGGCCGAAGATGAGCAGCGATCCTTTGGCGGGATACATGTTGATGTCGACTCCGGCCAGTCGGGCGAGATGATGCCCCCATATGCCGGCGGCGTTGATGGTGACTTTCCCCCGGATTTCACGCTCCTGGCCGTCGCGGTGGCTGCGGAGTCGCACACCGGTGATGCGAGTGCCCTCGCGCAGGAATCCCACAACCTCCTGATAGGTCATGATATCGGCGCCGTTCATGCGTGCCGCCATGACATTGGCTGTGGTAAGACGGAAGGGGTCGATTGAGCCGTCGGGCACCTTTACGGCCCCGATTATGGCCGGATTGACCGAGGGCTCTATGCGCAGGGCTTCGGTCGGGTCAAGTTCTTCGGCAGAGATGCCTGCCTTGCGGCAGTCCTCGATGAAAGCCGCATGATAATCAAGGCCGTCTTCCGGCAGGGATACAAAGAGTCCGCCGGTCTCTTCGATGCAGTGGCGTGCTATGCGTTTGAGAATGATATTCTCCTTGATGCATTCGACAGCCGACTCGGGGTCGGTGTGGGCATATCTGGCTCCGCTGTGCAGCAGACCGTGATTGCGCCCGGTGGCTCCGGCTGTGAAGTCTAACCGCTCTATCAGTATGGTGCGCAGACCACGCATGGCGCAGTCGCGGGCTGTACCGGCGCCGGTGGCTCCTCCGCCGATGATGATGACATCGTAGTCTTTCGTGTTTTCCATAGATGTGGTTTTCATGGTATGCCGGACGCACCTGGCTCAATGTAAATGGAGTGGGGGGAGTCCGGAAGAAGTTATTGTATCTCCGCCGGAGCGAAGGATTGGAGAGAGGTGATTCGCAGGCTTCCGATAATAAGCAGGCGCTCGTCTCAACTTGCGGAATCAGATGAAAAGAAACCGCGGATTGCAGAAAAAATTTCCGTCGGCATACTATCGTTTAAGTCGGGACACTTGCCGACGTATGTGCATTTTTCTTCGAAACGATTTCAAAAAAAAAGCTTTCTACCCAATATAACATCGGGGTATGAGAATGGTTTTATGACGGTGATGGTGTTTTGAAACAAGCCGGATGACGGTGGTGTTAAATTGAAATAAATCAAGTAGCGTGCGTGGGGGAGATGTGAATAGGGAGTATAGGCAACCGCTTGACAGATTATATGCTTGCGTGGGGGGGATGCGGTGTTTGAGTATTGGCCGATATTTGCTAACTTTGCAGGCTGATTGCCGACATTGTGTCGGAACGATGGGGAGAAAGCGGGCAGAACCTGATTTCACCCCGGCATGCAACTACAGGTAAAGAAACAAAAAAGAAAATCAACAACGACCAATGGAAGATACGCTTTCATTCATACTGGAGGTAATAGGCACCGTCGCAGCCGCGATAAGCGGCATCCGTCTGGCAGCTACTAAGAGATTTGACTGGTTTGGCGCTTATATCGTGGGGCTGGTAACGGCCATCGGAGGCGGCACACTGCGTGACATATTGCTCGACATACCGGTGTTCTGGATGCAGACATGGTGGTATCTGGCGGTGACGGCCCTTTCGCTGCTTGCTGTGCTGGTGTTCAGGAATCTGCTTGTCAGCAAAGACCGGATGCTATTTATCTTCGACAGTATCGGACTTGCCATGTTCTGTGTGATAGGTATCAATAAGACGCTGGCAATCGGTTATCCGATGTGGGTGGCGCTTGTGATGGGAATCATCACCGGAGCCTTCGGCGGAGTGATACGTGATATACTGATCAATGAGGAACCGCTCGTATTCCGCAAAGATATCTATGCCACGGCCTGTATCGCGGGGGGCTTCGTATATTGGCTGATGTATGAATTCGCAGAGGCCCCGATGATGAGTCAGCTGGCATGTGCCGCTGTGATAATCGCTTTGCGATTCTGTGCTCTGAAGTATAACCTTCAGCTGCCGGTGCTGACTGAAAAGGTAGAGTCGAAGTCGCGCGGCGACTCCGACAGCAATACAACACCTCACGACAAGTAGGTATACGACAAGCGGATATGACAGACACGCCGGGATTGTTGGCAAGTAGGGTGTTCAGTTTGATGTTCCGAAAAACGTCATTCAAAATTATTACTGTCCGCTAAACCATAAAAAGGCGAGTCCAACTTCCTGCGTGCCAGAAGTTGGGCTTGCTTTTTGTATATGACAAGCCCCCTCAGCAGTTTTCAGTATCTTTAGGTGGTGATTCTGCTGCTTCGACAAGCATGATTTTCAGGTCTGCATCGGGCTGATTGAGGAACTTTTCGAGATTCAGGTAATACATCAGAACAATTCTGACGATTGTAGCCAGTCCCGAGAAGCTCCAACGCCTTTGCAAGGTGCTTTGTAAGACCGAGAGCAGCAGATTAGCTATGAGTGTTACCCATATCTGGATCTTTATGGCATTGGCGCTTCCGCCGTAGAAGTATCTCAGTGGGAAGTTTTGCTTTATCTGCTTGAAAAGCGACTCAATCTGCCACCGGCGGCGGTATATTGCCACGATTGTCTGCAATTGCATGTCGAAGTCGTTGGTCAGAAGCGATATAAGCTTAGGTTCCTTGCCTTTCTTGATGTCAACGTATGTGATAATCCTGGCAATGTGGCTGATGCCGTTTCTACGGAACACCACTACTTGCTCACGGTACTCCATATGCCCCTGCGAATTCTGATACATGCAGTCCACAAGAATCTCGTAGCTGATGTTTTTCTTCATTTTTGTGACATATACCACGCCTCTGTCTGTAAGTTCCTCAAATTTGGCATAGTTGATATATGCGCGGTCAAGTGCCACTATATCATTATGGCTGTAATGACTCGGAGCAAGCATGAATGAATCGTTTGTCGCTGCCGAAGTGAACTGCACATCGCAGGGAACGCCCTCGTTGGCGTGTATTACAGAGTGCACCTTGATACCCCCTTTCTTCTTGCCGGTCTTGGGATGTCGTCCGACTCCCTTGAAAATAGCATTGGAGAACAGCGTGATGGTTGTGGAATCAATGATTCCAAGCTGTTTTATCCACTCTTCCGTGCCGTTGCGTCGGCTGTCTGAGGAAAGAATGTCTTTATTGGCGGCATACAGATCGCGATAGACCTCTTCAAAGAACTTCTCTGACCTCCTGTCGTTTGCGTCAGAAAGGGTGCTGCGTCTGGGCACAGTTTCTATTCCGACATGACGGAGTTTACGGACCTCGGCAGTCATAGATGTCTCTATCTCACGCAATGAATCGAAGCGTTGGATTACGTCATAGAGCATCGTGAGCAGATGCGTATAGCCGTCGAAGCTCGTTACGTACTTCTCTCCGCCGTGTTTTCGGCTGATTTCAACAATTTTTTCACGGTCGAGCGATTTTATCAGCTGACCATATATCGGCTGTCCGAAGAAATTGCTACTTTTGCTCATGGTTATAATGGTTTGTTTGGCGACACCAAAGTAACCATAAAGGGCTGACTCCTGCAAATGGAATCAGCCCTATTTTTTCAATCGCTCAAAAAATGTTTAGCGGAGAGTAATAATTGTAGATATTGTCTTATTTGCAAGACAAAATTAGGTAATATTTGTCTTATATACAAGACAGGAGCCATTATTTTTGATTCGGCTACTGGCAAGATAGACATACTCCCCTTTGTGAAGAAA
>DKWX01000035.1:0-25807 GCA_002491945.1 Porphyromonadaceae bacterium UBA7141
CCATCGGTTAAATTTGAACACTTACTTATCAGCCGGTCAGTTGCCGTCACCCTGTCTTGTCGGGACAGTCTTTCCGCCTTTGGCCGGGGGATTGGCAGAGGGGCCGTTACTGTCGGGCTTATCCTTCCCGCTCCCCTTGCCGGGGCGTAGACTGCGGAATTTACTGAAGGCCTTCGCCGCATCGGACCCCGAATACAGCAGTCTTCCCTTGCCGTCGCCTACCACAAACCATGGAGTGCCCGTCACACCGAAGCGCAGGGCATCACGGTCGGCCAGACCGCGCGGCGAGAAGGCACGCACGGTCTGCGACAGCGAGTCGTGGCGAATCAGACTTCGCCACTGCGACGAGTCGGGATTGAGAGCGATGTCGGCAATCACCATCTCGGCCGAATCGCGCCGCCATCGGGTCAGCCAGCGCAGCGAGTCGGTAAGCGCCTTACGGTCATCGTCGCCACGCTGCCAGTAATACAGCAGCAGCGGGCTCCCCGAAGAGGCGAAACGCAGAGTGTCGGCATTATTGTCGGCCGACCGGACGATAAGATTATCAGCCCGCTTTGCGGGTGCTCCCTGCAGTGCCGGAGAAATTCCGGTCAGATCCTGCCGGGCCAGCAGCGGGGCGAATCCCTCCGGGTCGTTCTCCTCCGGCAGAGAGCGCCATAGGCGGTCGAACTCCCGGGGGTCCAACCCGGCATCAAAATAAGCGAAGAGCAGCAGACGTGCCGCCGGAGAGTCGGAATTATTCTTCACAAACGCCGCCACAGCCTTATTCAGCGCCATCAGGGCCGGAGCGGATGCCGAATCCTGAGGCGTGGTGCGGCGGGCCTCCTCGATAATCCTGCGGTTGTCGAGTCGCCAGCGGGTCAGCAGTTCAGTAGGTCTGTTGCCGGAGATATTCCACTCCACCGGATCTGTCCCGGAGCCTGAGAGGACTATCCTGTCGCCTCGCTCGGCATAGAATATGGCGGCCGGTATCACAGACGAGCCGTGGCTTATCGTCACCATCGTAGGATAGCGCGTCAGCCCTATGGCTTCCCCCTTGCCGGCCGACACAGCCACGGCCGACTCTACCTGCAACCCTCCGCGCGGGTCGGAGGCATAATACGATATTCTGTAAGTGGCCGTCACGGAGTCCGGGAGGGAGAACTCCATCCGGAATTCATTCTTTACGCATCCCGTAAGCCAAAGAAGCAGCATGGTAAGGATAATCCATACGGCCCCGGCCGACAGGTAACGCCGACAGAGGCGACGGCATATGATGATGTGTGGATATAGTCGAAGCATATTGCAAATATAGCGATTAATAAGCATCCTGACAAAGAAAAAGCCTGCAGAAAATCCGATGGACTGTCAAATCCGACACCTTCCCCTGACTCCCGGATTCCTTATTCCGTTGTCCCCCGGTAATGCGGGTGATGTTCGATAAGCTGGCGCCGCAGATGGGAAGTGTCGAGGTGCACATAGATTTCAGTAGTGGCGATTGATTCATGTCCGAGCATCTGCTGTATGGCTCTCAGATTCGCCCCCCCCTCGAGCAGATGAGTGGCGAAGCTGTGGCGTAGCGTATGCGGCGACACCTTCTTAGTGATACCTGCCGATTCAGCCAGCTGCCGGATAATGATAAACACCATCACGCGTGTCATTTTCGCACCCCGGCGGTTGAGAAAGAGTATGTCGTCGTCGGCTGCCGACTTCGGCATCGGTCTCACTGCCAGATACTCGCTGACGCATCTTATGGCGGTGGGAGAGAGTGGCACGATGCGTTGTTTCGATCCCTTGCCCTCGATAATGGCAAGTCCCTCTGTCATGGAGATACGGGTGATGCGCAAGTCGCAGAGCTCGGAGACTCGCAGACCGCTCCCGTAGAGCATCTCCACAATGGCATGATTGCGCACGGATTCCTCCTTTTCCCATGGTATGGCGGCCACCATGGCATCAATCTCCTCCACACTGAGCACATCGGGAAGCATCCTCCCCACCTTCGGCGACTCCAGCAGCACCGTCGGGTCGCGATCCACCACCTTCTCCGACACAAGGAACCGGAAGAAAGAACGCAAAGCCGCCACTACGCGTGCCTGCGAGGCCGGACTCAGCCCCAGGTCATGGAGCGAAGCCAGAAATTCATGCAGTATATTTTCATCGACTGAGGCGGCCTGATTTGTAGCTTGCCGTCCGATCGGCGGCTCACAGTCGGCCGGCTCCTCATCGCCGAGGAACTCCGCAAGATGGCGTATATCGCACGAATACCCCTCGACAGTATTTGGCGACAGCCCGCGCTCCAGACTCAGATAGTGGTCGAAATCGGGTAAATGTTCGGAAATCTTCATAAGATTCGGATTCATGGCAGAGTGTAGGCTGTAGGCGCCATGTCGCGTCCGCTGACCAGAATCGTTATCTCACGTCCCGAGAACATCAGCTGGCCATGTAGGGGCGCTTGGCTGCATTCGCGGCGATAGCTTTCAGTCCGCACCACACGGCAATGCGCCTCATCGGGATTGCGGGCAATCACAGCGCCGGCCAGCCTGACGGCCATCCGGTAGCACCTTGGAGCCTCCGGCATCAGATGCACCTTGAGCGGCGAGGCATGCCGCTGTCTAAGAAAGATGCAGAGCCTGTATAAGGCACGAGCCCGTCCGGACTCCCCGGGAAGGGGGGATTCCAGACGGGAGTCGTTTTCAAGATAATAAGCGTATCCACGCCTCGGATACAGAGCCTCGGTCACGATGGCATATGCGAAAGGTGAATGCACACCGAATCCCCGTGTATGGCGCCATCGGCGGTAGGCATCGGCTAATCGTGACAGGATGCGCATCGCTTACATTCGTTTATTACGCAGACGCAGAGCCCTGACGGCGAGAGCGGCGGCACAGAGGATGAAAATCACAGCCACGGCCACCGCACCTATTGTATTGGTGACAGAGAGTGATTTCGGATTGAAATAGAATTCCACCTCATGTTCGCCGGCCGGCACCTGCAGCGCCCGCAGAGTATAGTCGGCGCGTCCCATCTCTACGGGTTGCCCGTCGAGAGTGACCTGCCATCCCCATGGGAAGTAGACTTCCGAGAATACAGCCACACCTCCGGCGGCCGAGCGGGTGCGGTATTTCAGTCGGTCGGGGGCATAGGAAGTGAGTGTCACAGTGTCGCCTGGAGCCTTGGGGCGGGTTTCGCCTAAGATGTGACGGAACGTTTCATCTGCCACAGCCTCATCAGCCGGATTGAGCGACGATAGTGCCTGCATCTCTTCATTGGGAGTCGCCACATATCGGATCCGGCTGACAAACCAGGCGTTGCCCAAAGCATAGGGATTCTCTTCGGCGTAGTCGCCATAGAGATAATATTTCGTGTTGAGCATGTCGAGCACCGGTTCGCGCGACGTGAAGAGGCGGTAGTCGATGCTGTCGTTATTTGCCGTCGAATCCTGCTGCAGAGCCTGCAGACGCGTCATATTGCTGCGGGCCTCTTCGTTAAGGCGCCCTATGGCCGGAGATATCTGATAGGTGATCAGGTCGTTGTAGCGGGTGAGCTTGGCCGCGTGATATCCGCCGACAGTCTTATGGAAATAAGAGGAGCGGGCACCGCCGAAATCCGCTAAGTCGAGCACACGGTAGGAGGTCGTATCCTGCAGTATGTAGCGGTCTCCCTCGTTCTCGGCGAATGTGGCGGTGCGCGGCATCGGCTCAACGAAATTCTCGGAATTGACGTATCGCTTGTTGATGCTGAAAAGGTCGATCAGCACTATCGCCGACAAAGCGCAGACAAAGAGCACCCGATTTCGGAACGCACCGCGCAGATATAGCCAGATTACAAGGAATCCGGCCACGATATACATAAGCGAACGGGCGCAGTCGGCACTGACAAGGCTCAGGCGGGCATCGCGCACAGTGGCCATCACATTGGCGTAGGCCGGGTCGGTGAATATCCCCTGGGCGCGGAGCATCTCCATCTCCTGTGCCGAATAGGGCTGGCCGAATACCGACGGAGCGAGCCAGCCTATCATGCAGATGGCTGCACCCAGACCGAATACGGTGTAGAGTGTCCACCTCTGGCGGGCGAGGAAATCGGGAGTATCGATAAGTTTCTTGATCGCCATTACGGCAAGCAGCGGCACGCAGAATTCGAGCACCACCAGAATGCTCGACGGAGTGCGGAACTTGTTATAGCCCGGCACATTGTCGATAAAGAAATCCGTCAGCAGAGGGAAGTTATGTCCCCAAGCCAATAAGATTGAGAAAACCATGGCTGCGAAGAGCGCCCATTTCATAGGACCGGCCTTCGGGCCATCGGCCACAAACATGGCCAGCACTGCCAGCAGCAGCACCAGCACCCCGACGTAGACGGGGCCGTTGGTCATCGGCTGGTCGCCGAAGTACTGTCCGAACTGCCCTACGACCTGCATCTCCTGCGGCGAGAGGAATGTCTCGTTGGCTTTGTCGGTATCGGCCACAGACAGAAGAGAGTTCTGGCCGCCGACGGGTTTGATGGTGGCGCCCCCCTTCACGTTGGGAATCATCAGAGTCAAGGTTTCATCGATGCCGTAGCTCCAGGCCGTGATGGCATTGCGGTCCATTCCTCCGGTAGAGTCCTGTCCCGGAGCGACGATGTCGGTGGCTCGTCCGCGCACAGTCTCCTTCGAGTATTTATAACTGTTATAGAGCGATGCCGAATTGGCGGCAAGAGCCAGCACTCCGGCTCCCAATGCCAGAGCAGTGGCGATGCCCCATCGGCGCATCTGCTTCTGTCGCCAGGCCATCACACCCCATGCGATTACCATGAACAGAATCGGTAATAGAAAGTAATACGTCATCTGCGGGTGATTGCTCATCAGCTGCAGAGTGGCGAAAAGCGAAGAGAGCGCCACTCCCGGGAGATACTTTCCCCTGTACAGCAGCGCCAGACCTCCGATGGTGGGGGGAATATAAGCCAGAGTGACAAATTTCCAGATATGTCCGGCACCTATTATGATGATGAAATAGGTGGAAAAACCCCATGCAAGCGATGCGAATAGCGCCGTGTGCCACTTCATCTTCATGCACAGACACATGATGAAGAAGCCCAGAAACATGGCAAACAGCAGATTGGCCGGCGAGGGGAGCCAGAGCGTATAAATAGAGAATATCCACCCGGTCAGCCTGCCGGTGAGGTATGACGGAGATATCTGGAACGTAGGCATCCCGCCGAACAGAGCGTTGGTCCATCGCGGGGCGTGCCCGGTCATTGCCTCATACTGCTGCACTTCCTGGCCATTTGCCAGACCTTGCAGGATATCATGCTGCTGAAGCACATTGCCCCTGAAGTCATCCGGGGCGAAAAATATAAAGGCCACGACAGCCAGAAGCAGCGCGACCGATATACTGTATATGGTTTCTTTTTTCATAATCTAACAGTTACTCCCCGTCACCCCGGCGCTTGGCAGATGATGACGGGGAGATGACTATGAGCGGTGACCGTCCTCCCGAGGCGTCGATGATGCGGAATGCGTGTGGATTGCGGGGCATTGCCGAGATGAGGTCCTGCCCATACGGGGCAAGATGTCAGTATAGACTCCGGCGCTGAGGGATGTGATTCGGATTCAGATTCAGATTTCGTGGCGGTCGTCGTATTTACCCTCTTTTAGTTTGATGGTGATCTGACGGTTCATGCTCTGCTCTAGCGAGATGAGGGTTTCCGTCTCAGTGACACCCTTGATGTGCTGTATTTTATCATTGAGCAGCTCCATGAGATGAGAGGTGTCGTTGGCATATACCTTGATGAGCATCGAGTAGGGGCCGGTAGTGAAGTGGCACTCCACAACTTCGGGGATACTTTCGAGTTCGGCTACTACATCGCGGTACATAGACCCTTTTTCGAGCTTTACGCCTACGTATGTGCAGGTGTTGAAGTCGAGTTTGCGGGGGTTGACAGTATAACCGCTGCCGGTGATTACCCCCATTTCCACGAGTCGGGCGATGCGCTGGTGGATTGCGGCACGGCTCACACCGCATTGTACGGCTATATCCTTCGACGGCATACGTGCGTTGCGCATGATGATGTTGAGGATTCGGCGGTCGAGATTATCAATTTTTTCCATGATGTGAAGTTTAAGGTATAAGGTTTAGGATTAATGAATCAATTTATCGCCCCAAAAGTACGAAATTTTTTTTATATCTTCACTATTTGATTTGAAAAAAATGAAAAAACAGGTGTCAAATTGATAAAAAAATCCCCGAAGCCTGATTGACTTCGGGGAAATTACTATATTTTACACCTGTGGAGAGGTATCATCAATCAGATGTGGGGACCTGCCAGAGAGAGCTTCTTGCCAGTCTCGTTGGTCTCGAACTTCTTGAAGTTGTTGATAAACATCTCGGCGAGTTTCTTAGCCTTGTCGTCCCATTCTTTGGGGTCGGCATAAGTGTCGCGGGGGTCGAGGATGCCGGTGTTGACGCCGGGCAGCTCAGTGGGGATTACGAAATCGAAGTAGGGGAGCACTTTTGTGGGAGCCTTCTCGATGTCGCCGTTGAGGATATCGTCGATGATGCCGCGAGTGTCGGGGATTGAGATACGCTTGCCTGTGCCGTTCCAGCCGGTGTTGACCAGATAAGCCTTGGCGCCGTTTGCCTTCATCTTCTTCACGAGCTCCTCGGCGTATTTAGTGGGGTGCAGTGAGAGGAAAGCCTGTCCGAAGCAAGCCGAGAAAGTTGGAGTCGGCTCTGTGATGCCACGCTCGGTGCCGGCGAGCTTTGCAGTGAAGCCGGAGAGGAAGTAGTACTGAGCCTGCTCGTCGTTGAGGAGGGCTACCGGGGGGAGCACACCGAATGCGTCGGCCGAGAGGAAGATCACCTGCTTTGCAGCGGGGCCTTTGGATACGGGCTTCACGATATTCTCGATGTGATAGATCGGGTATGATACGCGGGTGTTCTCAGTGACGCTCTTGTCGGCGAAGTCGGGAGTGCCGTCGGCCTCTACAGTCACGTTCTCGAGGAGCGCGTCGCGCTTGATTGCGCCGTAGATGTCGGGCTCGTTTTCCTTTGAGAGGTTGATTACCTTTGCGTAGCAGCCCCCTTCGTAGTTGAAGACGCCCTCGTCGTCCCAGCCATGCTCGTCGTCGCCGATGAGTTTACGCTTCGGGTCGGTTGAAAGGGTGGTCTTGCCGGTGCCGGAGAGGCCGAAGAAGATTGCGGTAGATGTCTCGTCCATGTTGGTGTTGGCCGAGCAGTGCATTGAGGCGATGCCGCGGAGGGGGTTGAAGTAGTTCATCATCGAGAACATGCCCTTCTTCATTTCGCCGCCATACCAAGTGTTGAGGATTACCTGCTGGCGCTCCTTGATGTTGAAAGCCACGACAGTCTCGGAGTTGAGGCCGAGCTCCTTGTAGTCTTCCACCTTTGCTTTCGAGGCGTTGAATACGACGAAGTCGGGGTTGAAGTTCTTGAGCTCCTCCTCAGAGGGACGGATGAACATGTTGGTCACGAAGTGGGCCTGCCATGCCACTTCCATGATGAAGCGCACTGCGAGGCGGGTTGCGGGGTTTGCGCCGCAGAATACGTCGACCACGTAGAGAGTCTTGTCAGAGAGTTCCTTGACGGCCTTCTCGCGGAGGTGATCCCATACCTCTGTCGAGATGGGCTTGTTGTCGTTCTTATATTCGTCGGAAGTCCACCATACGGTGTCTTCTGTGATTTCGTCTTTGACGAGGTATTTGTCTTTGGGCGAGCGGCCGGTGTAGATGCCGGTCATTACGTCAACAGCGCCGAGATCGGTGAGGATACCTTTTTCATAGCCTTCGAGAGCGGGATTGGTCTCGTCTTTGAAGAGCTGCTCGTAAGAGGGGTTGTGAATGATTTCCTTCACATCCTTGATCCCATACTGGGCCAAATTGAGTTCTGCCATTTTAAATGTGGATAGTTAATGGGTTATTAAATTCTGATTTTTGCATTTTCGGAGGTGTCCGGAATCCTGCGGACCCGACAGTATGCCGGGCGATGGGGAGGGGACACATTTTTACTGTTATATCAACAATTATCCTGTAGAAACAGATTGGTCCGGAACGTTAATTTATCCTAATAGCCATGACTCTTCATGTGTCTTTTCGCTCTACCTTTAGAAGTGGCATCGCGTAAGATGCCTGCATCTGGCCTCGGGAAAATTCCGGCCTTCTTTTTCTACTGCAAAATTAGCAAAAAAAATCTGATTGTCAATATGCCCGAAGGGCAAAAGATGTTGTGCAGCACGTTTTTTTAATCTTTTTTGCAGTTGGCGGGGAGTATGAAACTCACCTCTTTGAAGAGATAGCGGCGGGGAGTCTCGCCGGGGGTGTCGTCCGTCGGTTCGGGGAGCAGTGTCAGGGTGCCGTCGGGGTCTACATCGGTTATCCGGGCCATGATGCGCTCGGAGGCGAGATGGTCGTAGAACGGGTGGGGCGCTCCGTCGTTGAGATAGAGGTGCTGCATGAAGGTGTCGTGCAGGCGCAGCCGTCCGAGGGCGGTGCGTGTCAGTGCGGTCAGGCGGATGATGTATTGCTGCAGCCGTTGCGCCAAGGGCTCGATTTCTATCTCCGGAGTCCCGTCGGGCAGCAGCGATAACATCGACACCGGATTCGGGGCGTCGCTGCGAAAATGCAGCTGGTTGACGTTAAGCCCGGCGCTCAGGATGCTTCGCGCGATCAGCCCCCCGCATATCGAATGGTCGATAAGGATGCCGCATATCTTTCTGTGGCCTGCATAGATGTCGTTGGGCCACTTCACCGTAGTCTTTATGCCATATTCCCGCAGCAGCCCCACTATGGCGAGTGCCATCGCTTCCGACAGGGCGAACTGTTGAGCGGGGTGCAGCCAGTCGGGGGCGGCTGCCATGCTAAAAGTGAGGTTGCGGTAGTCTTCCGACTCCCAGCTGTTGCCGCGTTGGCCTCGTCCGCGTGTCTGGCGGCGTGCCGCCACCATCGTGTAGGGGGGGATGTCGCTGTATTCTTCGGTTTCCTTGAGTAGCGTATGGGTGGATTCGGCTTCATCAAGCCATATGATCCGGGGCGGAGGCAACTGCTCCACCGGAGCGATATGCTCCGTTGCCGGGACGAGTGGGTCTTCAGGCTTGAGGAACAGTTGGTCGAAGGGGATGAAATGATGTTCCATATTTGCGTCAATCCGGAGGGAGGTGAAAAAGAAGTGTCACTCTCCTTTGGAGATGCGCACCCGCACTGCATCATCGGGGATGAACCCGGCGATACGGTCGGCCCATTCCACAAAGCAGAGTGCGCCCGAATAGAAATAGTCTTCAATGCCCATATCCTCAGCCTCAGCCGGGTTCCCGATGCGATAGCAGTCGAAGTGGTAGATCAGTTCGGCTGTCGTGTCGGAACGATATTCGTTGATGATGGCGAAAGTGGGAGAGGAGATGTCGTCGGTCACGCCGAGCTGTCGGCATACTTCGGCTATGAAGGTGGTCTTTCCCCCTCCCATCGGAGCTTCGAAGAGGAAAACGGTAGACTCGCCCATGTCCCTGATAAAATCCTCAGCCTTGGCGGGCAGGTCGGCCAGAGAGGGGATATTGATTTCAATAGTCTTCATAAGATTCTAAATTTGAATGCATAAATAACACTTACCTATATCCGGGGTCAATCATTGCCGGCATGTATTCCTGCTGCTGAAGGCGCACTGTCGTTGCCGGTCGTGCCGGCAGATGGATTGTCAGTCATTGCTGAAAATCATTTCGGCCGCATATCTCGGAGCCACACTCGTGCCCAGCCGGCGGCGCATCAGTCGGTAACCGTTGATCTGCCATTCACGTCGCGGGCTCGGCTGGAGGAGCGGTGCGAGTTCGCGGATGATGTTGTGCACCGTGCACTTGTGCACCAGCAGTTCAGGCACAATCGAATTGCCCACGATCAGATTCGGCAGCGACACATACTTCACCTTCAGCAGCTTCTCCATCACCTTATAGCTCCATTTCCGGCCATTTGCGCGGTAGCACACCACCTGCGGCGTCCCGACGAGAGCCGTTTCGAGAGTGGCTGTGCCCGAAGTGACCAGAGCGGCCGTAGAATATTTTATAAGAGTCGGAGTCGCGCCGAATGCCACTTTCAGCCCCGGATCCTGAGCCACCTCCCGGTAGAAGATCTCAGGTATGGCCGGAGCGGCGGCCACTACATACTGAAACTCCGGATAATGCTTTGCCGCCTCAATCATTAGCGGGAGATTATTGCGTATCTCGCCGCGGCGCGATCCGGGCACGAGGGCAATCATGGGGCGGGGGTCGGAGATCCCCTGCCGCTCAAGGAAGTGCTTCAGCGGGGCGATATGCCCCATGGCATAATCGATTTCCTCCACCGATGGATTTCCTACATATGTCACATGGTCGTAGCCCCGGCGTCGGTAGAAGTCGACTTCAAACGGGAGTATGGAATAGATATTGCTCACATATCGGCGTATCGAGCGGAGACGCCACTCTTTCCAGGCCCAAATCTTCGGCGAGATATAATAATCCACTCTGAAACCGTGGCGCGAGGCAAAGCGGGCGAGTTTGAGGTTAAATCCCGGGAAATCCACAAGTATCAGCACATCAGGACGGTACTCAATTAGCAGCTCCCTGGCGCGGCGCAGATTGCGGAATATCGACGGGAGCCGGCGTATCACCTCGCTGAACCCCATCACGTTCAGATTATCGTAATGCAGGTCGGGAGCCACGCCGGCGCGTGCAGCCATGAGGTCGCCGCCGAAGAAGCGGAAATCGGCCGCGGCATCATTTTTCTTAAGTTCATCAATGAGTCGCGAGGCGTGGAGATCGCCCGAGGCCTCGCCGGCAATTAGCATGTACTTCATTTCCTATAATAACGTATGGCTGAAAAGCGTTATTACACAGTAAGGCGCACGCATCAATTCCGGCGCACGTCATGAATCCGCCTACGGATTCTGATGCAAATATAGCAAATAATCCTGAATATTCCGCAAAATGCGATACCTTCTATTGGCCATATTGGCAATGCTTGTCTCAGTGATGGTGCAATCCTGCATTTCCGACGATTTCACCACATCATCGTCGGTCAGACTGCGTTTCTCTACCGATACAGTGAGTTTCGATACCGTATTCACCGACCTTGGCACGCCTACGGCCCGCCTGCGGGTGTTCAATCCCGACAAGAAAGGGGTCAACATCTCGTCAATCAGTTTCGGCTCAGGTGCCGACTCCCGGTTTTCGATGAATGTGGATGGCGTGAGCGGTTCCTCTTTCCATGACGTGGAGATACGCGGGGGTGACTCGATATTTATCTTCATAGAGTGTTATATCCCGGAGAATCAGGATGCAAGGCCGTTCAAAGTGGAGGATCTGATCCTTTTCAATACCAACGGCACCGAACAGAAGGTGGTAGTGGAGGCATTCGGCCAGAATGTGACGCGCCTGCGCAATGTGGAGGTCACTTCCGACATGACTCTCACCGCCGCCCGCCCCTACGTGATATTCGACTCCCTTACGGTGCGCCCCGGTGCCACGCTGTGTGTGGACCCGGGGGCACAGCTGCTGTTCCACGACAAAGCGTCGCTCGTGGTGGAGGGAAGACTGGAGGCTATAGGAGAACCTGGCAAACTGATTGCCATGCGCGGCGACCGACTCGACAATGTGCTCCCCGATGTGGGCTATGACATAATGGCCGGGCAATGGAAGGGTGTGCGGATCGCGGCCGGCTCGTTTGATAACCGCATGGAATACTGCGATATGCGCAGCACCACCGATGGACTTCGCATCGACTCCACGGCCGACGTCAGCCGCCGGAAACTCACACTCGTCAACTCCTGGCTCCACAATTCGCAGAGCACCGTGCTCGAATCGCGTTATGCCCGGGTGGATGCCTACGGCTGCATATTCTCCGAAGCGGCCGATGCCGTGGTGAGCCTGCACGGCGGAGTGCACCGCTTCTCGCAGTGCACCATGGCCAACTATTATCTTTTCAGTGTGATTTCATCGCCGATTCTCTCACTCTACCATCTGTTCGGGCATGAGGTCAACGACCTCAACCCCAATCCCGTGATGAGCGCCAGCTTCGACAACGGCATTATCTACGGTCTCGCCTCCGACATCAACGAGGGCGATCTCACCGGTTCCGACGTATATCTGCGATATATGCTGATGAAAGCCACCGGCACCGATGATGCCAACTTCCTTCACTGCCTCTGGGGCGACGACCCGCTCTTCGAGACAGTGCGCGAGGATTACTACTTCAACTACCGTCTGAAAGCCGATTCACCGGCCATAGGAGCCGGCGACCCCACACTCGTGGCACCCGAGACCGTCACCGACATCGACGGCCACCGCCGCGCCACGCCCCCCGCCCTCGGCGCCTATGCCTGCAAGGGCGCCGAATAGCGGGTTACATCATGGGCATGCGGTTGTCGATCTGATACTCGCTATTCTTGCGGATTGTCCAGGAAAAGAGGGTAAACGGCTTCAGACATTCCCCTTTGAAGCGCTGATGCAGACTGCTTTTATAGCCGGAAGTGGAATTGATTGTCTCCAGACTTCTCACGCCTCCGCAATAATCCATTCCCGCCATTACGGTGATATGCCGGTCAGGCTGCCATATTCCCACTATCGAGGCATGTCGGGAGTGAGGTTCCGGGTATAGCCTATGGCCGAGTATTCGTGGTCGGTCCATCCGCATCGCGCCTGGATTATGACTTCGCCGAAGATTGTGCACGGATACCCGTCACAAGAAATTCATCAACAACAGGCCGTCGATTTCCGGAGCATGGTTCGTGTCACTCAATCTGAGGGCAGGTGGGATGGAGTTTGAACACTTACTTATCGGAAATGATTGCGGGTTTGTAGTCGTGACCCCATATAATTATCCCCGGATGCTCGGGATAAATTGCATCCGGGGATATCGGGAATGGAGATTGTGGATGAAGATATCAGTAGTAGGTTATGGTGCGTGTCTCGGTATAGGTGGGGATGTCCATCTTCACGTTGGCGATGTCGGGGAAAATCATCTTGAGGTCGCGTTTCACCCAGTTGCCGTGGGAGTCGTATTCTACATTGGAATACTCAAGGTTGAGGGGGGGCATTCCGCCGGGGAGCATGTCTGCGAGAGCCGGATCCTTAAGCTGTGGAGTGAGGGTTGAATATTCCAGTTTGCCGTCGCGGTATTCATTGGTAGTGGTGATTGTCATGGCCATCGGTTTGTCAATCTCCATTACATATCGCGAGCATCGGTTGTCGGCTGAATACTCCACCATTACAGTGCCATTGAAATTCGGGTCGTCGATCTTTACCGACACCGGATAACCGGCCTCATTGTATCGGCAGGATTCATTCTCCAGCTGACCGTTGGGCTTGAAGCGCATGTCAACAGTTTCGACAGTTGAGGCGGAGGCTTCGTCGGATGGAGAAGTCTTCAGAACCTCCTTGACAGGGCCATTCAGGCCGAACATGGCCGGACCATGGAATGAGCGTTCCTCTGCCTGAGCCATAGAGATGCAGCCGACTGAAAGTAAGGCCGCCGCCATTATCTTAAAGTGTGCCATATGTATTGATGTTTTGGTGTTGTCGTATTAATGGTATGTGTTGAGATACCGTTATATAAGTAGCCAGCTAAGAATAAACGGATATTTGTTTAAGAATTTCACATGAGAAAGTTTGTTTAGTGCGATTCTACAAAGATATTTCAGGTGAAAATCTTTTAGTCGCATCCTCATCAACTTTGTTAATAAGTTCAAAAACAAACAACGACATATTCTTAGCGGCTACTTAAAGATATGTTATTTGACACTTACACTTCCATCGATTTCTCTCCATAAAAGGACACTTGCCGGAGCGACATGCAATGATGTAATTAATTGTGACTTGACAGCATCATCAACGGACGTCTGTTCTTCTACGAGATTGCAATATTCGCAGCAGAGTACATCAATTTCATCAATTGCCTGTTGGTAGGGTTTATAGGCAACATTCTGAAGACCCTGTTTATATAGCCTAAGAACGTTACTCATATACATAGGCATTACGTATGGTGGAATAAAGAAACCGGGGGGTGTTTCCCCTTTATAATAGTAATTAATATTTGAATAGATGTGCTTGCTATAATCACTTTTGAAAATAGCTAAATCATCGTCATTAAATACTTGATTGATTGCAGTAGTTGGAATGGGTTTATTTTGTAAATTAATGTATTCTCGAACTACTGCGTTATGAAATGATGCCATTCTGATCGGATCAGAACTTTGAGGCCTTGCGCTCGTTTTGCGATAAGTCCTCGTGAAGTTGTTTTGGTCTGTCAAATAAGAGTTGCTGTTTAAATAAGTTTTAGCCACAGCTCCTTCAAGAAACATATATCCGATTTCGGGATTTGAAGGCAGACCAAATGAAGATGTTATTGATAACTGTATATATGCAGCTAATGAATACAAAGCTCCATAGATGCCTGCATAGAGTAGCCCATTAGCTAGATTACCATTGCTTTTGTTTGCATAGTAGCCATAGTTAAATCCATTAGCCATTCCATAAGCATCTGCCCAAAGTATAATCACTTGGTTTAAGACATCAATGGCGCTTTGAGGTTGAGCCGTAGATATGTTAGGGAATTCCTTGGCAAGACTGTCATTTAGTGCTGCCATTTTTTGAAGTGAGATAATCTCACCGTCCGATAGTCCATGCCACTCATCGGGGAGTGTTACAGAGCTATTTGCTATTTCTGGCTCATCAGGAATAGCATCATTCCATCCAGAACATGCGGTGAACAGCATGAATACTGTTAGGAATAATAGGTTGATAATTTTAAACTTGCTCATAATGTTATGTTTTATGATTCGATTGCAAATGTAAATAATTATTTTAGATTTTTCAAATGAATAATATACTTATTAATATATGTCTATTTTACAATAAGAACGGCAAAAATGGCTATGCTTGGCGGTAATTGTGTAAAAAACAAGCTTTATGCTTCTATTTGGGAGATGCCAATTTGTGATTAGTGTGGTTGAGGTGTCAGTTTTAAAATTATAATCGGTCGTAATTTCAAAATAAATTCATCCAGATAATCAACAAAGTTTTAATCCTACTCCAACTATAAATTGTAGTTGTTATATTCCTTTAATATTGAAGTGGATATCTGGTAGTATGATATAACAATACATATTGTACGTGTAAAGCATGTCTTGTTAGGTGTATTTGAATGTAGATAAAAAGAAGGTCAGCGCCGCCGCGTAGGGGCACTGACCTTATGGGTATTGTGGGAGGGGATTATCAGCGGATGGTGAGGGTGGTCACTCCGGGAGGATAGGGGAAGCGGAGGTGGGCAGTGCGTGTGGCTGCATCGTAGACGTAGCCGTACTGGCGGATAGCCTTGAGCGACTGTGAACGCGGCAGAGCCGTGCCGTTCCACATGATCTCCTTCGGTGAGGCAATCCCTATTACCGAGAACTCGATCATCTTCCCTTCGGGCATATCCTTGTAGCCCCCTTCGGTAGAGATCTTCACCTCGGTGATGCCGTCCTTGCGCTCACCCTCAAACTTCACCAGAGCATATTCACCCTTCTCAAGCGATTCAGGTGACTTGCGGTCGTCCTCAAACAGAGTGTACTCGCTCTTGGCATCAGCCGGATAGTAGCGCACGCTAAGATAAGCGGGATCATACTGACCCACATTCTTGATTGGACGCTCATACTGCGGTATGAACGACCCTGCCTTCACAAACAGCGGGAGCTCATCGAGCGGAGCCTGCACCGTATAGCTCTTACCACCGACATAGCGCTTGGCCGGATTCCACCAAGAGATCCACTCCCCTTCGGGGAAGAGCACCGTGCGGCTGCGGGCACCTTCTGTCATCACCGGAGCCACAAGCACCTCGTCGCCCCATAGATATTCATCATCGAGGGCTGAGAAATCCACATCTGGGTTGGCGCCCCGGAAATTCAGCGGACGGGCCAGAGGCAGACCGTGGCGTGCGTTCTCATAGGCCAGCGTGTAATTATAGGGGAGCCACTGATAGCGCATCTTTATGTACTGCTTCGAGATTTTCTCCACTTCCGGGTAATTGTATGGCTCGGGTTTGAGCTGTGCGTGGGTGCGCAGAGTGGGGGTGAACGCTCCCATCTGAAGCCAGCGCACGTAGAGTTCAGGATCTGTGGGGCGAGCCTTGTCGACGGCGAAGCCCCCGATGTCGGAACTCATGTATCCCAGGCCGGAGAGCCCCGAAGAGAGCATGAGGTTCACCTGCGGGGCGAAACCTCCCCAGGAGCGTGACACGTCGGTGGTCCAGGGCACCACGCCGTAGCGCTGCAGCCCTGCCGTGCCGCCGCGCATCAGCAGGATCGGGCGCATATCGGGGAAATCCCGGCGGAGTCCCTCGTAGATGAGTCGCGACCATTCGTTGCCGTACACGTTGTGATACTGCGTGGCAGTCTGACCGTTGGCGTGCACCATCGATTCTGGATGCACCTCCGGTTCACCCAGATCGCCCCACCATCCTGACAGGCCGTCCTGCGTAAGGTCGCGGTATCGGCTCCAGAGCCAGTCGCGGGTCTCGGGATTGCTGACATCGAGCATGCCGGCATCTCCGACCCATGTCTGCACATCGTGAGTCATCCCATCCGCATCGCGCACTAGCATCGAACGCTCGGATAGGAAGTTATAGTTGTCGATGGCGCCGTTCTTATTGATGTAGGGCTGCGAGATCACGACCATATTCACCCCCTTATCCTTCAGGTCGCGGAGCATCTGCCGGTGGTCGGGCCACTGGGATGGTTCCCATTCAAGGCACCCCATGTCCTTCTCCACGCCATACCAGTAGAGATCGAGCACGATGCCGTCCACGGGATATCCGCGTGTTTTGAGCGAGTCGACCACTCCGAGTGCCTCCTGCTGTGTGCGGTAGCCGTATTTGGATGTGATATATCCCAGACTCCAGAACGGGGGGAGCGGCTGTCGCCCGGTGAGTCGTGAATAATTCGACACGACTCCGGCCAGATTGCCTTCGGGAGAATTGATAAAGTAATAAGAGAGCGCGCGCGGAGTGTCGGAAGTATATACGATAGTGTCGCCCAGAGAGAGCGCGGCCTTGTTGTAATCGTCGAAGAGAATGCCGAATCCCTTGTCGGAAGCGAAATAAGGGATAGAGATGCCCATCTGCGAGATGCGCGGGTCTCCCTTGGTGTAGCCGTAGTTCTGGCGGTTGTACATCGAGAGGGAGTCGCCGTTGAGTGTCAGGCGGTGTCCACGTTCGCCGGCACCGTACAGGCGTCCGGCCTTCGAGCCGTCGAAGCTGACGCTTTTCACCCGTCCGGAATTGTCGACACCCCCGGTTTCGGTCAGGATTTCGCGGCCGTCGGAGTCAAGGAAGCTGACGGTGCCGGTGGTGCGGTCTACACGCACTTGAACCGAACTGCTCATAAGCGCAGCCCACCGGGGAGTGATCAGTTCCACCACCTTATCCGAAACTTCAGGCTGCATCACAGCGGCCTGCGATGGGAAATAAGGGGTGGCCGCTGTGTCGGCGGGGAGCACCGTAATGCGGAAAATATCATTGGAGTAAGGAGTCACCGTCACCTCCCCTTTCGGGGTGGCCACATGCATCGAGCCATCGGGGCGACGAGTCACCTCCCCCTCCTTCATGGCTGCATGTGCGGTAAGCAGAGATGCTCCGGCAGCCAGAGCGAGGGCTGCCGGAAGTATCAGAGGATGTCTCATTTGTCGTTGAATTCGATATCTTCGTCAATAATCACATGCCAGGGGAGACCCGACACGGCGAGTTTCTCAAGGAAGGGGTCGGGGTTGAATTCCTCCACATTATGTACGCCGGGCATCACCCACTGACCAGTCAGGAACATATATGCTCCCACCATGGCCGGAACTCCGGTGGTGTAGCTTACGGCCTGAGCGCCGGTCTCGCGATAGGCTTCCTGATGCGAGCAGTTGTTGTAGATGTAGTAAGTGGATTCCTTGCCCTCCTTGTCGAGTCCGGAGATGCGGCATCCGATAGAGGTCTCGCCGGTGTAGTTCTCACCCAGCGATCCGGGGTCGGGGAGCACCGCCTTCAGGAACTGGATCGGAATTATCTCCTTTCCCTCGTAGATCACCGGGTCGATACGGGCCATCCCTATGTCCTGAATCACGCGCAGGTGAGTGAGATATTCCTGACCGAAAGTCATCCAGAAGCGGGCACGCTTTATTGTGGGGAAATTCTGCACCAGCGACTCCAGCTCCTCATGATACAGCAGATAGCTCTCCCGCTCGCCGATGTTGGGGTAGTTGAGCGGACGGTGGATTTCGAGATTCTCAGTTTCCACCCACTTGCCGTCCTGCCAGTACTTCCCTTTCTGGGTGATTTCGCGGATATTGATTTCGGGGTTGAAATTGGTGGCGAAAGCCTTGCCATGGTTTCCTGCGTTGCAGTCTACGATGTCAAGATATTCCATCTTCGAGAAATGATGCTTTGCGGCGTATGCCACGAATATTGCCGACACACCCGGGTCGAATCCGCAGCCGAGTATCGCGGTAAGTCCGGCCTCTTCGAATCGTTTGCGGTATGCCCATTGCCAGGAATACTCGAAGTGAGCCTCATCCTTCGGCTCATAGTTGGCGGTGTCGAGGTAATTCACGCCGCATTTCAGGCACGCTTCCATGATAGTGAGGTCCTGATAGGGGAGGGCTACATTTATGCAGATGTCGGGTCTGTGGCGGTTGAAAAGCTCCACAATCTGGTCGACGTAATCGGCGTCGACCTGATCGGTGACGATATTCTTTGCTCCGATTTTTTCTACGAGCATGTCGCATTTCTCCTTGCGGCGGGAGGCCAGCACGATTTCAGTGAAGACCTCCGGATTCTGGGCGCATTTAGCAGCCACCACGCTGCCGACACCGCCGGCACCGATAATCAAGACTTTTCCCATTATTTCTATAATTGATTTGTCGTAAATAAAGTCGCATACCGTGGCGCGATAACCCCTTTCGGGGAGAGGCGACCGCAGTAGAGTTCAATTTGCGAATTTACAAAAAAAAAATGAGAAAAGCCTGCTTATTCATTGCCATAGGGTGAAATCCTGGTTAAATATTGTAGATGCCGGGTCCGGGTGGGGTGGATTGAAAAGCAATGCGGCCTGCCCCGCCTGATGGCGCGGGGAGAGGGGTGATGGGTGATGGGTGGGGGCGGCTCACGCCGGGCGGCGGCGCGAGAGCAGGATGTAGGCTATCGTGAATAGCCCGAGCAGGATGAGCATCACGGTCTGTCCGCTCCATTGTAGCATTGAGAAGGCGGTGCCCTGTGCCTCGCTCACGCCGTAGAGGGCGAGTCCGAACATTATGGCGATGTTCCAGGGGCCGAGGCCTCCGTTGCTTGGGATTCCCATGGCAATCGAACTCAGCACGAAAGCCACCAGACAGGGGAGCAGTCCGAATCCCAGCCCCGGGGCGGCACAAAGTCCGCGGGTGAACGGGAAGGCATAAAATGCCACATAAAGCTGCATGTAATAGCATCCCCAGAGCAGCAGCGACAGGATGATGAATGCCGAACGGTGGCGCATATGCAGCACCGAAGCGAATCCCTGCCACATTTCGAGCCCCCATTGCCGCAGGCGGGTTACGAAGCGAGTTCCGTGCCATCGGCGGTAGGCGGCCGTCATAAGCAGCAGGGTGGCCGCCAGAGCCACCCACACCCAGGGGGAGGCGAGGAGCGCGAGCAAGTCGCGCCCTATGGGATAGCGGTCGAGAAAGGCATCAATGGCCGGGCGGGCCAGTACAAGAGTGAGCAGGAAGAGGAGCAGCACGGTGAATGAGTCGGCCAGACGGTCGGATACCATCGACCCGATTACGGTGGTAAGCTGCGCCTTCTGCCGCTTGGCGATATAGGTGCATCGCCAGAGGTCGCCCAGGCGAGGAAAGATGATATTGAGCGCGTAGCATCCGAAGATGGAGCAGCATAGCGCCATATAGGGAGGGCGGATGCCGAGGACCCGGAGCTGCAGCTGCCAACGCCGGGCGCGGATCATGTGGGATACCACCGAGAGTCCCATAGCGCAGAGTATCCACCGGTAATCCACACCGGTGCGGATGATGCGCATCATGTCGGCGAAATTTACCTTGCTGAATAGATACCACAGCAGCACCACGGTCAGTCCGGCGGCCAGACTCCAGCGCAGGGCGCCTGAAAGGAGTTTTCGGGTGTTCGGAGAAATCGGCATATTAGTTTTTTTCGGAATATTAAAGAAGATACCGCCTGCCCGATCCGGAGCCGGATGGCGGGCAGGCGGTGGTGATATGACGGGAGGTGATTCATCACCGGCACTTAAGGCCGGTGATGACCGTGTATGATGTCACGTAGAGAGGAGGGGAAAAATCAGTTGAAGCGGCGGTTGCCCTGCAGCGCGGGTTTCCCTTCGGCAGCGGCATTCTGCTTCTTCTGTCCGCGGCGCAGGATGGCCCATGCCACGGGAGCGGCGCAGAAGAGTGTGCAGAATGTGCCCACAACCACACCGAAGATCATTGCAAACGTAAACGAGCGGATCGTGTCGCCACCGAGGAAGAAGATGCAGAGGAGCACCAGCAGAGTCGAGAACGAAGTCATCACCGTACGTGAGAGGGTCGTGTTGAGACTCTTGTTGATGGTCAGGAAGCGGTCTTCCTTCGGATATACCTTCATCATCTCACGCACGCGGTCGAATACCACCACCGTATCGTTGATCTGATAACCGATGATGGTCAGCACGGCAGCGATAAACGACTGGTCAATCTCCATCGAGAAGGGGAAGAAGCCCCAGCAGACGGAATAGAACCCAATGATGAGGAACGCTGTGAGTGCCACGGCGCAGACGGCGCCTACGGAGAATGCGATGTTGCGGAAACGCAGCAGGATGTAGAGGAACATGCAGACCAGAGCGATTCCCACGGCCCAGTAGGCGTCGGCACGCATGTCGTCGGCCACGCTTGGACCCACTTTCTGGATCGAGATGATACCGTTGTTCTCATCAGCTACGCGGAATGCGTTGATGTCCATCGTCTTGCCCGAAGCATCGGTGAGTTCGGACTGGAGGTTCTTGTAGAGGATGTCGGTGATCTCGTTCTCTACGCCTTCGGTCTCATCGGCGATCTTATAGTTGGTGGAGATGCGCACCTTCGAGGGGCCGTCGATAGTGATTACGTTGACCGATACGGTCTTGTCGTCGGCGGCTGTCTGGAATGCGTCGAGCAGTTTGCTCTCCACATCCTTCGGATTCACATCCTTGGCGAGCTGCACCACATAGTTGCGGCCACCGGAGAAGTCGATACCCTGGTTCATGCCGCGGATGGCGAGCGAAGCGATTGAGATCACGATAAGGGCGAGCCATACCACAGAGGCCCCCTTCGTCTTGCCGAGGAAGTTGATCTTCGAGTCGGTGAGGAAGTTGCGGCTAAGGCCGGTGGAGAAGGTCATGCCGGAGCAGCAACCGTTCTTGGTGATGAGGTCGAAGGCGATGCGGGTCAGGAATACCGCAGTAAAGAACGAGCAGACCAGGCCGATGATGAGCGTCGTAGCGAAGCCCTTGATCGGACCCGAACCGAAGATAAGCAGGATCACGCCGGTGATGACCGAAGTAAGGTTGGAGTCGAAGATGGCCGAGAAGGCATTCGAGTAACCCTCTGCGATGGCCTGACGGAGCTTCTTGCCCGACTTAAGCTCCTCCTTGGTGCGCTCGAAGATAAGCACATTGGCGTCGACGGCCATACCCAGGGCGAGCACGATACCGGCGATACCCGACAGAGTGAGCACAGCCTGCAGCGAAGCGAGGATACCGAGAGTGAAGAAGAGGTTGAGGATCAGACCTACGTTGGCCACCAGACCGGGCACCACGCCGTAGATGCAGATCATGAAGATCATCAGCAGCACCAGAGCCACGATAAACGAGATGAAGCCCTGCTGGATGGCCTCGGCGCCGAGCGACGGACCGATCACGTTGTTGCTCACCACCTTCACCTGGGCCGACATCTTGCCCGACTTAAGCACGTTGGCAAGGTCGTTGGCCTCTTCGGGGGTGAAATTACCGGTGATTTCAGAGGAGCCGCCGGTGATTTCGTTGTTGACGTTGGGGTAGGAATATACATGGTTGTCGAGTACGATGGCGATCGGGCGGCCGATGTTGTTGCGGGTCAGAGTGGCCCATTCGCGTGCGCCACGGTCGTTCATGCGCATGTTGACCACGTTGCCGCGTATATTGTCATACTCGGAGTTGGCCGAAGTCACGGCATCACCCTCGAGGGCTGCCTCACCCTTCAGGGCGATAAGCTGCCAGTAGGGGGTGGTGCGGTATTCCTTGTCGTTTTTCTTGATGGGGTTGCCCTGTGCGTCGGTCAGCGGGATTTCCACCGGCTTCACTTCCCATACGAGCGAGAGGTCGCTGGGGAGCTTCGACTTGGCGAGCGGAGAAGCGAAGATGCTGTCCACGAGCGCCTGATTGGCCGGAGATACCAGACCCACCACCGGGCTGCCCTCACGCTGGCGACCGCCGAGCAGAGCGATCACGTTGGTGTGGTTGATGGTGTCCTGGGCTGCGTAAGCCTCAGCGAAAGCGGCCAGTTCGGGGAGGATTTCATTGTAATTGTATACCTCATAGAACTCCAGATTGGCCGACGACTTAAGCAGGTCGGTCACACGCTCCGGCTCCTTCACACCCGGGAGTTCGAGCAGGATCTGGCCTGTCTTGTCCTGGAGTTTCTGGATATTGGGGGCCACGACTCCAAACTGGTCGATACGGGTGCGGAAGATGTTGAATGCAGCGTCCACCTGGCTTTCGACCTGACTGCCGAGTGCGGCGGTCACTTCCGAATTGGATGAAGAATTCTTGAGTTTACCGAGATATTCACCTTCGCGGGAGAAGAGCGAGGCCATTGTTCCGGGCTGGAAATAAGCGGCCACTTTCTGGACGAAATCCTTATCGGCGGCCTTGGCGCCATCCTTCTCGGCGTCAGCGATGGCGGCATTCACCTGCTTGAGGGCGGCTTCGCCATTTGCATACTGACGGAGAATGTCGGGCACAGAGATTTCGAGCACCACGTTCATGCCCCCCTTGAGGTCAAGACCGAGGCCGATCTCATTTTTGCGCACCTGATTGTAGGTGTAGCCGAGATAGACTTTCTCCTTGTCGATAGAGTCGTTGAATTGCTTCAGACTTTGCTTGTAGACGTCGTTGGTGACGTCCGAGGTGCCCGCTGCCTTGGCTGCGAACTCACGCGCCTGCTTTTCGTAATGAGAGGTCACGAAAGAGAAGCTGATGTAGAATCCGCAGATAAGAATCAGGAGCACCGCGATGGTGCTGATAAACCCTTTGTTCTGCATTGTGAAGTTAAGTTGTTATATATGTTTTAATTTTTTCTCTTGTGCCGCCATCTCCGGCAGATGCCGATGCCTCGCCCGAGGGGGTGGCGATACGGGATACCGGCACACTCCGGGGAGGGTATGGCGTTTCAACCTGCAAATATAGTGCAAATTTTTCAGCTGATAAAGAGTAAAGGGGTGAAAATCGGTGTATAATGGTATTTTTTACCACTTTACACACCGATTTTCACCCTTTCGTCAATGCCGGATGCCGGGGGAAGCGCCCCGTGGCACTCTATCGGCGGGAACTCCCCTTTATTGCATGAATGAATTGCGCCCCGTCATCAGGCTCTTGCCGCGATATGGGGCTATTTCTTCAGTATGCCAGATTGGATACCATTATCGACATTGATATCCGATGCCCGGTTGATCTGCTTGCCGTATCTGAACGTGTACGTCACAGAGAGGGTCACATGTCGATGCCTTACCGACGACCATTCCGTTTCAACGCAATTGTATACCGGATCTATGACTTCGTTGATGAAGCCGCTGTAACTGCTGCTGAAGAAATTGGTTGCCTTAAGGAATATATTGAATGAATTGATGGTATATCCGGCCGTGACGGCATAATACCACATGTTTTTCCCTTTTGTTCCGGGATTGACATACCATCTGGGACTCTCCATCCCGACCCCGAATTGAAACTGGCCGAGATAATACTGAGCACCGAAGTTTATGGGCACTGAAGAGGATTTGATAAGGGAGAAGGCTTTGTTTCGGTAGTTTTCGATGCCGACATTGGCATTGCAGATAAGCGACTGGTCGAGCAACTTCAGAGTCGCGCCGATGTTGCCTGCAAACGCCGTAAAATAACCCGTATTGACAAACCTGCGTACCATCAGCGGTTGTCCGCCGGATAGTTCGGGAGTATATTCCGGAGTCACGGGGCGGTGACGGTGGTTGATCCACATCTTTGCCGCCAGTGAGAAGTGAGATGTCCCTATCCAGTTGTAGCTTAGAGATCCCATATAGACATTTGTAGGTTTGAGCTCCGGATTGCCGGTAATCACATCCAGAAGAGTTGTCTGAAACCGTGCCGTATTCAGGTCTGAAATAGAATTGGGATATGCATACCATCCTGCCCACAGTCTGAGAGTATGTCCGTTGGCCGGAGAGTATCCCACATTAAGGGAAGTGTTGGGATTAAAAAATGTACGTCGGGTCTTATTGAGGTCTTCAAATGATACTTTGCCTGAAAGATTATAGTAGATTGAAATCCTATTAATCTGGTGCGAACCTGCAAAAAGAAAACTCAGGTCGGTATTGCTGTAATCGACGTTCTGATTATCCTGACTGAGATACTTCATTTCATCATTCATGTGCTGTCCCCCCACGGAAATGCTGAAATCATTATTCCCTTTTGTGATATAAAGCCATGCTGAGAGACTTGCATTCCATGCGTGTTCATTGATTTTATAGGAAATATCTTCAGTCTCCGTTGTGAAAGCCTGGTCATGTATGTTGCGGGAATATCCCAGTCCGGGATAAAGCTGAAGTGATACCGATTTGCGGAGTGGAATGAATATTATTCCTTCCCAGAATCCGGAAGTCGATCTCAACCGTTTGGACACGGATGTCCTGGAATCTTCAAAAATCTGCGGATCATAGGTATACAGACTCGTGATCGTGTTGGTAGGCGATGGTGATCCTGAAATTCCGATTGTGTTGACCACATGCAGATTACGGCTGTTTTTGTAATGCGCTTTAAATGAGGCGAAATAATTACGGGCACGACTCAGCGGAAGTTCGGATTTCGTGGTCACATCTATCTCCTGTGCCGGGAAGAGATATGAGCTTTCAGACTCCATAAGTCCTCCGTCATGCAGACTTGAATACGAATAGCCACCAATCGCCTGATATGTCATGTCCTTATAGCTTGTCTTGTCATACAGGCTGTAATCTCCGGTATTACGCCAGAAACCTTGTTCGGCCACGGCTTTGGCATAACCCCCGTATTCATACTTCTTCATTATGAAATTGACCACATTTTTAGCTCCCTGGAATCTGGGGTCTGTTGGAGTGTGTAGCACTTCTACGCGGATCACCGAAGCCGGGTCCAGATTCTTGCATTCATCGGCGGATGCGGGAATATGGTCGATAAAATATGTAATAGGCTCTCCATCGAGCGTTTTGATTTCTCCGGATGCCGCATCGGCATACAGCGATGGGATAGCCATACGCTGCAGCAGGGATGAGGCCGAATAAGAGAACTTTTTAGCGTTCTTATCAGGTTCATACGCCACACCATCCTTTATATTGTAGGAGGACGCGCCCGTAATCACGATCTCGTCAAGTTCGGTGGCCGATGCGGTTGAATCATTGGGAAGAGTCGTGTCTGAATCGGCTTGCTGCGCAAAACCGGGAGCAGCAAAAGATAAGACCATCACAAATGCGATCAGCGTATGGATATAGCCTCTGACTGTTCTCATAAGCGTAGATAGATATAAGGGTTAAGTGAATATGGCTTAAATAAGCCATAAGTAATGACTGCTTTATAAAAAG
>DKWX01000035.1:26132-34316 GCA_002491945.1 Porphyromonadaceae bacterium UBA7141
TGCTTTATAAAAAGTAATGACTGCCGGTATTATTAGAAGGCTATTTGATGAATAAGCTTCTCTTGATTATTATAGTGTTATTTTACTTTCATTTGCAAATATATGTACTAATATTGATAATCACAAAAAAAATTAGAGTTAATTTACATAAATCAACACAATGAGAGCAATGACGGATGTTCACCCAGACTCAATATGAACTCACATCCGGGAAGTGTTATAGATATATTCGTTCTAAATGAAATGTGACGAGGGGCCGTCTGCAGGGTTACTGCAGACGGCTTGAGGGGAATTGATTGTAGAAATCATTCTCCTCGTCCTCCTCTTCTTCTTCGGAGTTCTTATTATTGTTGTTGCGCTCGTTCTTGCGTGGTGTGGGCTTGTTTTTGAGCAGGGTCGAGGGTTTCATCTCGTCGGCCGGGGTGTCGAACACGCGCCAGGTCTCTTCCTTGTTCCAGTTCTGTTTTACGGATATGGATTTCGGATAGTAGAAGGCGGGTTCGGGCTGGCGCCCTTCGAGGATGTCGCCCGAGTCCCAGCGGCCGTTGCCGTTGAGGTCGGCCACGATGCGGAAGTAGAACTTGCCGGGCTGCAGATTGTTGAATCTCACGCGCCCTCCTTCGAGAGGCATACGGCGTGTCGGCGCATCCGACTGGCTCAGGATTTCCACAAATGCCGGAAGCGCGGCGGGCCAGTCGGCCACATTCAGTATCAGCGAACAGTATTCCTTTTCGGCCTTTGTGCTGAATTCCTGACTGAACGGAGCCGTAGAGAGACCGTAGATGCTCTCCATGGCGAGGGTATCGGCCGAAAGGCGGTATTTAGTGCCGTATTTCCACGGGCGCTCGATGCGGTACAGGCGCGGATTGAGCGAATCGCGTTGCAGACAGGGGCGCCCGGTGTCGGTCCAGAGGGTATCCACGAGTTCTTCGAGCCGGAACGCCGCCGAGTCCAGGCGTGCTAAAGGTGCGTCCGTCTGAATCAGCAGCGGGCGGTCGACATCGAGCTGACTGCTGACCAGACTGTACTGCATCAATTTTACAGGCGGCGGGGTAGTATCGGCCTCCGCCTCCTTCTTTTTCTTGTCGGCCTTGGGAGCCTTCGGTTTGCGGGGACGGTCGGTGGTGAGCCGCAGCGTGTCGCTCACGGTAATGTAGCGGCTCAGTGAGTCGAGTTTCTGATACCCCACGGCCAGACGCAGCGTGTCGGTAGCGATGATGCGCGGATCCTTGATCCATAGCGAGATGGTATCGGCCCCTTCGGAGCGCTCCATCACATACCAGTCGGCGGCATCATCGATTCCGGCAAGCGCGAAAGTGGGTGCGGGGCGGTTGGGAGCATTGAACACCAGATTGATGCGTGTGGAGTCCTGACGTGTATACGAACTTACAAACTGCTGTTTCCTGTCGGTCAGAAACGAGCGGAGCAGCAGGTCGTTGGGAAGGAAAACGGTGCGCGGGCGGGTGACGATGCTGTCGACTGTGCCGAGTTTGGTATTGAAGATGGTATCGGTGGCGGTGGTGCTTTCGGAGTATGGCTCTACCACCGTTTCATAGAAAGCCATCTCCTCTTCGGGGGAGGAGAAGAGATAGTCGGAATTGGTGTCGTCAAGGGCATAGACGCGGTAACGTCCGGGAGCCAGCCCCTCGATAGAGAAGCGTCCGCGGTCGTCGGTGTGGGCCACGCGGTCAAACATCCGGTGGAATATTGCGGGGAGATCCTGCATATTGGCCGTAGTGTCGGATAGCGGGGGGAGCGGGCGCACGTCGGGTATCATCACCGAGTCGGCATCGTAGGCCACGCGGTGCACGCCTACGATCTTGGACTGCATCGGTTCCATACCTAAGGCCGAGAGCACGCGTCCGGCGATGCGCAGCGAGTCGACCACCGGACCGGTGGAAAACGTATATGAGAAATTCACCAGCGGATTCGCCTCATTGTTATCCTCGATGGCATCGGCGAAATTGATGGTATAAGTGGTATTCGGGAGCAGCGAATCGGTGAAGCTCACCGTTACGCGTCGCCCCTGCGAGGCCACACGCGGAACGCTTTTCGACGGAGGCGACACCACCACCTTCTGCATGGCATCCTTTACATTTACCAATTCATCGAAATCTATATTGACCTTATCGGCAGAGAGGGGCACATTTGCCGAGTTCGGAGCGGGATTAGCGCGCACGAATCTTGGCGGCTGCTCATCACGGGCACCCCCCGAAGGATTGCCGATGCTGGCGCAGGCAGCGGCCAGCAACGCCACTGTCGCGAGCAGTGCGATATGAAGAGAATTCCATTTCATGACTGCAAATTTAGCGATTTGCCTCCATTCTACCACCAGTTAAGTCAAGAAAAAGCATCCGGCATCCGGGAAGTCAGACGCCGGATTCCTGTAGGGTTCGGTTAAGATAGCGGTATTAATTCTTTGGTTTCTTGTCAGGAGCCCATGATGTGCCTTTGAAAATCAGGTTGAATACGAATCCCGGCATCGGATTGATTTTCGTTCCGAAATAATTCATATTGATCTCGCCGGTCTGAAGCATCCGGTAATTATCGGGTGTCATAGTGCCGTAGAGTGCCAAAACATCGCCGTACACATTCCGTGACCAGAATACAAGAATCTCCAGCATATCATCGTTGCCGGGCATAGGAGCGCAGAACAATTCAAATACATTGAAATCGTTGAAAGAGCCGATAGTGTTCAGATTCTCGGGAATCGAATTTATTATGTCGTTCACCGGATTGAACACTTCCTGAAATTCCTGTGCCTGGCCATCCACATGGGTCCCCCATATTTCCAGCTTCTCAAAAGGAATATTACTTTCAAATTCAGTAATCAGTTTACGAGCGTCATCGCCGTATAGCATATTGCCTACTGATTCAGTCTTACAGATCTTCTCAAAATACGGGCGAAGGGTCTGTGCGTCAGCTTGAATGCTGAGTATGCTGATTATCAGCATGAAGAATAGTACCGGTCTTTTCATAGTATTCTAATTTTAGATTTCATTATTCTGCGGATTCCCGATGCTTGAAATGTAAGCGATTTCCTCAGAGTCAATCTCCATTAAAATTATGGCATATGAAATTCCTCTGAGGTCGGATGGCCATCTACGTTACCGCTTCAGGTATGTATCTATATGCCAAAACCCATAATGAGTCTTTTCATTGAGAAAGTTTAGACAGCTTTTAAAATATATACAGTGCAGCCACAAAAAAGTTTAGAACCTTTTTGTGGCTGCATTTAATTGAGATAAAGTATGATTGAGTAATATCAAAGGTTATTTGAACCCAATAGAAGTTGCTAATTGCACTTGGCGGTGATAAGGAGGCGGGGAGGAAAAGACAGCCGCGGCAAGCGGTGAAGCTTATCGCGGCTGTCGGTATGGGAAGTGTAGGGGGTGACCGGAGTTACTCCTTGCACTTGGCGGCGATGAAGTGGCGGTTCATGCGGCCGATGTTGTAGAGCTTGATGTTCTTGGGGCACTCGGCGGAGCAGGCACCGGTGTTGGTGCAGTTGCCGAAGCCGAGTTCGTCCATCTTGGCCACCATGGCGCGCACGCGGCGGTCCTTCTCCACGGCGCCCTGGGGGAGCAGAGCGAGTTGGCTGATCTTGGCCGACACGAAGAGCATGGCCGAACCGTTCTTACATGCTGCCACACATGCACCGCAGCCGATGCAGCTGGCCGAGTCCATCGACTCGTCGGCGTTGACCTTCGAGATCGGGAGGTCGTTGGCATCCTGGGCGCCGCCGCAGTTGAAGCTGACGTATCCGCCGGCCTGCTGGATTTTGTCGAACGCGTTGCGGTCGACCATCAGGTCCTTGATAACCGGGAAAGCAGCCGAACGCCAGGGTTCCACAGTGATGGTCTCGCCATCCTTGAAGCGGCGCATGTAGAGCTGACAGGTAGTGGCACCTGTAGCCGGGCCGTGCGGGTGGCCGTTGATATAGAGCGAGCACATGCCGCAGATACCCTCGCGGCAGTCGTGGTCGAATACGATGGGCTCCTCATGATTCTCCACGAGCTGCTCGTTGAGGATGTCAAGAGTTTCGAGGAAGGAAGTGTCAGGGGTAGTCTCGACATTCATATAAGTCTTAAACTCGCCCTTCTCCCGAGGTCCGGCCTGACGCCACACCTTGAGATTGACTTTCATTATATCATCCATTGTGTTGTCTGTGTGTGTTTTAGAGAGGTTTATGACTTATAGTTACGTGTCTGCACCTTGATGGCTTCATAATGCAGGGGTTCCTTGATCAGCTCGGGGGCCTTGTCGTCGCTTCCCTGATAGTCCCAACAGCTCACGTAGAAGCAGTTCTGGTCGTCGCGCTTTGCCTCGCCCTCTTCGGTCTGGTACTCCTCGCGGAAGTGACCGCCGCATGATTCGTTGCGGCTCAGAGCGTCGTAGGCTATCAGTTCGCCCATTGTGATGAAGTCGTTGAGACGGAAAGCCTTGTCGAGCTCCACGTTCATACCCTCTGCCGAGCCGGGGATGTAGACATTGGTGTCGAAGTCATGGCGGATTTCCTTGATTTTCTTCAGGGCCTCCTCAAGGCTCTCCTTGGTGCGGGCCATACCTACGTTGTCCCACATCACGCGCCCGAGTTCCTTATGGATGGAGTCGACAGAGCGCTGTCCCTGGATACTCATCAGACGGTCCATCTTGGCCTGGCATTCAGCCTCGGCCTTTGCGAACTCCGGGAGGTCGGTAGAGAAATGGGGCACTGAGATCTGGTCGCTCAGATAGTTCTGGATAGTGTAGGGGAGTACGAAATAACCGTCGGCCAGACCCTGCATCAGCGCCGATGCGCCGAGACGGTTGGCACCGTGGTCGGAGAAGTTGCACTCACCGATGGCGAAGAGACCCTTCACGGAAGTCTGGAGCTCATAGTCAACCCAGATGCCGCCCATGGTATAGTGGATGGCCGGGAAGATCATCATCGGGTTGTAGTACTTCACGCCGTCCTTCTCGCAGGCGAGTTCGCCGGGATTTACGTCGGTGATTTCCTCATACATATCGAAGAGGTTGCCGTAGCGCTGGCGCACCACATCGATGCCGAGGCGGTTGATGGCCTCCGAGAAATCAAGGAATACAGCCAGACCTGTGTTATTGACACCGAATCCCTTGTCGCAGCGCTCCTTTGCGGCACGCGAGGCCACGTCGCGGGGCACAAGGTTGCCGAATGCCGGATAGCGGCGCTCCAGATAATAGTCGCGCTCCTCCTCGGGGATGTCGCTGCCCTTGATCTGGCCCGACTGCAGCCTGCGTGCGTCCTCGATGTTCTTCGGCACCCAGATGCGGCCGTCGTTACGCAGCGACTCCGACATAAGGGTCAGCTTCGACTGCTTGTCGCCGTGCACGGGGATACAGGTGGGGTGGATCTGCACGAAAGCAGGGTTGGCGAAATAGGCTCCCTTGCGGTAGCAGGCCATGGCGGCCGATACGTTGCACCCCATGGCGTTGGTGGAGAGAAAGTATGTGTTGCCGTAGCCGCCGGTGGCGATTACCACAGCGTGGGCTGCGAAACGCTCGAATTTGCCTGTCACCAGGTTCTTGGCGATGATGCCGCGGGCGCGCTCCACGCCGTCTTTATCTTTGACGAGCACCACATCGTGCATCTCATAACGGTTGAAGCTCTTCACCTTGCCGAGCTGAATCTGGCGGTTGAGCGAAGAGTATGCGCCGAGCAGCAGCTGCTGTCCGGTCTGGCCCTTGGCGTAGAATGTGCGGCTCACCTGGGCGCCGCCGAACGAACGGTTGGCCAGCAGACCGCCGTATTCGCGGGCGAAGGGCACACCCTGGGCCACGCACTGGTCGATGATATTGTTCGACACCTCGGCCAGACGGTATACATTGGCCTCACGGGCGCGATAGTCGCCACCCTTTACGGTATCATAGAAAAGACGGTATACGGAGTCGCCGTCGTTCTGATAGTTCTTCGCTGCGTTGATACCGCCCTGAGCCGCAATCGAGTGGGCGCGGCGGGGAGAATCCTGGATGCAGAAATTGAGCACGTTGAAGCCCATTTCACCAAGAGTGGAGGCGGCCGAGGCACCTGCCAGACCCGTACCCACCACGATTACATCGAGCTTGCGCTTGTTGGCCGGGTTGACGAGTTTCTGGTGAGCCTTGTAATTGGTCCATTTCTCAGCGATAGGACCCTCCGGGATCTTGGAATCTGCCGGATTCATTGTTTTTACTTTCGTGATATCAATATTTTCCATATCGTCAGTGAAATGATTTATTTTTGAGTAGAGGGAGCTGCCACACCTGTAGAGGGGGCTACAGCCTCCTCGTCCACTGCGGGATGCGATTCAAGATAATCGATGAAGTCTACCTGATGCTGGAGGAAATTGATCATACCCTCGTACTTGTCTCCGAAATATGAGGCGGCCTGGGGGTTCTGCATCTGCTGATACTGCCCCTTTACCATCTGTACATAATCATCATAGCTTGCAGAAGAGAGGGCCTGCACGGCGGCGGGACCGAAGTCGTCCTCATACTCGGGCACTACCATATCCTTATACTGCTCGCGGAGTTCGGGGTCGTTGAGATAGAAGTGGCGGTTGGCGTTGACAGTGAACACTACAGCCTCGGCGATAAAGAGCACCACTACTATCGAGCACCACCAGGCGCCGATTTTCTTCAGACGCGGAATCCACACGGTGCTGTCCCAGCCCACAGACTGGAACATCGACCAGATGCCGTGGTTGAGGTGGAACCAGAGGGCAATGAAACCGATGCAATACACGATAAGAGTCCAGGGCTGCTGGAAGGCTTCCTGCAGGAAGAGAGTGCCGGCTGCGGCGGGGATTTTGGTGTGTTCACCGAGAATTTCCACGAGCTGCATCTTGGCCCAGAACTGGATCATGTGCACCACGAGGAATGCCAGGATTACGATACCGAGCACGAGCATGTTCTGCGACGACCATTCCACCGACTTCGGACGGTGAGACACGGCATAGCGTTCGTGGCCACGGGCGCGGCGGTTCTGCAGCGTCAGCATGACGGCATAGATGATGTGAACGACGATAAACGCTGCCAGACCGGCCGAGGCAATCAGCGCATACCAGTTAGCCCCGAGGAAGAGGCATACTGAGTTGTAGGCTGCGGGCCAGGCGATGGCGACTGCGTTCATCAAACAGTGAAAAGTCAGGAACAGTACCAGCACGGCGCCTGTGATGGCCATGATGAACTTACGTCCTACTGAAGAGTTTGATAACCACATAGCAGTTCTGTAAAATTTTAGAGTTTTATTTAATTGTTTTTGATTTCCGACTCTATTTCATGACAGATTTATGCGGTATCGGCCGCTCCTCAAGCTTGCTTCCGTGCGGCTTCGGAGGTGCTGACACGGCATGACCCGGTCAATAACTGCAAAATTATTATAAATCTATCTATCCACAAAGAAAAAGACTTAAAAAATTGGCACCGCATACCTAAAAATGAGTATCGCCCCTGCCGCGCCCCCTCGCCGGCGGGGGCAACGCCGGGATGTGAGACTGTGGACATAAGATTCAGTTACACGCCAGTACAGCGTCCTGCAGGTATCTGTGTAAGCTGCAATGCGACTATATTATAGTCAAGGGATTTGATGGGCACCATGTCGGTTTAGCTTTCACAATGAAGATGTGGAGTGTGGGTTGGTACGTTAACCACCGCTTGCATGTATAGTATCTGATTTGGTCAGGTAATTTTAATTGTCGCCATAACAGTTGGTTACGGCCTGCGTGTTCCGGTTTGTCTGCGCTTTTTCTTTAGGCTGTCGGTCATACCTATCTTTGTTGCGTTTTCGCCTGCGATTTTTGAACCGATTTGAACCACTTTCAGGCCGTTTTTTTATAGGCCCGATGCCCAAACCGCGCCCCTGCGGCCGCGCCTAACACGCTGTCTGCCAGTAAACAAATCGGGGCCATCCGCAGATGACCCCTCGGGTGAAGCGGCTGGGATTCGAACCCAGGACCGACAGCTTAGAAGGCTGTTGCTCTATCCAGCTGAGCTACCGCTCCTTACCTCGCCATATACGGTGCCGCTTTGCGTGTGCCGGACTCCGTATTTGCGTTTTATCGCGCAAATTTAGCGATTTTTTTTTATTCCCACAAATTTATCCGCATGTTTTACATCTTGCCAACACGCTTGAGGCGCACAAAAAAAATTCAAACGGCAAAATTTCTAAGAAACTGTTTAAAATTA
>DKWX01000045.1 GCA_002491945.1 Porphyromonadaceae bacterium UBA7141
GTGGAGTCGGAAAAAAGTATTAACTTTGCAGTGCAAAAGAGTTCAAGAGGCTTGGATGCAAAAATAAATGGTTCCATGTCCGAGTGGTTAGGTACCGGTCTGCAAAACCGTTTACACCAGTTCGAATCTGGTTGGAACCTCAAAAAAGTCAGCAATCCTATAGATTGCTGACTTTTTTATTATATCCGGATAACCACTAATTGCGGGAAAATTATTAACTTTGCAGCCTAAACGCAAAGCAGGTCAGGCACAGATAGACTCCCGATTGCGGGAAAGAGCCGGACCGACAAGAGGTATAAAACATTTTTACAGAATAATGAAAAAAAGTGCACTTCAAAGAGTGAGGGCTGAATATCAGCCCAAATTGCCCAAAGCTCTGCAGGGTCCGGTGAAAATCAAGGTAGGTGACGCTACAGAATCAGTGGCTGACCAGAAAGAAATCAAAGCTCTCTTCCCCAACACATACGGCATGCCCGTAGTGGAGTTTGAGAGCAACGAGACCCCGGAGCGTGTAGAGGAACCCTTCAACGTAGGCATTATTCTCTCAGGCGGTCAGGCCCCCGGCGGCCACAATGTAGTGAGCGGTATCTTTGACGGTATCAAGAGTCTCAACAAGGAATGCCGCCTGTATGGCTTCCTCATGGGTCCTTCCGGCTTCATCAACCACCAATATATGGAGCTGACAGCCGGCTATATAGCCGAGTACCGCAACACAGGCGGTTTCGACATAATCGGCTCAGGACGTACGAAGCTTGAGACTCCCGACCAGTTTGACGCCGGACTTAAGATACTCAAGGAGCTCAACATCAAAGCGCTTGTGATTATCGGAGGCGACGACTCCAACACCAATGCAGCTGTACTTGCCGAATACTACAAAGCAAACGGAGCCGACGTGCAGGTGATTGGTGTGCCCAAGACAATCGACGGCGACCTGAAAAATGAATGGATTGAGACATCCTTCGGTTTCGACACAGCTTGTAAGGTATACTCCGAAGTAATCGGCAATATCCAGCGCGACTGTAACTCAGCCAAGAAATACTATCACTTCATCAAACTGATGGGACGTTCGGCCTCTCACATAGCACTTGAGTGCGCCCTCGAGACACAGCCCAACGTATGCATCATCTCGGAAGAAGTGGCCGCCAAGCGCATGACTCTCGATAATATCGTAAGCCAGATATGCTACGTCGTGGCAGAGCGTGCGAAACTTGGCTGGAACTTCGGCACTGTGCTCGTGCCCGAAGGCCTGATTGAGTTTATCCCCTCGATGAAGCGTCTTATTTCCGAACTCAACGATGTGCTCGTAGAGCATGCCGAAGAGCTGGAGGGCCTTGAAGAGGTAGAAAAACTCGCGGCAATCCACAGCTTCCTTTCCCCCGAATGCGCCGAACTCTATAAATCACTCCCGAAGAACATCGCACTCCAGCTCAGCCTTGACCGCGACAGCCACGGCAATGTGCAGGTGTCGCTCATCGAGACAGAGAGCCTTCTGTCGGAGATGGTGGCAAAGCGTCTTGAGGAGATGGCCGAGGACGGACAGTACAGCGGTAAATTCGCCGCGCAGCACCACTTCTTCGGTTACGAAGGACGTTGCGCCGACCCGACCAACTTTGATGCCGACTATACGTATGCACTCGGTTTCAACGCCGCTATGCTGATTAACGCGGGTCTTACCGGCTACATGTCGAGTGTACGCAACCTCACCGACCACACAGAGAACTGGATTGCCGGCGGCATACCTATCACCATGATGATGAACATGGAGCGTCGTCATGGTCAGATGAAGCCTGTGATACAGAAGGCCCTCGTCAACCTTAATGGCCGTCCGTATCTGAAATATGCCTCAATGCGTGAGACTCTGGCTCTGAATACCCTTTACCAGTATCCCGGCCCGATTCAGTACTTCGGTCCGTCAGAGATTTGCGACCGTCCGTCGATGACTCTGCTGCTGGAGCACGGCAAGGAAATCTGATTCCTGCATCCGAAAGCTTCGGATGACAGAATGTGATTTCCGCCATCCCGACAGCATGACATAGCATTCCCGTGACTGCGATTCCCTATGCCCGAAGGGGCAGAGAGGGAGCCGAGTCACGGGATTATTATTTATTTCGTCGGAAAATGAAGTATCGCGGCTCAAAAATTGGGGAAAAATCATTAAATTTGAAATCTCAATCCGACAGAAACGGGTCGTGAGTGTAATCCGGCAGGAGCCGTAGAAGTCCCCGTGCATATCCTGACACGAGATGGCGGGGAATCCATCGTCCGGCTTTAAGACAGAACGCAACAATATCTAACTTAATAACGTAAATGGGACAAACAATTACCACCACCGGCCCGTCGGCCGGTAGCAAAGAGCTGCTTCGCGACAAAGCATGGGCACGCTGGACGGCGCTTGGCCTTCTTGCCTTCGCGATGTTCTGCTCCTACGTCTTTATGGACGTGCTCTCGCCAATCAAAGACCTGCTTCAGTCAGAACGAGGCTGGAACTCCACAGCCTTCGGCACGATGCAGGGATCGGAGACATTCCTCAACGTATTTATCTTCTTCCTGATTTTTGCGGGAATCATACTCGACAAGATGGGAGTGCGCTTCACGGCAGTGCTCTCGGGAGCCGTAATGCTCGTAGGCGCCACAATCAACTGGTATGCGCTCACCGATGCTTTTATCGGCAGTCCGCTTGATGTATGGTTTACGAATCATCTCAACCATATCCCGGTATTCGACCAGCTTGGCGTATCCCCCTTCTACGAGGGTATGCCCGCCTCGGCAAAGCTTTCGGCAGTAGGCTTCATGATATTCGGTTGCGGAGTCGAGATGGCCGGCATCACGGTGAGCCGTGGTATCGTCAAATGGTTTAAGGGGCGGGAGATGGCTCTGGCTATGGGATCAGAGATGGCATTGGCCCGTCTGGGAGTGGCTACATGTATGATATTCTCTCCGATGTTTGCCGAAATGGGGGGTACGGTTGATGTAAGCCGTTCGGTGGCATTCGGCGTGGTGCTCCTCATGATAGCCCTGATAATGTTTATCGTCTACTTCTTTATGGACCGTAAGCTTGATGCCCAGACGGGAGAAGCGGAAGAAAAAGACGATCCTTTCAAGATTTCGGATCTCGGCAAGATTCTTTCGAGCCTGGGCTTCTGGCTTGTGGCACTGCTCTGTGTGCTCTACTATTCTGCCATTTTCCCCTTCCAGAAGTATGCGGTCAATATGCTGCAGTGCAATATCGAATTCACACAGCTTCCGGAGGGTTCTTTCTGGGGTAGCGAGGCCGTGACCTACATACAGTATGTGATAATGCTTGTAGTCGCCGCCACAGCCTTTGCGGGCAACTTTGCCCGCGACAAGGGTGCGAAGACGGTGCTCTTCTTCATTTCCGTTCTCTCACTGATATGCTACTGCTGGATGGGCTATCAGGCTCATAGCGCCGGCGCTATATTTGCGGTGTTCCCGCTTTTGGCCGTAGGTATCACTCCGATACTTGGCAAATATGTGGACTATAAGGGTAAGGCCGCTACGATGCTTGTGCTCGGTTCGCTGCTTCTGATAGCGTGCCACCTTACGTTTGCCTTCATTCTTCCGATGTTCGCGGGCAATACTGCCGGAGGGGTTACAGTGGCCTATGTGACAATCCTTGTGCTTGGCGCTTCCTTCTCGCTGGTGCCTGCATCGCTTTGGCCTTCGGTGCCGAAACTTGTGGATGCCAAGATTATCGGCTCCGCATATGCGTTGATATTCTGGATTCAGAATATCGGTCTGTGGCTCTTTCCGATGCTTATTGGCAAGGTGCTCACCTCGACCAATACGGAAATCGAAACCAAGGTGGCAGCCGGGCTGATGACTCAGCAGGAGGCTTCGGTGAGCTACGACTACACGTGGGCGCTCGTGATGCTTGCAAGTCTTGGTGTGGCTGCGCTTCTGATTGGTCTATATCTGAAGGTGGTCGACAAGAAGAAACATCTTGGACTTGAGTTGCCCAACGTGACCGACACAACTGCCGAGAAGGAGGAAATCGAAGAGTCTGAAGTGAAATCGGCCGAGGGCTGATGCCTCTCTCTCTTCTCTCTCTCCGCGTCACATATATAATAGAATATTCATCAAAGCCTGCCCCTTCCGAAGCGCAAGAGGCGGGCTTTGATTATGTCATGTCAATTCTCAAAAAAAAGAATACCGCATTGCCGGGATGTCCCGGCAATGCGGTGATGCTGTCGTTTATGTGTAAGCCGGCTTTTTTCAGCCGGGGTTCACGAATCAGCAGGGGAGAGCTGCATTTGTCTTTTTCACAGCCTCGGCGCTCTTGGCGAAGAGATCTTTTTCCTCCTCGTTGAGGTCAAGCTCGATGATTTTCTCGATGCCGCCTTTGCCGAGTACGCAGGGCACTCCGATGCAGAGGTCAGACTGGCCGTATTCGCCTTCGAGCAGAGCCGAGCAGGGGATGATGGCTTTCTGGTCGTGAATCACGGCTTCTACCACTTCTGCCGTAGCTGCGCCGGGAGCATACCATGCGGAAGTGCCGAGGAGCTTAGTCAGCGTAGCGCCGCCTACCATAGTGTCGGCCACAACCTTGTCGAGAGTCTCGGCGGGGAGCATGGAAGCGCAGGGGATGCCGCGCAGAGTGGCGAAGCGCTTCATGGGAATCATTGTGGTGTCGCCGTGGCCGCCGATGACGAATCCTTCCACCTCATTGGGGTTAGCCTCAAGCGCCTGGCTGAGGTAGAATTTGAAGCGGCTGCTGTCGAGAGCGCCACCCATGCCGATGATGCGGTTTTGGGGGATTCCTGCCACCTTGTGGATGAGGTAGGTCATGGTATCCATCGGGTTTGACACACATACGATAACAGCGTCGGGGCTGTATTTGAGTACACTTTCGGTGACCTGCTTCACGATGCCGGCGTTGACACCGATGAGCTCCTCGCGGGTCATGCCGGGCTTGCGGGGGATACCTGAAGTGATTACCACTACATCGCTGCCCTTTGTAGCTTCGTAATCGTTGGTGACACCCTTGATGCGGGTATTCATGTCGAGCAGATTGGCAGTCTGCATCATATCCATTGCCTTGCCTTCGGCTACGCCTTCTTTGATGTCGAGCATCACTACTTCGTCGGCTACCTCACGGAGTGCAATCACATTGACTGCAGTGGCGCCTACGTTGCCGGCGCCTACCACTGTTACTTTTGACATAGTTATAATGGTTCTGAATTAAGTTGGGTTATGTTTGATTAGGTTATATATCGGGTTTGTAATGCCGCCGGGGGATGGGGCGACTGTCAGGTCGAGCCAAAGCTCCGGTTATCGATTGCAAATATACATAAATTTCACTAATCGGCCAAATGGAATTCACCTTTTCCCTGACGCATGAGTTGAGGTGCGGCAGAGTCGGTGAGATCGATTATTGTGGAATACTCCTGGCCTCCTGGCTCAGCGTCGGCTATCAGTCCGACATTCAGGCTGGCATAGCGTTCTGCCATGAGTTCAGGCTCACGGGCCTCGTCGGCATTGTCGAACTGTATCGAAGTGGCAAGCAGAGGGTTGCCCAGCGCATCCGCCGTCATCAGAGACGTCTGATTGTCGGGGATGCGCACCCCGACCGTCTTTCTCCCCTTGAAGGCCTTGGGGAGGTTACGTCCGGATCGGAGTAGAAAAGTATATGGGCCGGGGGTGTATTCCTTGATTATGCGGTAGGCACGGTCGTCGATATGGGCATATTCGGCAGCCATTGAGATATCGCGGCATATGATGGAGAGATTGTTTTTTTCGTGATTGATGCCCTTGATGCGGCATAGCGATGCGATGGCCTTGGGGTTGAGGGCATCGCAAGTGATGGCATACACCGAGTCGGTGGGGAGTATGACTATCTCGCCACGTCGCAACGCGTCGGCAATTTCATCGGCCTGCTGGCGGGAGGGGGTGGAGTTCCATATTTTGACAGTATCCATGATTGAATTATCCACTTGTGTGGAAGAGAATGCGAAGTTAATCAAAATAGGTCAGATATTATTGTTTACGACCGTAGAAAAGTGTAAATTTGCACGACAAAAATATAGAGAATCGATGAAAATAGCGATATTGGCGGCCATGGATAAAGAAATGGCCTTGTTGGAGAGTATGTTGGAGTCGCCCCATGCTACAGAAGCCGAGGGGGTGAAATGTCTCGAGGGACGCATCGGAGAGCATGAAGTGTTGCTGGCCCGATGCGGCATAGGGAAAGTGAACGCAGCTCTGGGGACTCTGCGTGTGATACGTGCGCATCGGCCGGAGCTTGTGATCAACTCCGGAGTGGCAGGTGGCGCCGGAGGGCTTGGAATAGGGAGTCTGCTCGTGGCCGGGCGCGTGGCTTATCATGATGTATGGTGCGGCCCGGGTACAGTCGAGGACGCAGCCGACGGATATCCGCTGTTTTTCGAGCCGTCGGCGCGTGTACTTGAAGTGGCGCGCCGACAGATTCCATCGGCTGATTTCGGACTCATAGCCACCGGCGACCGTTTCATAAGCCGTTGCGAGGAGGTAGAAGAGATACGCCGTGTGCTTTCGGAGGCTGTGGCGCTTGACATGGAGTCGGCCGCCATCGCGCAGACATGTGCGTCGGAAGGGGTGGAGTTCGCTATAGTGCGGGTGGTGAGCGACACCCCCGGCCAGGGAGAGAACATTGAGCAATATAAGGATTTCTGGACCGCAGCGCCACAGACCACCTTTGGCGCCCTGCGCACGATACTCTCCAGTCTCTGACCGCAACTTGACGATGGGCAATCTGCTTCACAACAAGACACTGATGCTCCCGGTGGCACTTATAGGAGGCGCGCTGCTGCATGAATGGATGGGGTATCTCACCTTTCTCTCTCCATATCTGATTTTTGCGATGCTATTCATCACCTATTGCAAGCTTCGCCCGTCGGATTTCCGTCTTGCCAGCGAAGAGTGTCTGCTGCTCGGGGTGCAGATGGCGCTGAGTCTCGGCGTGTATGGCGCTCTTGCATGGTGGAATCATACAGTGGCCGGGGGGGTGTTTATCTGCATCTTCGTGCCTACGGCTACGGCCGCACCGGTAATCACATCGATGCTCGGGGGCAGCATCTCGAAAGTGGCGGCCTATTCGTTGCTCTGCAACCTTGTGGTGGCGGCCATCGGACCCTTGTTGCTCGCATGGATCGGGGATGCTCCCGGGATGACGTTCGGAGCCTCCTTCCTCAAGATATTAGGGCAAGTGGCGCCATTGCTTCTGGGGCCGCTGGCAGTGGCGTTTTTCCTGCGCTACGTCCTCCCCGGGGTGCACTCACGGATTTTGGGGATGCAGCAGATGTCGTTTTATCTCTGGGCCGTGGCACTGTTTATAATAGTGGGGAGTTGCGTAAGTTTTGCCATACGCCAATGGCGTCCGGAGAACACACTCACCATGGTGTGGCTATGTCTGGGGGCTTTGGGAGCCTGTCTGCTTCAGTTCGTAATAGGGCGGCGCTTCGGCAAAGCCTATGGCGACCCTGTGAGCGGCGGGCAGTCGCTCATGCAGAAAAACACAGTGCTTGCCGTATGGCTTGCATTGGCCTACATGAATCCGATAGCCTCCATAGCTCCGGCAGCCTATATAGCGTGGCAGAACATAATCAACTCCTGGCAGCTGATGCGGCAGGAGTCGGCGGTAAAAAAGATTTGATACCGGCCGTGCAGGCGGCGCACTTAAACGCATGGATTTACGTTATGAATATAAATAAGTGTTCAAATCTAATGCGGGCATGTCATTGTCGATTCCGCCGGGGAGCTAAGGAGAATTGAAAATTCGGCAGAGTAGCGAGTCGGAAGATGCAAAAAAAGATGCCGCAGATTGTACAAAAGACTCTCTTTGATACAATATCAATTGAATTTGAACACTCGCTAAATAATATGAATACAGCCAGCCGGATATTAATTGCAGCAGCCATCGCCTTGGCGACGGCACCTTGCGTCATGGCCGAAACTGTGAGTCAGAAAGCGGCCAAGCAGTATGCCCAGAGATTCTTCGATCAGGCATATCATGAGCATACAGCTCCAGTGAAGCTCGCCTATACGGGGAAGCGACTTACGACCGACCGTCTATTTACCCCTTTCTACGTCTACAATCAGCCGCGTGGCGGCTTCGTGATAATATCGGCCGAGAATAAGGCATTCCCGATACTTGGCTATAGCCTCAAGAGTAATTTTGATGCCGACAGGCTCAGCGAGAGCGAGCGCGGATGGCTCAAAGGGTATGCGCAGGATATAGAATTGATACGTTATGATTCACGTGTGCCCGAAGAGGCGATAAAGGCGTGGACCGACTTCCCGCAATATCTTGTGGGGCTGCTTGAAGCCCCTTATTCCGCCACAGACCCTTCCATCACCGCCTCAGCTGCCGAGGCCGGGCTTGACGAGTTGCTTTACAGCACAGATTCAGCCGATGACGGATATTTCTCCGCTCTCTATACTCCGGCCCAATGGGAGGAAATAGTGGGGATGCAGCTTGCCGGAGGCAAGGATGTGGCTATCGGATATGTCGATGTGCGTAAGCATCTTTATCCCGGTGTGGTGCATGGGCGCAAGGGCGATTATTACCGGATAGCCTTCGAGCGGCCCAACGACTGGCTTCTGCGTCTGATGCCCGCTGAATTTTTGGGAGAGCGCCAGGTGGCCCTGCTCTCTTCGCCGAAGGCGTCGGAAGAAGAGGAGCCGGAAGAACAGCCGTTTGAATTCCATGACAGCTTTATGGCCGAAATCGCCTCTACCGCAGCGTATGCCGAAGATCGGCGTATGGCGCTGCAGAATGAACCCGTGATACGCTCCGCCGGTGCCGGTCACTTCGACATCCTGCTGCCGGAGAATGCAGAGCTGGCAATGATCTATAATCTCAACGGAAGCCATATCAGGCGCTTCACTTACGACGGACAACCCGTAGCCCATATCAATATAGAGGCCGAACCCCCGGGCTTTTATTTCGCATTGATATTCGGAGAGTCGGGGCGTCCCTATGGTATAAAGTTATATAGGTAAGCAAGTGTCAAAATTTTATTTGTGCGATATGCGAGTCCGTTTTTTAGTCGGTTACGGTACGGAGTGAGGCGAATATGAACATATCCGACTCAATGCCAACCCTTAAGAGACGAAAAAGAAGCTGCAGATTGTATAAAAGATTCCCTTTCACGTACTATCGGTCAAATTTGAACACTTACTTGCGAAAAATAATTTAAAACACATACTTATGAAGAAATTTATGCAATCCAAAGGGGCTGCCTGGGCCGCCTTCATACTGGTGCTGGTGTACATGGTGGTCACGTTCAGAATGCGTATGTTCGCATGGTGGATGTATATCGATGTGTTTTTCATATTCATGTCGGCTTTCATGAATCTGCTCGTGTGCTATCTTCGAAAGCTCAATTCATACGTGGCTCGAAAGTTAAATACCTGGGGCTTTGTATTTGGTTTGCTGTTTGTGGTGGCGTTAGTGGTGGAATACATCCTTCTCTGCATCGTATAAGGTCGGAATCGGCTGTATATAATCTCAAGCGGCGTGCTCAGTCCGATTATCCGGATTCAAGGATAATTACGGAGCACGCCGCTTGTGGTGTTATCAGGCGTCAGGATTCACGTTGAGTATGAACTGCAAGGGAAGGATAAAAAGATTTCCTTGCAATTACTATCGGTTAAATCTGAACACTTACTTATCGGTTAAATTTAAAAGTTACGGTTTGGCATCATGCAGTCATTTGTGGCAATCGCGTGACGATGTGTCGCGTCCTGACTTGTGCTCCGGCCGTCGGTAATCCTTACATGCATCGGCAAGCGAGCATCCGTGGCAGGATCCTCCTTTCTTGCCCTGCTTGTTGCGCCGGCGTATGCTCAAGATTATCCGGCATATGGCTGCGACTATAAGTATGGCCACCGCTGTATATTGCAATATGAGATTTGTATCAGTCATCGGTAGTGTGAATAAATTGTCGTTGTCAGGCACTCTTCATACCTCATTTTTTCTTGAGGCGGATTTCTTCTGTGTCGCAGTGGCCGGTTGTTGCGATGCCTCGATTGTGACCTTTGTATTGTCAGCCAGCACTTGCACCGTAATCTGAGAAATCATCTGTTTGAGCTGATCCAGGAACTCGGCAGGGGCATACTCCTGTCGCTCGATCATTCGCAGCCGGTTTTCCCATATACCTGTCAGTTCGGCACTTTTCAGCAAGTCAACCTTAATAAGATTAATCAAAGCGATTCCGGCATCAGTGGCTTTGATTGACTTTCTTGCCTTTTCGATATATCCGCGCTTATAGAGTGTCTCGATGATGGCGGCACGTGTTGATGGCCTACCGATGCCGTTGGCTTTGAGAGCCTCGCGCAGGTCTTCGTCCTCCACCTGCGACCCGGCAGTCTCCATTGCCTTGAGTAGTGTGCCCTCGGTGTAAAGTTTCGGGGGCTGGGTAGTCTTCTTGTTAAGTTTCGGAGAGTGTGGACCTGACTCACCCTTGGTGAAGACGGGCATCTCCTGACTCTCCTCATTCTTGAGGTCGGCATTAGCGCCATCCTCCTCTTCGGCGGAGTCGCGTGCATCCTTTGAGTATACCGCCTTCCAACCCTGGTCGAGGATTACGCGTCCCGTGGCCTTGAACTTAGTCTTGTCGACCAGTCCGAGAACGGATGTCTGCTCGAAAGTGCAGTCCGGATAGAAAACGGCTATGAAACGGCGAGCGATAAGATCGAACACACGTCGCTCCAGATCCGACAGATTGGAGGGTAAGGGCTGACCGGTAGGGATTATTGCATGGTGGTCGGTGACCTTTGAATTATCAAACACCTTCTTGGTCTTGCGAAGCGGCCGCCCTTTGAGAGGCTCGACAAGGTGGGAGTATTCAGTAAGACCGAGCAGCGTCGGGCCGCATTTCGGGTAGATGTCATCGGTGAGATAGGTGGTGTCGACACGCGGATATGTCGATACCTTCTTCTCATAGAGGCTCTGAATGATTTTGAGCGAGTCATCGACTCCGATACCCAGCTTCTTGTTGCAGTCTACCTGAAGAGATGTCAGGTCGTAGAGACGCGGAGGAGCCTCTGAACCTTTTTTCTTTGAGAAATCGGTCACTTCAAACGGCAGAGGAGAAAGTTTCTCCACAAGCGCCATGGCCTTCTCCTGAGAGTCGAAACTTTTCCCTTGAGCGGAGAATGTGACGTCGCGATAGACGGTTTTTAATTCCCAATAATCCTTGGGCACGAAATTATCGATTTCTTCCTGGCGTTTCACCAGAAGCGCCAGGGTAGGGGTCTGGACGCGTCCGACGGATAGAATCTGTCGTTGCTGTGCATACTTTAGCGTATATAGTCGGGTCGCGTTGATGCCAAGTATCCAGTCGCCGATGGCGCGGCACAATCCAGCCTCATAAAGCGGTTTGAGGTCGATTTCGTGTCGGAGGTTGTTGAAACCCTCGCGTATGGCCTCATCCGTAAGAGAAGAGATCCACAGGCGTCTGACCGGGATGTTGCAACCGGCTTTCTGCATCACCCATCGCTGTATCAGTTCACCCTCCTGTCCGGCATCACCGCAGTTGATGATTTCATCGGCCTTTGCGATAAGCGCCTTGATTACGTTAAACTGACGTTCGATGCTCGGCTGGGGGATAATTTTGATTCCGAAGCGAGGGGGAATCATGGGCAGAAAACTGAGCGACCAGCTTTTCCAATAAGGAGAGTAATCGGCCGGTTCCTTTAGAGTGCAGAGATGGCCATAGGTCCAAGTGACCCAGTAATCCGCTCCTTCATAGAATCCCTCTCTGCGGGTGGAGGCTCCGAGTATACGTGCTATGTCGGCGGCCACACTCGGTTTCTCGGTGATGCATAGAATCATTGTCGGGTGGGGGATGGTGTGGTTATCAGGATTTCGGTTGCTTCCGGGCTGTTTTGGCCTCTTCCCATATCGCGTCCATTTCGGCCAGCGACATGTCGTGCAGGTCAAGTCCGCGCTCCTTGCATGCTTGCTCAAGGTAATTGAAGCGGGCTATAAATTTTCTGTTGGTGCGGTCGAGGGCATTCTCCGGATTTACGCCGTATAGGCGTGCCGCATTGACTACGGCAAACATCAGGTCGCCGAATTCGGCTTCCAAAGCGTCATGATCGTCGCGTTCGATTTCGGCGCGAACTTCGTCGATTTCCTCAGCCACCTTATCCCATACCTGAGCGGGTTCTTCCCAGTCGAACCCCACATTTCTCACCTTTTCCTGTATTCGGTTGGCCTTGATAAGGGCCGGAAGAGCGGATGGGACTCCGCCGAGAACCGTTTTGTTGCCCCCCTTTTCCTTTAGCTTCAGCTGCTCCCAGTTGTTGAGCACTTCATCGGTAGAATTGACCTTAACCTCACCGAATACATGAGGATGTCGGAAAATGAGTTTGTCGGTAAGCGAGTCGCATACATCCGCGATATCAAACTGCCCCTTTTCTTCTCCGATTTTAGAGTAGAATGCGATATGAAGGAGCACATCGCCAAGTTCCTTGCGGATATTGTCGGTGTTGCCGGCGCCGAGCGCCTCGGCGAGTTCAAAAGTTTCCTCGATTGTGTTGGGGCGGAGTGACTCATTGGTCTGCTTGGCGTCCCACGGACATTTTACTCTCAGCACGTCGAGCACGTCGAGCATACGTCCGAAAGCCTTAAGTTTTTCCTCTTTGGAGTGCATGTCAAGGGTTATTTCAGTCCCCACAGGGGGGTATATGGTTCATATATTGAGATATTCATTGCAAAATTAAGGAAAAAAATCGGAAAATTGAGAATAATACATTACCTTTGTGAGTTGAATCGGATATAAGCCCTTTAACGGGGCGTATCCTGTAGTTCGATAACAGATAATGCATAAGATAATAGACAGAGCGTCGGCCGAGCAATTCCGCCGATGGATAGAAGAGAGCGAGCAGATAGTGCTGACGTGCCATGTGCGCCCTGACGGAGATGCGGTAGGGAGCACACTCGGCATGTGCCATCTTCTGCAGCGGCTAGGCAAGCGCGCCACGGTGATAGTGCCCGACCAGCCGCCCCGTTCGCTGACCTTCCTGCCGGGATTCAAGGGGATTTCGATATTCACCCGCCATGATGATTATTGCCGGCGTATGGTGTCGGAAGCCGATTTGATAATATGCTGCGATTTCAATGCGCCGTCGCGTCAGGACGCATTCGGGCCGGTGGTGGATGCGGCGCAGTGCCGCAAGGTGCTGGTCGACCATCATCAGGAGCCATCGGACTTCTGCGACCTGATGTTCTCTTTCCCCGAAATGTCGAGCACGTGTGAACTGATGTTCCGCATAATCGCAGCTATGGGGCTTTATCCGGAGATGGGTTCAGACTGTGCGACCTGCCTGTGTACGGGTATTGTGACAGATACGCGCAATTTCAGCGTCAACTGTTCCGACCCGGAAATCTACGAAGTGCTTATGCGTCTGCTCGAAAAGGGAGTCGACAAGAACCGAATAGTACGTGAGGCGCTGTTGGCACGCTCGCTGTCGAGTCTGCGTCTGCAGGCCTATGCCCTCAGCGAGAAACTTGAGATAATAGAGCCTGTGAGAGCTGCGGTGATTACGATTGATTCCGATGAACTGAAGCGCTTCAATTATGAGCGTGGCGACACGGAGGGGCTTGTGAACGAACCACTCAACGTGCGGGGCATAATCTCCTCCTACTTCCTGCGGCAGGATGCCGACTGTATAAAGGTGTCGGCACGCAGTGTGGAGAATTTCCCGGTGTCAGAGGTGTGCAAACGGCTCTTTGGCGGCGGCGGCCACCGTCAGGCTGCCGGAGCCGAATTCCACGGCACTCTTGAGGAATGCCGCAGGATGCTGCTTGAGGCACTCCCCGGATTTAAATGCTATCTTCCGTCGCGGCTGGAAAAAATTGAATGACGCTGAATGCTTATGCTGATGCCATGCCGGCCGAACGGCAATGAAGAGTGATGAAAAAAGAAGAAAACAACATAATGCAGAAAAATAAAAATATAAGAATCATACGACGAAACGTCATGCCCCTCGGTCTGACCCTCCTTGCGGCAGTGGCGTTGGCTTCATGCGATGACTCGGAGAGCTACTCCGACCTGTTGCGTGATGAGGAAAAGGCTGTCAACTGGTTTCTTGCCCAGCAGAAGGTAGAGACCTCGGTTCCGGCCGACAGTGTGTTCCTCACCGGCCCGGATGCTCCCTACTATCGGATGGACGAGGACGGCACGGTGTATATGCAGGTGATCAATCCCGGCGATTCCAAAGACCGGCCGAAAGATGGTGACAAGGTCCTTTTCAGATTTGAGCGTCAGAACATAAAAGCGATGTACAATGGGATTGGCTCCGGCTCATTCGGCAATATGGACAACCTTGACAGCTCCATAGGGGCCACCTATCTTTTCTACGGCAACACGGTGTATCCCACCACGACACAGTTCGGCACGGGGATGCAGATCCCTCTCGACTATCTCGGTTACTACTCGGAGGTGAATCTTGTGCTTAAGTCATATTCTGGATTCACGGGAGCCACGTTCCAGTCGGAGCAGTCGTCGTGCATACCTTTTCTTGTAAATGTGAAATACTATAAACCGGAATACTGATGTCACTTATAAAATCAATTTCAGGAATACGCGGCACAATAGGCGGCCGTTCTGGCGATGGCCTGGGCGGCGTGGATATTGTGCGCTTTACAGCGGCATACGCAGAGTTTATCAAGCGCTCCAGCGAAGGGCATGCACGCAAGATTGTGGTAGGGCGCGATGCGCGTCTGTCGGGCAAAATGGTGGATAAGCTCGTGTGCGGCACTCTGATGGCCATGGGCCTTGATGTCGTGAATATCGGCCTTGCCTCCACGCCAACCACTGAAATAGCAGTCACCTGTGAAGGAGCGGATGGCGGCATAATCATCACCGCCTCTCACAATCCCACACAGTGGAATGCCCTTAAACTTCTCAACTCAAAAGGCGAATTTCTCAATGACGCCGAGGGGAAACAAGTGATAGAGATAGCCGAGGCCGAGGATTTCACCTTTGCCGATGTCATGGAACTTGGCACAGAATATGCGAATGAGACCTATGACGAGCGCCATATAGAGATGGTGCTGGCATTGCCGCTCGTCGACCGGGAGGCCATACGCAAGGCCGGACTCACAGTGGCCGTGGATGCGGTCAACTCAGTGGGCGGGCGTATCATCCCGCGTCTGCTCCGCGCCCTTGGCGTAAAAAATATAATCGAACTCAATTGCGAGGCCAACGGCCGTTTCGCCCATACCCCGGAGCCTATACCTGAGAATCTGAGTGGAATAGCAGAAGTGATGCGCACTTCGGATGCCGACTGCGGTGTGGTGGTAGACCCCGATGTCGACCGTCTGGCACTTGTGATGGAGAACGGCGAGATGTTTGTCGAGGAATATACGCTTGTGGCAGTGGCCGACTATGTGCTTTCACATACGCCAGGCTCCACGGTATCCAACCTCAGTTCATCACGCGCATTGCGCGATGTCACCCGCGCGCATGGCTGCGACTACAGTGCTGCGGCTGTAGGCGAGGTGAATGTGGTGGCAAAGATGAAGGAGACAGGTGCTGTGATCGGCGGCGAAGGCAATGGAGGTGTGATATATCCGGAACTTCATTACGGCCGCGACGCGCTGGTGGGAGTGGCCCTGTTCCTTACTCTTCTGGCCAAATCGGGCAAGAAAATGACAGAACTCAAGGCCGGGTATCCGCAGTATGCCATAGCCAAGAATAAAATCACCCTCACACCTGATACGGATGTGGATGCCATACTTTCAGCCGCCAAGAAGCACTTCGGCAACGAAGAAATCAACGACATTGACGGCGTGAAGATTGATTTTGCCGAGAGCTGGGTGCACTTGCGCAAATCCAACACCGAGCCGATTATCCGTATCTACAGCGAGGCCGCCACAATGGAGCAGGCCGAGCGTCTGGCTGAAGAGATGAAGGGGATAATAGCCTCACTCTGAGCGAGGACCATGACGGTTCCGGACCATACTGACAACAGACAGATACTAATATACAACAGGATGCCGCCCCCCGGGGCGGCATCCGTCAACAACTTTTATATTCGAGACACTTATGCTCAAGAAATTTTTCTTAAACTTTCTGTCATCATTCGTTGGTGCGTGGGTGGCGCTTGGGCTCTTCTGTATGGCTTTGGCCATTTTGATATTCTCTCTGATTGGCAAGGCCGGCATGTCGGCCTTGGAGAATGCTGAGACAGTAAAGTCAAACACCGTGCTGACCCTTGACCTGTCAGGCGAAATCGTGGAGCGCGACCAGCGCCCCGACCTTAGCCCGATGAAACTGCTCAACGGCGACCTTGAGGTGCCGATGAGTCTGAGCGGGCTTATCAGCGCCGTGCGCAGAGCTGCCACCGACAAGAATGTGCGCATGATTTATCTTAAATGCAACGGAGTGGCAGCCGCTCCGGCCACACTTCATGCTCTTCGTGACGAACTTCTTGAGTTTAAGAAAAGCAATAAAAAAATCTACGCCTATTCCGATGGAATGGGACTGGGAGACTATTATGTGGCCAGCGTGGCCGACAGCGTCTTCCTCAACCCTGCAGGCTCGCTGTATGTACATGGCATGGGCACTGCCGCACTCTATTTCAAGGGGCTGCTCGACAAGATAGGAGTGCAGATGCAGGTAGTGAAGGTAGGCACCTTCAAATCAGCCGTGGAGCCTTACATCAGCAATGAGATGAGCACCCCGGCGCGTGCCCAGCTCGATACTCTCTATGGCAACATGTGGAGCTTCATAAGTGATGAAATCTGCCGTAGCCGTAAAATCACACAGGCTCAGTTCGACACAGTCGTCAGCCGCGATGTGCTGATGCTTCAAGAGGCCTCGTTCGCAGTGGAGAAGCATCTCGTCGACAAGGCCGTCTACGAGCGCACCATGGACCTTCGCATTGCCGATGCCCTTGGAGTTGAAAAGAAAAAGGTCAACTTCGTGGGACCCTCGGCACTCGGGGCAGATGCGCCTTTCGGCGTGTCGTATGATTCCTCAAGCCAGATAGCGGTGCTTTATGCCACAGGCGAGATTTCGGAAAGCACCAAGACGGGCATCAACTGTAGCATTCTTGTGCCCGTCATCACCGATTTGGCCGACAATGACAAGGTGAAAGGCCTGGTGCTTCGTGTCAACTCTCCCGGCGGCTCGGTATTCGGGTCAGACCTGATAGGGGAGGCCCTCAACTATTTCAAATCCAAAGGTAAGCCGTTCGCAGTGTCGATGGGCGACTATGCGGCGTCCGGAGGTTACTGGATTTCGTGTCAGGCCGACCGCATCTTCGCCGACCCGATGACCGTCACCGGCTCCATCGGCATATTCGGCATGATTCCCAATGCCTCGGCACTTGCGCAGCGTGTAGGGGTGACTCCGCAGTTTGTCAGCACAAATCCGGAGGTTGACTTCCCGAGCCTGCTGCGTCCCATGACAGAGAGCCAGCTTGCCGAGATGCAGAAGATGATAGAGCGGGGCTACGATAAATTTGTAGGGAGAGTGGCCAAGGGGCGTAAGATCTCTGATGCACGGGTGCGGCAGATTGCCGAAGGGCGTGTGTGGGATGGAGCCAAAGCTTTAGAACTCAAACTGGTCGATGAAATGGGTAGCCTTCAGACTGCCATCGACTGGGTGCAGAACAAAGTGGCCGACGGCGGCAGCAAGAATTGCGAAGTCGTGGCCTATCCGCGTCTCGATAATGATTTCTGGGCTATCGTGAGCCAGTCTCTTCAGCAGGGTGTGAGTGACGGAATTCGCCAGACATTGATGAAAGAAGCCGTAGAACTCGTGCCCGAAGCAGAGTATGCCGAAGAAGTAAAGATGATTTTTTTGCGGCGTCCTGTGCAGGCCCGCATGATGCCTGTTAAGGTAAATATGTAATATAGAAGATGTGTCTGAACCGTGTGACGGCTGCAGACAGATTACGGTGAGTGAATGTTAAGTAAGTGTTCAAATTTAATTTACACAAGATGAGGTGTGATTTATACGATATGATAGCTCGTTTTTTAGTCGATTCCGGCGCGGAGTGAAGGAGAATATTAACATATCCGACTGAACGACAAGCGGGGAAACTGCCAAAAAGAAGCCGCAGATTGTATAGAAGATTCCCTTTCAATTATTATCGGTTGAATTTGAATACGTGCTTAACTCAGTTACTTCATAAGTCTATACATCTTCTGAATCACGAACAATCAATTACCGGTGCCAGTGAAAACTACTGCTGATAAAATACTGACATGTCTCCTTATGCCGCTATCCTGGATCTATGGGGCGGTGATGTGGGTGCGCAACAAACTGTTTGACCTGGGGATACTCCGTCAGGTGGAATTCGAGGTGCCGGTAATCGGAGTGGGTAATCTCACCGTGGGAGGCACCGGCAAGACGCCTCATACGGAGTATATCGTAAGTCATCTGTGCGGCAGCTATAATGTGGCTGTGCTGAGTCGGGGCTACAAACGCAAGACACGCGGCTTTATAGTGGCCAACTCCAAAAGCACCCCCGACTCAATCGGCGATGAGCCATGGCAGATATACAATAAATTCGGCATGAAAGCCAAAGTCGCGGTTTGCGAGAATCGCCGCAAGGGGATAAGCGAACTCCTGAGGCTATATCCCGAACTCGACCTCATAGTGCTCGACGACTCTTTTCAGCACCGATGGGTGAAGCCTCGTATCTCAGTGCTGCTGATGGAATATGGCCGCCCCGTCTATAATGATCGTCTTCTGCCGCTTGGCCGTCTGCGCGAGTCGGCCCATGAAATCAATCGCGCCGACAAGGTGATTGTCACGAAATGTCCTGAGTCGCTCAGCCCCATTGACTTCAGGATTGTCACCAAAGAGCTTGACCTGATGAAATTTCAGAAGCTCTATTTCTCAAGATATGTCTACGATGACCTGCGGCCTGTGTTCCCGGATGAATGCCGCTTTACGGTCAATCTCGGTTCATTCAGCGAGAAGGATTCAATCCTGCTGCTGACGGGGATAGCGCATCCGCATTATTTTGTGCGTCACTACCGGCAGTATCCATGCAGAAAGAAAGTGGAGCATTTCTCCGACCATCATCATTTCACGCGAGGCGACATAAACCGCATTGCCGAAAAATTCCGTGATATGAAGGGAGAGCGCAAGGTTATAATCACTACGGAGAAGGATGCTGTCAGACTGGTACACAATCCCTACTTTCCGCAGGACCTCAAGCCCTATATATTCTATCAGCCTATAAGGGTGGATTTCGTGGCAGGCACTTACGAGCAGGACAACAGTCTGGAGACTGACCTTATCTCGGAACTGCATCTTGATTCTTCGGCCGATACCGCAGATGCCCCTGACGCAGTGTGGAGGTCCGGCTATGACAGTGGGCCTGACAGAGGTATTGACCGTGCATCAGTCGATGACGGGAATACTGCATATGTAGGAAGAGAAAGCCAGAGATACGTCAGCGGAGACAACACATATCCATCCGCATCGCATACAGCCACAAATACGGATTACAGAGATCGGACAGCCGCAGAAATAGATGATGACGGAGCCTACGGCCCGTCAGACGGCAATCCGCATCACGATAATAATTTTAACCATGAAGACTATGATTGAGACAATCAAACGTACGGCGGAATATATCCGCAGCCAGGTAGGAGAAATGCCTCAGACAGCCGTAATACTCGGCACGGGCCTTGGCGACCTGGTCAACCATATCCAGATTACTAAAGAGCTCGACTATCACACAATCCCCGATTTCCCCGTATCTACGGTCGAGGGGCACTCCGGCAAACTGATTTTCGGACATCTCGGGGGGCGCTATATAATGGCAATGCAAGGGCGTTTCCACTATTATGAGGGGTATGATATGAAGCAGGTCACATTCCCGGTGCGTGTGATGAAAGCCCTCGGAGTGCAGACACTCTTCGTCAGCAATGCTGCAGGCGGGATGAACAAGGAGTTCCGCGTCGGCGACGTGATGGTGATTACCGACCATATCAACCTCTTCCCCGAGAATCCTCTCCGCGGACGCAACTATGAGGAACTTGGTCCGCGTTTCCCGGCCATGACCGAACCCTACTCGGAGCGACTTATACAGATGGCCGACGAGATTGCAGCCGCCGATGGCATTCGCCTGATGCATGGTGTGTATGTGGGCACACAAGGGCCTACATTCGAGACCCGCGCCGAATATGAATATTTCCGCATCATAGGCGGCGATGCCGTGGGTATGTCTACAGTGCCTGAGGTGATTGTGGCCAATCATGCGGGTATGGAAGTATTCGGTGTATCCGTCATCACTGACCTCGGCGGAAAGGATATCACCGAAGTGCCCAGCCATGAAGAGGTGCAGAAGGCTGCCGTAAAGGCCCAGCCGGTAATGACACGCATCATCACCGAGATGATGTCGCGACTCTGAATGTGACTAAAACCCTATGGGGTTACGATTGTTATATAAGGGAAGCCCGGCCCCGTATACGGCGGGATGAGGGCTTCCCTTTCTTTTGTTTTATATAACCCAATAAGAAAAGAGGTAAAAAATGTCGACTGAAATATCCACCCTCGGCGAATTCGGCCTAATCGATAGGCTCACCCGTGAATTCCCACTTGTAAATCCGTCATCCGTGCTTGGAGTAGGAGATGACGCCGCCATCATTGCCCCGGAGGGAGACAAGGAGATACTTGTCACAACCGATCTGCTGCTCGAAGGGATTCATTTCGATGTGCGGTATGTGCCGCTGATGCATCTTGGCTATAAGGCGGCCGTGGTCAACTTCAGCGATATATACGCGATGAACGGCACACCGCGCCAGATTACGGTGTCAATCGGAGTGTCAAGTCGGTTTACAGTCGAAAATATCGATGCAGTATACGCCGGCATCAGACTCGCCTGTGAGTCCTATGGCGTCGATCTTGTGGGGGGCGACACATCGGCTTCAGTCACTGGGCTTGTGATCAGTGTCACCTGTCTTGGAGAAGTGGAGAAAGGCAAGGCAGTGCGCCGCAGCGGAGCCAAGGAGACTGACCTCATATGCGTAAGCGGCGATCTCGGAGGCGCATATATGGGGCTTCAGCTGCTCGAACGTGAAAATTATGTGGCGGCGCAAAGCCACGACCCCGGTTTCCAGCCAAATTTTGAGGGGAAGGAATATATATTGCAGCGTCAGCTGCGTCCGGAAGCCCGCAAAGATATAGTGGAGCGCTTGCGCGCGGCCGGAGTCACACCTACATCGATGATGGATGTCAGCGATGGGCTTTCATCCGAACTGCTGCATATATGCAAGGCATCGGGCGTAGGCTGCCGCGTATATGAAGACCGCGTACCCATTGACTATCAGACAGCCCTTATGGCCGAAGAACTCAACATGAATCTTGTGACGGCCGCCATGAACGGTGGAGAAGACTATGAATTGCTGTTTACCGTGCCGCTTGCCGACAAGGAGAAGGTGGAGCATATTGATGGTGTGCGCATGATAGGCTATGTCACCGCCCCGTCGCTTGGCGCAGCCCTCGTAAGTCGTGACGGGAGCGAGCTGCCCATACGGGCCCAGGGCTGGAACGCATTCACCGAAAAACGCCAGGATACGTCTGATGCGGCGCCGGTAGGAGATGAGCCGAAGAGTGATAAATAGGTGTGTTTTAAAATTGTTTAACACCGCATTTGCAAATGTTAAAATTAAAATTTCTACTTTTGCAAAAGTAATAATGAAAACAGAAATTATAGATAAATAATGAGCGAACCAGTAAATATTCGTGAATTAAACGACCTGATAGCATCGCGGAGCAACTTCCTGAGTATGATACGCACCGGGATGCAGCGTCGTATCGTCGGACAAAAGCATCTCATCGATTCCCTTCTGATTGCTCTGCTTGCCAACGGCCACGTGCTGCTGGAAGGTGTGCCGGGTCTGGCAAAGACACTCGCCATCAAGACGCTGGCCACACTTGTAGATGCCAAGTACAACCGCATACAGTTTACTCCCGACCTGCTTCCCGCCGATGTTATAGGCACACTTATATACAGTATCAAACGTGAGACATTCGAGGTGAAAAAAGGTCCGGTATTTGCCAACTTCGTGCTTGCCGATGAAATCAACCGTGCTCCCGCCAAAGTGCAGAGCGCATTGCTCGAGGCCATGCAGGAGCGCCAAGTGACGATAGGCGAAGAGACATTCCGGCTCGACCGTCCATTCCTCGTGATGGCTACCCAGAACCCTATCGAGCAGGAGGGCACCTACCCGCTGCCGGAGGCGCAGACCGACCGATTCCTGCTCAAGGTGGTGATAGGGTATCCCACCCGTGAAGAAGAAAAGGAGATTATCCGCCAGAACATAGCCGGTGCGGCAGATGAGATTTCGGCCGTAGTGTCGAAGTCTGAAATACTCGAAGTGCAGAAGATTGTAGAGAAAATCTATATCGATGAGAAAATCGAGAATTACATCGTGGATATAGTATTCGCTACCCGCGAGCCTCAGAAATACGGACTCAACGATCTTGAGGACCTGATTGACTATGGAGCCTCGCCGCGAGCATCGATATCACTTGCCAAGGCATCGCGGGCCTACGCGTTTCTGCAGGGACGCGGTTACGTGATACCGGAGGATGTGCGTGCCGTATGCCACGACGTGATGCGCCATCGCATCGGCCTCACATATGAGGCAGAGGCCAACAACATCGCGGCCGATGAGGTAATCACCGATATTCTGGATAAGGTAAAGGTGCCCTGATACGCACCATCCGGCTGCTTATGAAGCGCCCCGCGCCGCTGGCCTGCATGGAGCGCTGTGGGAAAATGGCATTATCGGCTCCGTCAGGAGCCGGTGATGCTGTAGGAAATATGGCTTTTCGGTAAGGCCGTCCACGCTCGGGATAGTCGGAATTATTACTGTTGCTTGATATGGATGCAAAGGAACTACTGAAAAAAGTACGCAAAATCGAGATAAAGACCCGCGGATTGAGTCAGAACATCTTCGCTGGTGAATATCATTCGGCCTTCAAAGGGCGCGGTGTGATATTCTCTGAAGTCAGAGAATATCAGCCCGGCGATGATGTGCGTGATATCGACTGGAATGTGACGGCACGCCATAACAAGCCTTATGTAAAGGTGTATGAGGAGGAACGCGAACTGACGCTGATGCTTCTTATCGATGTCAGCGGCTCCGGCGATTTCGGAGCCCGCGGCGTGGAGAAGAAAGAGATGATGGCCGAAATAGCCGCCACACTGGCATTCTCCTCGCTGCAGAACAACGACAAGGTGGGCGTCATATTCTTCAGCGACCGCATTGAAAAATTCATTCCTCCCAAGAAAGGGAAGAAACACATACTGCTCATAATCCGCGAGATCATCGACTTTGAGCCGCAAAGCCGCGGCACTGATATAGGAGTGGCACTCGAGTTTATGACCAATGCGCTCAAGAAGCGTGTCACCGCCTTTCTGCTCAGCGACTTTATCGACGGTCACGACTATTCGCACACGATGACAATGGCCAACAAGAAGCATGAACTGGCCGCTATCCAGGTATATGACGAGCGCGACTCCAGGCTGCCTGATGTCGGACTGATGCATGTGGCCGACCTTGAGACAGGTGCCGTGCGATGGATTGACACATCATCCAAAAAGGTGCGCAAGATGTATGAACGGGCCTGGTACGACCGTCAGCAGTTACTCTCCTCAGTGGCGGCACGCAGTGGCGTCGAACTGGCACATGTGCGCACCGACGAGGATTATGTCAAAGCACTTCTGGGAGTGTTCAGACGCAAGGCCACACGGTAAAATTTTAATTATGAAGTTACGATCCTTTATAATAGCGCTTTGCATGTCGGCAATGCTTCCGGCTACGATGCATGCCGGCCGCACCATGCTGTCGGCCAGGCTTGACACAGCCACTATGATGATGGGCTCAGTCAATACGCTGCGTCTTGAAGTAGTGCAGGATGAGGGGGTGAAAGGTGAATTCCCCTTGTTGCGCAATTTCGGCGAGCGCGGATATGTCACATTGCTTAATGACACGATAGAACTGCGTTCGGATATTAAGGTGGATACCACCAAGGTGGGGTCCGGCCGTATTCAGATTGACTATAAGGTGCCGGTGCAGGTATTCGACTCGGGTTATTACCGTCTGCCTGAATTCGTCTATGTGGCCGGACGGGATTCGGTGCGGTCATCGCGGCTTTTGCTGATAGTCCGCCCGGTCAATGTCAAGGCCGACGACCCGATATCACCCCTTTCAGATCCGGCCGAGCCTGAGAATCCTTCGATTTTCGATTCACTGCCCGACTGGCTGGTATATTACTGGTGGGTCATCCTGCTCGCACTGCTTCTGTGCAGTGGCGGATGGTGGGCATGGCGCCGATATCGCAAGGAAGGCACGATATTGCCCTCCAGACCTGAACCCCCGGCCTACGATGTGGCATTGGGACGCCTGCAGCGCCTGAAAGCGCGCAAACTGTGGGAGTCCGGTCAGGAAAAGGAATTCTATACGATTCTGACCGACATACTGCGTGATTATCTCGATGGCCGCTTCGGTATAAAGGCCATGGAGATGACATCAAGCCAGATAATGGATACACTGGCCGCCGACCGCACCCTGCGCGATCCGCGCCAGATGATGCGCCAGATACTTGACATGGCTGATTTCGTGAAGTTTGCCATGGTGCGCCCATTGCCGGAAGATAACGTAAAGGCATTCGACAATGCCGTGGCCTTCGTCGAGGCCACCAGACCGGTGGAGAAGCCTGTCGGAGAGGATGAAGGCAATGAAGAAGGAGCGCCCGACGGTGGCTCTGATGCAGCCAGTGGCGCGGGTCTGAATACCGAAACCAAGAAAGGGGGTGAGTCATGACATTCAAATATCCATGGCTCCTCTTGCTGCTGCTCATTTACGTGCCTCTCATATGGTGGTATGTCTGCAAGAACCGTAATGCCACACCGTCGCTTCATATATCTACACTATCCCCCTTTGCCGGAATGCCCCATAGCTGGAAGGAGTATCTGATGAAATTCAATTTCATACTGAAGCTCCTTGCCATAGGGTTGATGATAGTGGCCCTTTGCCGCCCGCAGACCTACGACTCGCATCGCACCTCGCATGTGGAGGGCACCGATATCGTGCTGGCTCTCGACATATCAGGCTCAATGGCTTCAAAAGACTTCGATCCCGACCGATTCACCGTGGCCAAGGATGTGGCAGTAAAATTTGTCAATCAGAGAGCCAATGATAATATGGGGCTTGTGGTTTTTGCCGGCGAATCGCTTTCGCTGATGCCGCTCACCTACGACCGCGGAGCACTCGTAAGTGCTATACAGAATGTAGAACTTGGCGACCTGCATGACGGCACAGCCATCGGCGATGGCCTGGCAAGTGCGGTCAACCGTCTGATATCCGGCAAGGCCAAATCCAAAAGCATAATACTGTTGACCGACGGCACCAACAATGCCGGTAACGTCGCCCCTGCCACAGCTGCGCGTATCGCCCGGCAAAAGGGAATAAAGGTCTATACCATAGGGGTGGGCACCAACGGCACCATACAGATCACCGATCCTTATGGATTCTCCACCACTACGCTGGAAACAAAAATCGATGAAGACGCCCTGCGGCAGATAGCAGATATCACGGGCGGCAAATTTTTCCGTGCCAGAGACGAGAAGATGCTCCAGAACGTATTCAAGGAAATCGATTCACTCGAAAAGAGTCAGCTTGATGTGGAGAATTACACACGCACTGACGAAGCCTTCTTCCCCTGGGTGCTGGCCGCACTGTGTTGCTATGCTCTGTCGATGATGCTGCGTTACACCGTATTGCGCCGTATCCCTTGACGATATACGCCCGTCTGGCAGAAATCTCTCGTTGAAGGGATTCCCCTCATCGGGATGTGAAAACATAAAAAGAAAAAAAGATGAGTTTTGCTTATCCCTACATACTGTTTCTACTTCTTGGAGTGCCCGTGTATCTGGCGCTTTACATGCTTGGGCGTATGGCCCGGCGCAAGAAGCTAAATATGTTTGGCCGCAGCGAGTCACTGTTGCGGCTGATGCCGCTCGTGTCGCCGTATAAGCCTCCATTGAAGCTGATACTACAGTGTGTGGCCTATGTGATGCTTGTAGTGGCATTGGCACGCCCGTGGGGTGGGGTGAAGAGCGAGAATACCACCAAAGAGGGTATCGAGGTGGTGATTGCGGTCGATGCCTCCACATCGATGCTTGCCCCGTCGTCGACAGAGAAGGGAGCCCCTGACCGTATGCGTATGGCGAAGATGACACTTGAGAAACTGATCAACCGTCTCAGCGACGACCGTGTCGGGCTTATAGCTTTTGCCGGAGATGCGTATACGCTGATACCGGTGACTAACGACTACGTGTCGGCCAAGATGTTTCTCAATTCAATCAATCCCGACCAGATGCCCACACAGGGCACAAATATAGCGGCCGCTATCGATATGGCCACACGGTCGTTCTCGGATTCCAAGGATATCGGCAAGGCAATCATTCTGCTTACGGATGCTGAAGAACTGGAGAATCCCGAATCAGTGATGCAGGCTGTAGACCGTGCTGCCAAACGCAACATTCAGATTGACGTGATTGGCGTCGGAGGGTCAGAGCCGGTTCAGATACCTCAGGGACGCAGCGGATTCATGATTGATCCTACGACGGGAGAGCCTGTGCGCACTGCGCTCAATGAGGACCTGGCGCTGCGCATAGCCGAGCAGGGGAAAGGTATTTATGTAAATGCTTCCAACAAGGGCAGTCTCAACGAACTCGAGAAACAGATGGACAAAGTGGCCAAGACGGCGCTTGAGGGAAGTTTCACAGCCGTGCATGATGAACTCTACGGACTCTTCGGCTGGCTTGCGTTGATATTCATCCTGCTTGATATTATGGTGGTCGACAGTAAATTCGGCTGGCTCGACCGCATTACTTTCTTTAAGAAAGAGGAAAACTGATTATTATTATGATTAGAGCATATAAAAAATCCGGCATAGCCGCAGGTTGGATGCGGATCGTCATGGCGGCGCTTCTGCTGGCAGCGTGTCCGGCTCCTGCGGCCGCACAGTCAGTGAGGCAGGAGCGTCGCGACATCAATGCAGGCAATTCCTTTTATAAAGACGGAAAATATGCCGAAGCCATAATGAAATACAAAGAGGCGCTCAATGCCAACGGACAGAGCGATGTGGCGAAGTTTAATCTTGGACTAAGCCAGATCCGCATGTCGGAGCGCGGAGGTGCCAAGACTGAAAAAGATTCCGTGTCACAGAAACTCTATAATCAGGGTGTGGCGCTTATGACGCAGGTGGCAGAGATCGGCGCGGCAAAGGCCGACCTCAGTTCGAAGGCCAATTACAATCTCGGGAATCTGAGATTTGATCAGGAAGACTATGCAGGAGCCATCAGTTTCTATAAGCAGGCTCTACGCCTGAATCCCGGATACGTGAACGCACGGCGGAACCTGAGGATAGCGCAGTTGCGCCAGCAAGAGCAGCAGGATAAGAACGACCAGAACCAGGACAGGAATAAAGACCAGGATAAAGACAAGGACAAAGACCAGGATAAAGACCAGAATCAGCAGGACCAGCAGAACCAAGACCAGCAGAATCAGCAGGACCGGAAGGATAAGCAGGACCAGCAGCAACAGGCTGAGAACGAGCTGAGCCGGCAGGCTGCCGAGCAGATTCTGAATGCCGTAGAAAATAATGAGGCACAGACCCGGGCCAAACAGGGCACCGGCGAAAAGAAATCGACTGCAGCGGGTCAGCCGTTGCGTCAGTGGTAAGGGACATCACAATCATTCCACGTATATTCTGACTGGCAAGTCCGACCTTAAATACTTATATTAAATGAAATCTTCAATACGCCGTCATATATTCTGCCGTATGTCGTTGCTGGCGTGTCTGCTCATGTGTGTGCAGGCGGCTGTGGCCGCTGCCGGAGTAGAACTCCGGGTCGACCCTGCATCGCGAAGCGGAGCTATCGAGGTAGGGCAGAAATTCTATATCAAGGTTATTGTCACAAATATCAGTGAGACTCCGGCTGCACCACAGGGTGTGCCGGGTGCCAAATTGCAGTATTTCGGTCATCAGAGCAGCAGCTCATCGATTGTGTCGGTCAACGGACATACAACGCAAAAGGTGGTCAACATATATGCCATGACCCTTAAGGCCGAGAAGAAGGGTACATTCTCGTTTGGTCCGGTTACTGTCGGTGGTGTGAAGAGCAACACGGTCAGTTACACTATCGCCGAGGCCGGCAGCACTCCCGGGGCTGTGGCAGGAACCCCGTCTCCAAATCCCGCCGACCCCACGGCCGCAGGTCGGCAGGGGCCCACATTCATAGGTAAAGGCAACGACAGGCTTTTCCTGCGCGCCAACATCTCTAAGACCACCGCCTATGAGCAGGAAGCATTAGTCTACACTGTAAAACTCTATACCACCTACGGATCTATTAAATTCATCGGAGCTACAGATGCCCCGAAATTCGACGGATTCGTAATCGAAGAGTCGTCCAACGTCTCCAATCAGCTTACATACGAGACTTATCAGGGGCGCACGTATGCCACTGCCATCATAGCCCGCTATATCATCTTCCCGCAGATGGCAGGGCAGTTGAAAATCATAGGCAATAAATACACTGTCAGCACCGATGCCGAAGAGTATTATCACGATCCCTTCTTCTCTCAGCTAACGGTGCGTAAGCCTATACAGCTCAACGTCACTCCAAATGATCTGACAGTCACAGTCAATCCGTTGCCCTCCCCTCGTCCGGCCAACTTCTCGGGCGGAGTGGGTAAATTCACAATATCCTCCAAGCTTCCCTCAGCTGATGCCGTGGCAAATCAGGCCGGGTCGGTATCCTATCTCGTCACCGGAGAGGGAAACCTGAAATACATCCATCTGCCCGACCTTAACGCCATTTATCCGGAGCAGATAGAGGTATTCTCACCCACGACCGATGTCAAGACCGTGGTAGGGAGCAGTAATGTGAGTGGCAGTATCAACTTCGACTACTCGTTTATGCCCATGGAGGCTGGCACATTTACTCTTCCTCCGGTGGAACTGGTATACTTCAATCCTCAGACCGGACGCTATGAGACATCCGTATCCAGAGAATATACACTCAAAGTGGCCCGTGGGGCGGAATCTGCCAAATCGCAGGCCGCGCAGGTCTACAATACGCGTCTGATGTCGGTGACACTGGCATCCTCCGCAGCTCCGCGTCCATGGATAAGAGGGTTCGCCTACTGGCTTTGGTTCATTATCCCTGCGCTGATGTTGGGCGGCGCACTGATCGGCCGTCGACGATATCTTGAGATACATGCCGATGTAGAGGGGTTGCGCAGTCGCCGAGCCGGCAAGATGGCGCGCCGTCGTCTGAAGAAAGCCATGCACTGCATACGCACCTCCGATGAAGACGGTTTCTATGATGAGATGCTGCGGGCAGTATGGGGTTATCTTGCCGACAAGCTCAAACTCCCCACATCCGAACTAAACCGTGAGAATGTCAGCCAGATACTTTCCGACAGCGGAATTCCTGCAAGCGGTATCGATGCGCTGGTGTCGCTTCTTGACGAATGTGAATTTGCAAAATATTCACCCGCTTCGGCGCGCAAGCCGATGCAGGCGGTGTATGATGAAGGGGCCTCCGTGCTCAATACACTCGAAGAGGATTTCGTTAAAGCGGCAAAAATCAAAAATGAAACCAAAAACGGAGAGCAGAACGATGACCCGATCATTTAAATACCTGATAATAGTGCTGACCATATTGATGTCTTCGGCCAATGTATCATCGCTTTATGCCGCGACTGATTCGGTCGGTAGCGAAACGCAGGCATCGGTCACTATTGGGGAGGAAGCCGCTGCAAAGATGGTGGCAGAAGCCGACTCGGCATACTCAAAAGGAGAATTTGAGCGGGCCGCGAATATTTACGGCCAAGTGCTCGAATCCGTTGGTCCCTCGGCATCGCTTCTATATAACCTCGGGAATGCCTGCTACCGTATGGGCAACGAGGGAGAGGCCCGGCTTTATCTGGAGCGGGCCAAGCGTCTTGACCCCTCTGACGAGTATATCAATCAGAACATAGCCTATCTCTCAACCCGCATCACAGATGTCAACAAGGCCGAACTTAAAGGTAAGAAGGGCGACGTGGCCCCCGATGCCGAAGGATTCTTCGGCAAGGTCGACCGCAAGATAAGCATCGACACCTCGTCCGACTCCTGGGCGCGTCTTGCGGTGATGGCCTTCATCCTGCTTGTGCTGACACTTGCGGCCTATCTTTTCAGCCGGAATGTTTACGTGCGTAAATTCGGATTTTTCAGCGCACTTGCGTTCCTCTTTTTTGCCGTGATATTTGTGGTATTTTCCGAGATGGCGGCCTCGCATTTCGAAAGCAAAGACGAAGCCGTCCTGATACAGTTCAAGACCACACTTTCGGCCGAGCCAACGGCCGAGTCAACGGCAGTGGGATTCCCGTTACACCGTGGCACAAAATTCCGTATTCTCGACACCGAACTAAATGCCGACGGCGAGGTTGCCTGGTATAAAGTCGAGCTGAACCACAACAACATAGGTTGGGTAGCGGCCGATGCCGTGGAAGTGATCTGACGGTCGGTCGAATATTTAAAAACGTCGGAGTGTATTGCAGTCGTGGCCAAAAAGGAGAGAGCCAAAAGGTTCAAAAGGATAGTATGTTATATAACACACAATTTTTTTTACAAAAATTTTGCGAATAACAGTAATATTGCGTAATTTAGCAACTGCAAGAGGAACTGAAATAAATCGCTTGCCTGAAGACACAGCAATATTATTAAAAAGAGAATCATATGAGCAAGACAATCACCTTCAACGAGCTTCGTCGTCTTAAAGACAGCTTGCCCGATGGATCCACCCATCGTATTGCAGATGAGCTGAACCTCACAGTGCAGACAGTGCGCAACTACTTCGGTGGTGTCAACTACCAGTTTGGTAAAAACATCGGCATGCACATCGAGCCGGGACCTGACGGTGGGCTTGTAGTGCTTGATGACACTACAATCTACGACATGGCCATCAAAATCCTCGAAGAAGAGAAGGAAAAAGCTCCACAGGAGTAATACTCCGGCTGCAAATTTCTCAACAGTAATGGCGGGGCCTCCGGTCGGCAAGTTTACAAAAGACGCCGAATCTATGGAAATCCGCCGGTGCAACAACGTACTAAGACCCCAAGGAGGTCTATAGGTCCCTGCGGCTATGTCGCAGGGACTTTTCTGCGTTTCTTTTTTAATAATATGGTTTACCCCTCGACTTTTGAAAGTAAAATAGGATTCGACAAAATCCGCCGTGCGGTGGTCGATAAATGTTCGGGCACTCTGTCGGCTGAAGAGGCGGAGTCGATGACATTCTCTGATGATTACGATACAGTGATGCGACATTTGAGTCAGACCGACGAGATGCTCCGCATCATAAACTCCTCGCTCGACCTGCCTCTGCGCGATGTGGGCGACACAGCTTCTTCGCTCGCCCAGCTGAAGGCGGAGGGTAACTATCTGTCGGCACGTCAGCTTTATGCCTTGATGCTCACCATGATGCAGGCCGCCGAGGTAAGAGCGTTCTTTAATCGTCCGGACGCCGGCGACGGCGATGAAGCCGAGTCGTTTCCGGCGCTGGCTGAAGTAGCCTCGCGTCTTGAGGCATTCCCCGACTTGATTGGAGTAATCAGCCGTGTGGTCAATAAATTCGGTGAAGTAAAGGATACTGCATCCGACCGTCTCTACGAACTGCGCCGGCAGTTGCGCGCCGCATCCGGTTCGCTTTCGAAAACTATGCGGCGAGTGCTTGACCGTGCCGTTGCCGAAGGGCTGATTGACCGCGACACCGCGCCATCCATGCGCGACGGGCGCATGGTCATACCTGTCGAGGCCGGGAAAAAACGCTCACTCGCAGGTATCGTGCATGATGCTTCGGCTACGGGCAAAACCGTCTATATAGAGCCTCTTGAGGTAGTAGAGGCGGGCAACCGTATACGCGAGCTTGAGATGGATGCCCAGCGTGAGGAGATTGAGATACTCAAAAGTGTGGCCGCCCGGCTTCGGCCTCATACCGGAGCTATCGGTGCGTCATGCCGGGTATTGGCACGCCTGGATTTCATACGGGCCAAGGCTCTGTTCGCGCGCGAGGTCGACGGGCGTATGCCCATTCTGGAGCGCGAGCGCACACTTGAGCTGTATCACGCAGTGCATCCCCAGCTCCTTCTTTCGCTACGGACGCAGGGGAAGGAAGTGGTGCCGTTGTCGCTGACGCTCGATAATAATCACCGCATACTCATCATATCCGGTCCGAATGCCGGAGGCAAGTCGGTGACGCTTAAAACAGTAGGTATCGTGCAATATATGATGCAATGCGGTATGCTCCCCACCGTCTATGAAAACTCGCACATGGGGATATTCCGCAATATCTATGTCGATATAGGGGATGAACAGTCAATCGAGAATGATCTGTCAACCTACTCCTCGCACCTGCGCAACATGAAATATTTCTTGCAGCACACATCCCGGCAGACTCTTATACTTGCCGATGAGATGGGGTCGGGCACCGAGCCACAGATAGGGGGAGCGCTCGCGCAGGCCATACTCGACAAACTTGCCCGCACCCGCTGTCTTGGCATCATCACCACCCATTATCAGAATCTTAAGACATTTGCAGGCGAGACGGAAGGGTTCATCAATGGCGCTATGCTTTATGACCGACAGCATCTCCAGCCCGCATTCCAGCTTGAGGTAGGTAATCCTGGAAGTTCGTTTGCCGTAGAGATAGCCCGCAAGATCGGACTTGATGGCGATGTCATAGCCAAGGCGCAGGAAATTGTGGGGAGCGATTATGTAAATCTCGACAAGTATCTGCTCGATATAGCCCGCGATCGCCGATACTGGAACAACAAGCGCCAGAATATCAAAGATAAGGAAAGCCGACTCGACGAGCTTCTTTCGAAATATGAAGACAAGGCCGACGACCTCAAGTCGCAGCGCAACAGCATACTCCACGAGGCCCGCCGCGAAGCCAAAGAGATACTGTCCACCGCCAATGCGCGTATAGAAAAGGCAATCCGCGAAATCCGCGAGGCTCAGGCCGCCAAGGATGCCACCCGTAGCATACGCGCAGATTTCGATGCTTATCGCAGCAGTGTGACCGATGCGGAATCCGAAGCCACGGAAGATAATGTGCCCGAGCCTCTTAAAGAACTCCGACATAAGAGCCGGCAGCGGCGCGAGAATCCTGTCACACAGAAGCGTCCAGCCGTGGATACACGCCGCGAGATAGCAGCCGGCGATTATGTAAAGATGAAGGATGGCAATGTGGCGGGGCAGGTAATCCGCGTGGACGGGAAGAAGGCGGAAGTGGCATTCGGCGCATTGCGCATGATGGTGGAGATTAAAAAACTTCGGCCGTCATCGGCTCCGGAGGTCACAGCCAAGACTCAGATGCTTGGTGTGAGTTCCGCCACATCCGACAGCTCGCGTTCGCGCCAGTTGAATTTCAAGACCGAAATCGATGTGCGCGGCATGAGGGGCGACGAGGCAGTGCAGGCAGTGATGTATTTTCTCGATGATGCAGTGCAGTTCAATGCCACACGGCTGCGTATACTTCACGGCACCGGACAGGGAATACTCAAGACCCTTATCCGCCAGCAGCTCCAGGCCAATCCAAATGTCGGGTCGTTTCGAGATGAAGACGTGCGCTTCGGCGGAGCCGGCATTACGGTGGTTGACCTCGTCTGAAGCCATTATGCAAGATATGCACATGGCATATGACTGATAAGACCGTCTGTCAACAAAAAAGTAGCACTCACTTATGAAAATATGTTAGAGATTATAGGCAGATTCACTCAAAAAGAGTAAATTTGCAGTCCGTAAATTATGATAGGGTCCATTGTATTTCACAAATGGGCGCTATCATCTTACTTACAACCCAAGGCTCGCCAGAGTCTGTCAACATAACGGGACACTTATATATAGATACATAGTAAAGTGAAATCAGGATATGTAGGATTGTGGTTCTTGCTGGCCACATCCTTGATTGTTTTTATACTTATGTCGTTTGCCGACGACATCTCCATAGGCGTCTATACGGTAAGAAAGGCACCATTTGCAGAGACCCTCCTTTCCGATCCTGAGCGCGAAGCCCGCGAGGCGGCCGTTGCCGATTCCATCCTGCAGGTGGCGCGCGAGGAGCTGCAGGCAAGGAAGGTAGAGGTCGACAGTACTCCACAGTCGATTCTGCTCATAGGCGACTCCATGACAATGAATCTCGCACTCCGCCTTGCCGAATATGCCAAAGCCAACGGCCATATTTTCAATGCAGTCAACTGGGATTCAAGCGGCACCGTCAAATGGGCCAAATCCGGCCATGTGGCTGAATTTGTGAAGGAATTCGGGGCTACCTACGTATTCATATCACTCGGAGCCAACGAGTTGTATCTCAAGAATCCGGCCACCCACCGCCATTTCGTCGACACTATAATATCCCAGGTAGGCGACCGCCCCTATGTGTGGATCGGCCCGCCGAACTGGAAGGAAGACGAGGGGCTGAACGATATGATAGAAGCCGCATGTGCGCCGGGCAGCTACTTCCGTAGCGCCGGGATGGAATTCAAGCGTAAGAAGGACGGCATACATCCCACCCGCGAATCATCGGCGCTTTGGATTGACAGTATAGCACGCTGGATGCCAAATTCAAGTCATCCCATATTGCTCAATGCTCCAACTCTTGAGCTTGGCAAGGTCAACGCCAATATCCGGTATATGAAGTCGACCGACAAATGATGCGTGAGATTCTCAAATAATCTTCCACATCGCGGATGTGTCATAATCATCGTCTGCTCCCGCAGTCGCCCTGACATCAGAAATTTAAATAAGTCAGTGTCCAAATATACAATATGTGTGGATATTTTCAGTCGATTCCGGTGCGGAGTGAAAGAGAATATGAACATATTATGCTGAGCGACAGGCCGGAGCGGCCAAAAGAAGCCGCGGCAGGATAAAAGATTTCCTATCAAATACTATCGTGCAAATTTGGACACATATATATCGTTTGAATTTGAACACTTGCATATCGTTTGAATTTGAATACTTACCTATAATCAATCCTTCCGATTGAATCCCGAATCAGTATATGTTAGATTTAGAAACGTTGCAGCATCATGTCATGCTCGGAGCCAAAAACGTATGGTCGATGCTTGCCTACGATCCCTCGGCACCGATGCTCTTTTCAAGCGGATTGTTCTGGCTTCTCTTCATACTGATATTGCCCGTATATGTGGCGCTGAAGTCGAGCAAGAGTAAGATGGTATTCTTTATCGTACTCTTTTCACTTTATTTTTATTATAAGTCGTCGGGACTATTCTTCTTGATGCTTATAGGCACATCGTGGGTCGACTGGCTCATTTCAGTTCGCATCAGCCATGCCGCCACCCCCGGGCGCCGCAAGGCATGGATGTGGCTTTCAATCATACTGTCGCTATCTGTATTGGGATATTTCAAATATGCCAACTTTTTCCTGTGGAACTGGAATCAGATGGTACATGGCAATTTCCAGCCTCTTGATGTGATACTCCCCGTAGGCATAAGTTTCTACACATTCCAGTCTATCTCCTACGTGGTGGATGTCTATAAGGAACGTATACGCCCGACGCGCCTCTGGATTGACTATCTTTTCTTTCTGTCCTTCTTCCCGGCTCTGGTGGCAGGGCCAATAGTGCGTGCCGACTATTTTCTGCCGCAGCTCGAAAAAAATGAGCGTGCCACTCCGGATATGGTGTGGGGAGGCCTGTGGCTTATTGTGATAGGTATCGTAAAAAAAGCACTCATCGCCGATTATATCGCACAGTATAATGATTTGATTTTCAACGATCCTCAGCTCTATACCGGAGTCCAGACACTGATGGGTGTGCTGGGGTATACGATGCAGATATATTGCGATTTCTCAGGATATTCCGACATGGCAATCGGTCTGGCGCTGATTATGGGTTTCCGACTGGGCATCAATTTCAACGCGCCGTATCAGAGCCGCAACCTCACAGAATTCTGGCGCCGCTGGCACATTTCACTTTCCTCCTGGCTACGCGATTACCTTTATATTCCACTCGGAGGCAACCGCAAAGGCACATTCCGCACCTATCTCAACAACTTCCTGACAATGCTCATCGGCGGATTATGGCACGGCGCGGCGTGGAAATTCGTGTTCTGGGGTGCGATGCATGGTGTGGGACTTGCCATACATAAGGCATCCTTGCCTGTATTGAAGAAGATTCCGGATAATTTTGTGACCATCTTCATATCATGGGCGCTGACGTTTGTCTATGTGTCATTGCTATGGGTATTCTTCCGTGCGGCATCCTTTTCCGACAGCATTCTAATCATACGCAACATATTTGTCGATTTCCAATGGAATCAGATTCCGCAGTTTGCCGAGGCACGTCCGGAATGGTGTGTGATGATGGCCACATTGATACTCTTTCATTTCTTTCCGGAGAAGTGGGGTAGGGGAGTAGAGCGCTTCTTCGTGCGTTCACCCTGGGTTATAAAGCTTGGAGTATTCATTATAGCCGTACAGCTTGTCATCGAATTCATGACATCCGAGGTGGCTCCGTTCATTTACTTCCAGTTCTAAACCATCATCCGCTACATCTTATCCGATACAGCACTGTCAGTTGTAAGAATTCGCGGAGGTGTCTTTGAATGTTTCCAAAAGGCACCTCCGCCGTATTTGTTCTAAGATTAATATTCAAGGAGTTTACAATGCGCCATCGTGAAATGATAGTAGAATACCTTACTACAACCGATAATCCAGCAATGGCTGCTGCTTCAATCAAAGCCTTTGCCCATCCGTTCCTTGATGACCGCCAGTTTGCCAAGGGAAGCTGCGAATTAGACCGCCTCATTTCCAATTTCCAGCTGTTCAAGAAGACATGAACCGAAATCGCAGCCGTGGGTTTAAGCGTTAAATATGACCTAAATATCCCCGATTGTAACCTCATTGTACCTCGTCGCCGTAACTTGCGAAATATCAGCGTCCAAAAGATTTACTCTACAAATAAACTATGTCGTAATCGCCTGAATTTACGGAATTTTCACTAACTTTGCAACCTAAAGCGTTTCGCTGACAAAGACCACCACAATATAAGAGAAATTTTATAACACGATATAACGGAACTCCCTTGTAGACGCAAAGGTTTGGTCGCCTGTTAGCCTACTTTGGGGGTCTTATCTTATATGAAGGAGATAAAAGACAAATTAGCCTCCAATACTATTCGAACCATCTCTCTATTCTCTGGTGCAGGTGGTTTGGATATTGGCGCTATTTATGCAGGAGCTCAGATTATATGGGCAAATGACATGAAGAAAGAGGCATGCGAGTCTTATGCTTTGAATATTGGAGAACACATCCATCAAGGTGACATAAACTCATATATTCCTTCTCTTTCGGACTATGATAACATAGACCTTGTTATAGGTGGACCGCCATGTCAGGGCTTTTCTGTTGCAGGCAAAATGGACGCCAACGATGAGCGAAGCAAACTAATATGGAGTTACGCCAAAGTCATAGAAACGGTTAAGCCGAAAGCATTTGTCATGGAAAATGTTAAGGCACTTGCAACACTTGAGAAGTGGGCTTCTGTAAGAGCTGCACTTTTGACTAAGTTTGCAGACTTGGGCTATTCCGTGAATTTCATGGTTTTAAATGCCTCAGACTTTGATGTTCCACAAGCAAGAGAACGAGTTTTTTTTGTGGGATTTCATAATGGGTCACTCTCGACCCCAGACTTGGATAGTATGATTATTCCGTACAAGGTAAAGGCTAAAAGTGTAAGAGAAGCTTTAGCTATTCTTGATAGGGCTGGTGAAGGAAATAATAAAAACCTTTGTAAAGCCAGAATTACACTTACGCACAATCCGATATTACGGAAATCTGCTTATGCCGGAATGCTTTTCAATGGGCTTGGTCGTCCGATAAAATTGGATGGTTATAGTGCCACATTACCTGCTTCAATGGGTGGCAATAAAACCCCTATAATTGATGAAAGAGCTCTGTACGAAGGTAAATCTCCTTGGATTGAGGATTACCGAGATAGAGTTGAAAAAGACTCGTCAATTGCAAAAACTGAGATAGTACCTGAGTATTTGCGGCGAATGACTGTCGATGAAGCACGAGTTATTCAAACATTTCCTTTAGAATATAAATTCTGCGGTTCACAATCAGCACAGTATACCCAAATAGGAAATGCAGTGCCTTGCAATCTTTCTAAAGCTGTGTGCTCTATGGTGATAGACGTAATTAAAGGAAATGCCCCAATTATTTATTCAGGACTATTCTAATTATGGCAACAATTGATTTTAGAACCGCAGGGTTGATATTAGAAAGAGCATTAGTAGAGGCTAATCCTGCAAATGACGATATTGGAGAAACCATATATTCTGTCCTTACGGGCAGTCACAAAACTTATCGTTATATCTTGGTTAATGCATTACTTGCAAAAGCCACAAATCAAGCTGTGAATGCCTTAAGTCTTCAAAAAGGAGACGGTAAGCAAGGTAAATTTGATGCAAGGTCTTTGTGTCATAAAGTTCTTGTTCCATTTGAACGGCTAAAGTTTCAAGGTAGTATTGGAGATTCAAACGAGCCATTCCTTAATAAACCCGCACGCTTTGTTACTTTATCTACGGATAATGCAGTAAGAGCAGGACGAGATAGAGAAACCCTTGAAAGTGTTATTCGTGTAATATCAAGCGTCACTACCAGTGAATTAGCCTATAAGTATCTTAGATCTGCAATGGCAGTGCTAAAGCATAATCATGAAAACTACCTTAAAAAGTTTTCAATAGGTGATGCATTGATTGACGTAAGTGAGTTTTCGCAATTGGTTCTTGACTACATTTATAAAATTACAAACCACACAATGGACGGGGAGGTTTGTCCATTAGTCGTTGCTGAACTGGAACGTCTGTATCTAGGTAAGGACTATAAGGTTGTTCCCCATAAAGTCAATGAGAGCGGCTCATCTTCAAAAGAAGTTGGAGACATCGACATCTTTGACTCTGAGGGTACACTGGTAAATGCGATTGATGTAAAGGACAAGAATTTCTCTGAGCAGGATGTTATTCATGCTATTTCAAAATTCCGACAAGCTAATTTAACCTCAAGCTTTTTCATATACGGTAAGAATGTTAATTTTGATGAAGACGCTGTATGCCAAGCCTTGAAGAAGATTGGGCGAGAAGGTCATTATTGCTGTTTGATTTCTATTCTCAGCTACGCAAAAATGAGAATTGCAGATTTAAAGGTTGTAACAGTAAGGGATTTTGTTGATGGTTTGCTCAAATTTTCGAAGCTAATTAATGCCAAGGACGACACAATCAATATAATCAAGACAATATCATCACAAATATTCAATTGAAATGGAGGATTTTGCTTCTGCCATAAGCGATTTGCTTAAAAAATGGATGGGCGATAATGGATGGCGTTTTTGGCTTTGCGCATTTATCGTTTTATCCATTATGTGGTATGTTGAGCGGAATAATTATTGTGGCTATGGGGCATTATTTTCATTGTTAATGACAGTTCTCCTCTTAATTGGCTACATCCGTGAAATTGTACCTTTTTGTATATTTCAGTATAGAACACTACTGATTATCAGCATAGTAAAGGCTTCTTGATGAACGGTTAGAATTACTTTTGATTCTGTGAAGGGGCACGGATGTGGCTTTTGAACCTTTTGAAACGTATATTGTATATCGGTATAAGCTGGCAGAATGAGATTTTTTTAGGTAGTAACCAGCTATTTTTAGGGAGTGAAGTGTGAAAATGTCGAGAAATTCTGCTGTATAACATTGTTTTCAAAATGTCGTATACATAAATTAACATGAATTTACAAATTTTGATTCGATTGACTGACAATGATTTGCAGGCATCTGCGG
>DKWX01000034.1:0-36922 GCA_002491945.1 Porphyromonadaceae bacterium UBA7141
TCACGATTTTTATCTAAATTTGCATTTAGAACACATACTTGTAGCCTAAGCAAGTGTTCAAATTTAACCCACAGCAAATTAAAGGAAATGTTTTATACAATCCGCAACCTCTTCTTTGCCGCTTCCGGCCTGTCGTTGAGCCGGATATGTCTACATTCTCCTTCACTCCACATGGAACCGACTAAAAAACAGTCCCGCAGATTGTATAAATTAAATCTGAACACTTACTTAAATTCAACAGTTCGGTATCCGTCTGAAGTGCAATAAGTTGCAGCGACAATTTTTAAATCAATACAACACATTGGATATCAAGCTGTCATCCCCCCTCCGGAAATCACCGGACTATTGTAAATTTGAATACTTACATATGTTTTGCGACTTGAATACCCTCCGGCAGCTGATGAATCAATGCGGGGCCATGAAGAAGCCCTTTCTCTTTGCCGTAGATTACGCCATGCGGCGTGCTTTCTTTTCTGACCGGCCTTATGCCGAGACATCCGTAAGATGGAGCATCGGCAATATAGGCAATGCAGCAGGCGACGGCGTATCTGCCACGGTGACACCTTATCTGAAAGTGACACGCCCTATAACCATGCAGCAGTATGCCGGCGCTTTCGACACCGTGAGCCGCGGACTGCGGCGAGGCGACAGTTTTCTGGTCAATCTTACGGTAGCCACCGAAGTGGAATGCAGTCCGCTCGAAGATATATTCAATGCCGCCACCGCACCCTACAGGCTGTTGATTCCAGACGAGTTCGTATGTTTCTCACCAGAGACGTTTGTAAAAATCTCGCCAGAGGGGATCATATCGGCCTACCCTATGAAGGGGACAATCCGGGCTGACATCCCCGATGCCATGCGCCTCCTTGAGGAGAATCCAAAGGAACTGGCCGAGCATTACACCATCGTCGACCTGCTGCGCAACGACATAGGGATGGCGGCCAGCGATGTCCGCGTAAGCCGCTTCCGCTATTTCGACATCATCAAGACTTCTCACGGACCCATATATCAGACAAGCTCCCGCATCGAAGGCAATCTTCCCGCCGACTGGACCGACAGCACAGGCGACATTATTCTGCGGATGCTGCCCGCCGGATCCATATGCGGCGCACCCAAGGAAGCGACTCTTGATATCATACGCCGCACCGAAACGACAGAACGCGGCTGGTATACCGGAGTGTTCGGACTGTTTGACGGGAAGTCGCTCGACAGCGCCGTGATGATCCGATGCATACAGAAGCATGCCGACGGCAGACTTATGTTTCATAGCGGCGGCGGAATCACCTCATCCAGCCGGATGGAAGACGAATACCACGAACTAATCGACAAAATATATCTCAGCACGTCACTATAATGCCCTTATTTTTAGAATCGATACGCATCTCTGACGGCAGGATGATGCTCCCGGAGCTTCATGCCCGCCGCATGCACGACACCTGCATGGAAGTTTTCGGCCACAACCCCCTCCCTTCGCCTGACACCATCCGGATTCCTGACGGATTCCGGCACGGCGAGGTCAAACTGCGCATCCTCTACGATAACGCCGGGTGGCGTCATGAATTCCTGCATTATTCTCCGCATCCCGCAGGCTCGCTAAGATGCGTGGAAGCCCCTGCGGGATTCGACTATCATCTGAAATATGCCGACCGCTCGGGGCTCGACGCTCTATGTCAGATGCGCGGGCAGGCCGATGATATATTGATTCTGACCGACGGCTGCCCATGCGACACATCCTACTCCAATATCCTGCTGTCTGACGATGCCGGACACCTGTTGCTCCCCGAGACGTCACTGCTGCCAGGCGTTATGCGCCGCCATCTCATAGAATCCGGACAAGCCTCCACGGCTCCGCTCACCCGCGACGACCTGCGTCCCGGCAACCCGCTCGGCCTCACCCGGCTGCTGCTGATCAACGCCATGCTCCCGCCACATCTTTCTCCCTGCATCCCGCTGAGTCGCATTACCGACTGATTCCGCCGCAAACAAACAATGCCGCCCCCGTAGCGACGGGGGGCGGCATCCTTTTACTTATCCTGACTCACAACGGCCGGATACGAATCGCTTCAGTCCTGCACCAGACGCACGCCATAGATACGTGCATGGTTGGTCTTGATGTTCATATTCTCATTCTCCTGACGGAAATCGATACGCAGCGTGTGGTCGCCCTTCGTCAGGTGGACTTTCACTGAATTCGACCAGCCGCGGTCGTCCCAGTTGTCCTTGCCACGGTGTGGCAACACAATTAATCCGGCCCTCTTCCCGTCGGCCGACAGAGTGCGGATGCCGCATTTATTCTCCGTATTCACCGGGCCGTTGCCGTTGGCATAAAGCAGACTTACATAATAGTCGCCATCGGCAGGCACAGTCACCGGCACGTCTACGACCGAGTCCTTGTCATTGTCGGCGCCGTCAAGCTCCACCATCACCGTGGGGCGAGTGCTGCGGGGCTCGGAAGCGAATCCTTCGGTGCCGTCGACGGCCACACCGATCACCTGGTATTCGCCCGGTTCGGAGGCATCGAATACGGTGCTCTTTGTCTCGGCCACACGTTTGCCGTCCATTACCACCACATAATGGCCGATATACTCAATCGGATTCCACACGAGCTGTGTCCCCTCAAGCCATGCCACCGGAGTCAGCGGTGCCTTGGCATTGCGCTGATGATTGACGCCAAGCGGAGCAATCGGCTGATTGTCCATCACGATTTCGATGTTCATCTCCCCCTTTGCCTTTTTTGCAGGGATGAAAGGGGGCTGCTCCTTACCGTTGACCTTGAAGGAAGCAATCTTGTCGCCATAGCCGCTTACAGAAATATTCATCACGGCATCACGGTAACGGAAGCCTTCCAGACGCCGGGGCTGACCCATGGCTTCAGGCACGAAAGGATGAAATGCCAGACTGTCTTTCATATAGTCGATGCCGAAAAGAATCTTATGCGTCAGGGCTATGTTGCCGCTCAGACACCACAGCATGTTGCTTGAATTGAGTTCGGTAGCTATGTCGCCGTTGTCGAGATTGAAATTTTCCTTATTGGTTGCGAAGAGAGCGGCAGGGCGCACAATGCTTCCGATAGCCTCCATCACACCCTGCTCATTGCCGACCTTGGCATTAGCCAAAGCCCACCAGGCACCGACCCAGGGCCAGAGGGCATTGTTGTGGTAGGCCGGCATGTCGGCAATCTGCGGATAGAATATGGCCACGCCATATGGGGTCGTGGGGGTATGCTCGGTGATGACGCGGGCTCGCTCCGGCGAGGCCACATCCCACATTATGGCCAAAGCCTCGCCGAGAGTCTCGGCGCGGGGATTGGATATAAGGTTGTCGCGGCCGTAAAGATACATCGCATAATATCCGGCATCATCGAGCCACAGATATTTATTGACTGCCTCCGCGATGGCATCCGACATTTCCTGGGCCTTACGGGCCTCATCCTTGTGGCCGAGGGTCTCGGCGGCCTCTGCCAGCACATGCCAGGCCTGCGCATGCACTATCGAGGTGGAGAGAGTCTCCGTGTTGTAGATGTCGACACACTGCATCCACTTCGGATGGCTCTGTTCGCGCCAGTCGATAAAGGATGTCTCACCCTTCACCAGACCTGTCTCTGTGCCGTAGAATGCCTTGGCGTCGGTCTCAAGCGAGCGCTTCATCACAGGATAGATAAATTCAAGCCACTCACGCGAACCGGTCACCTTATACACCTCCCATGCAGCCACACACCATATCTCACGGTCGGTCGATACGGGCCAGGCGCCGCCGCTCCCGGTGTCCTGTATCACGCGCCCCAGAGGATCGACTTTCTTCATAAGCGATATCATCGAGGCCTCTGGCTGCATATAGGCCATTGAGAGGAGGATGGAGTAGCTCACATCGCGTGTCCATACGCCGGCCCACTCCTTGCCGGTGCGCAATGTTGTGTCGGGTTCAACTGCATTGACCATCTCATCAAGCCCCATGTTATAGACTGCCTCATGCAGACGCCCCGGGGTCACGAGTTTAGGATACGCGCTGATATCGTTCTTGAGTTTCCACACTTTATCGATGCCCATGTAGTAACCGGGCTGGGCCGAATAGTCGGACACGATTTCATGCCCGCTGGGCGCATAGGCCTTGAACGGACCCTGAGTCACCGTGTCGCCATGCCACGTATATGCAGGAGTACTGACTACGGTGTCGGCGGCTGCATGGGTGCCTGGAGCGACGAGGCCAAGCAGTCCGATTGCCATAATGATAGTTCTCATTTATAAGATTTTAAAGTATTATGTAAATGTCTCAAGTATGTGTCTCGCGTAAGTAAGTGTTTAAATTTAATTTATACACTATGCGATGACTGTTGTTCAGTCGGTTCCGGTGCGGAGTGAAGGAGGACAGAGACTCCGACTTCCGACTGCCGACATAATCATCGTCTACGACATGATACCGAATCCTGTGCGCCACCAGAAGCGAAGCAGCGCCCGGGCATGAAGACGCCCCAGACGGCCTAACGGCGAGCGGCGAGTGGCCCGCTGCCAGTCATGGGTCAGATGCAATTCCGGCAGATAATCCACCGTATATCCCGCACGCCTCACCCGCATACAGAAGTCGGCGTCTTCAGGACCGAAGAATATCCTCTCGTCGAGCGCCCCGACATGCTCCATGACATCGCGCCTGAACACCTGACAGGCGCCTATCACATAGAAAGGGTGCGGTGACGCCAGTTCACGCCGTTCACATTCAAGTTCGCGCCCAGGCCGCAACACATGGCATATCTTAAGCCACGGCCCGGGATATGGTTTGGCTGAGGCCTGAAGCTCTCCCTGCGGAGAATACAGCGCCGGGGCGGCTATGCCGCACTCCGGGTGACGCGTCACATGCTCAAGCAGGGTGTCGAACACCTTTCCATCGGCCAACGTATCGTTGTCGAGCAGCATCAGCACACGTCCCCGCGCATGGCGCAGACCGAGATTGCGTCCTCTCGCCACTCCGAGATTCTCTCCGGCACTTATCACACGAAGATTCGCCACCCCATGCTCCGCAGTCCAGTCGGCCACACTGTCAAGTGTGGCATCGACCGACCCATTGTCTACCAGCACCAGCTCCACCGATTCGCCCCGCCGGAGGAGATACGGCAGAATCGAGTCGAGCAGACGCATCGTGAATCCACACTGGCTGCATGTAAGCACCACTATCGAGAGTTGCGGCTTATTCATTTCGGACTTCGGTCGGAGTGGGATGACAGAGGGGGATATAAGACATGCCTTATATCCCGAATCAATGAAACAGCTTTATCTTCAAGGCTTTGGCCGAAGCGATAAATTCCGACGGACGACGGAAGCGCAGCAGCTGTCGCCAGATGAAGCGAGGCGAGAGAAAGAAGCTAAGATTGTTACGGTAGAGAAGATGCTCCATCTCTTCGGCACTGATCTGAGGCAGATTCAGTATAGACTCTCGCTGCACGTCGGTGGGTTTGTATTCGCCTCCTTTTATCCACCCGTTCTTTTTGCATATCTCGTAGTATTCGGTGCCCGGGAAAGGAGACACGATATTGAACATCACCTGGTCGACGTCCAGTTTCTTGGCCTCGCGCAGCGTCTGAAGCACAGTCTCGCGTGTCTCCAGCGGCGAACTGCCTATCAGCACATTGAGCTTAACCGGCACACCGTATTTCTTCAGCAACGATACCGCACGATATATGTCGTCGCGTGTGATACCCTTCTTCACATATTCAAGAATCTCGGGATCAAACGATTCTATACCTATGTCGACATAGCGGCAGCCCGACTCTCCGAGCATTTTGGCTATCGGCTCGGTGATGGCGTCGGCACGTGCCTGACATCCCCATATGATGCCGTGCTTGCGCATGATGCGGCATATGCCTGACGTGCGTTCTTCATTCCAGATGAAGTTGTCGTCCATAAATCCGATGGCCTTGTACCCCTCTGCCGCCAGCATGTCGACCTCTTTCTCCACGCTTTCGAGCGACCGGAATCCGATTTTTGGCTTGACTCCGGGATGCTCTTTATGATACTCTATCTCGCGGGCAAAGGTGAGCGACGACGGAACGCAGAAGATGCAATGGAACGGACAGTTGCGCGATGTGAACATCGTGGTGTAAGGCCCCGTCTTTAGTTTCGGGTTATGATACTGCCGCCCTTTCAGAAGGTCGCGGGCAGGGAAGGGAAGGGAGTCCAGATCCATATTGAGCGGACGCGGTGGATTGCTCACCCGCTTGTTGCCGGGCCCGACAAACGTGACACCCTTCACGTCTATCGGACGCTCGCGGCGCGACAGGCAGTCGGTCAGTTCCAGAAGTGTGAGTTCCGGCTCTCCACGCACAAGATAGGTATGACTGTCATAAAGAGCGCGATGCATGTAATATGTCGGGGCCGGACCCATGAGTATGACCGGTGTGTCGCGATGGAACATTCTGATATGCTCCACAGCCTTAAGGTCGCTGTCGAGCGAGAGATTTACACTCCATATCAGATAGGCGTCCGAAAGGTCGCGGCTGAGGAAGCGGTCGAATGCTTCCGGCTCCTGTCCGTCGGACACGAAGTCTCGGTAATCCACTTCATGACCCGCCTCGCGCAGTGTGGCGGCGGCGGTCAGTTCGTATATGTTGATCATCGGATACACGATACGCGTGCAACCTGCCGACCGCTCGGCAGGCTGCTTGTTGTCGTAACAGGGAGGTATCAGGAATGTGAGTTTCATGTATTTTTAACGTTCGTTTCGTCTCCAATATTGCAACCCGTTCGTTCAACTTTGCGAAGTCGTTTGAACGGCTTCCGCTCCCGACGCCTCATCCCGGTCTCTCTGACATAACAGAATCCACACTTCCACCCGGCCGGCATCAACAATTTATACATGCTTTTTATTGCCTGCAACCTACTTTATTATTAAATTTGCAGAAAAAGTAACTGTTCTGATTTAACCGATAGTAAATGAAAGGATATATTTTATACAATCCGAGGCTTCTTTTTTGCCGCTTCAGGCTTGTCTTTCAGTCGAATATGTTGATATTCCCTTCACTCCGCACCGGAATCCACCCAAAGGCATGCCCGCATATTGTATAAATTAAATTTGAACACTTACTTAATGAAAGATTCAGACGTCAAGTTATTCATCTGGCCCCATCCTTTCAGACTGGAATGCGGAGCCACCCTGCCGGGACTCCGGATTGCCTACCATACTTACGGCACCCTGAATGCCGAGGCTTCGAATGCGGTGTGGGTGATGCATGCGCTGACGGCCAACTCCGATGTGGCCGACTGGTGGCCCCATACGGTGGAGGCCGGCAGGTTTCTGGATCCCTGCATATGGTACACGGTATGTGCCAATGTCATAGGCTCATGCTACGGCTCTTCGGGGCCGCTCACCCCACTCCCCCCCGACGGGCGCCCGCTTTATGGCGATTTCCCGGATGTGACGGTGAGGGATATGGTCAGGGCGCATCAGTTGCTGGCCGATTATCTCGGCATCAGTCGTATCGACACGATAATAGGCAGTTCGCTGGGTGGATTTCAGGCGCTGGAATGGCTGGTGAGCCAGCCCGACATAGCCCGGAGGGGTGTGCTCTGCGCCACCGACTTCCAGTGCCGTCCATGGCTCGCCGCCATCAATAAGGCCATGTATATGGCAATCGAGGCCGACTCATCCTACGGCGAGCCTGATCCGCACGCCGCACGCAAGGGGCTGGAGGCCGCACGGGCCATGGCGCTCCTCTCCTACAGAAGCCACTCAGGCTATGATGCCACCCAGGCCGACCCTCCTGGACGCCCCGACCCATTCGCCCGAAAAGCACACAGCTACCAGGCTTATCAGGGGAAAAAGCTGGCCGACCGTTTCGACGTCTACAGCTATATGCGCATGTGCCGTTCGTCAGACAGTCATGACGTGAGCCATGGCCGAGGCTCTTTCGCTGAAGCCCTGGGACGCATACGGGCGAAGTGCCTGGTAGTGAGTGTCAGCAGCGACATCCTTTTCCCACCCTCTTATCACGAGGAGATGGCTTCCATGATTCCGGGCGCAGAGCTGGCATCGGTGGTATCAGAGTTCGCCCACGACGGATTCCTGATTGAGCATGAACAGCTCGACAGACTGATCTCCGACTTCCGCCTGCGCAACCCGTGACTGCGTAGCCCTCCGGCGGCAGCCTGACACGCGGCAGTCACGTATTTTTCCTCCCCACCTCTCTCTAATAAGTATGTATTCAAGTCTAAACGATAGTGTAAGTGAAAGGATATATTTTCTACAATCTGCGGCTTCTTTTCTGCCGCTTAGGGCTAAAAAGACATGCCCGCATATCGTAGAAATTTAATTCGGGCACTTACTTACGATTGATTTGAGCACTTGCTTACGATTATAAACCCTGTCAACCTTCATGAACATGAATAACAAGAACATCATAAAAATAGGTCTTTTCGGATATGGCACCGTAGGGCGCGGTCTGTATGAACTGCTACAGCGTGTACCCGAATCCGGGATGGTGATCTCAAGGGTGTGCGTGCGGGATGTGGCCAGGCATCAGACAGAATCTCCAAGCCTCATTTTCACAGCCGACCGCCGTGAAGTGCTCGATGACCCGGAGGTGAACCTGATAGTCGAGCTTATCGATGATGCGGATGCCGCCTACGAAATCGTGACGGAGGCACTTCGACGCAGACTGCCGGTGGTGACCGGCAATAAGAAGATGCTGGCCCATCATCTTCCCGAACTGATCGAGCTGCAGAAGGAGATGCACACCGCACTCCTCTACGATGCCTCGGCATGCGGCTCGATACCGGTAATACGCAATCTGGAGGAATACTATGACAATGATCTTCAGGTTTCGGTAAAGGGGATACTCAACGGCAGCTCCAATTTCATCCTGTCCAAGATTTTTAATGAAGGGATGGACCACGCGGCGGCCCTGCATCTGGCCCGCAGACTCGGATTCCTGGAGTCTGACCCCACGCTTGACCTTGACGGATGGGATTCGCTATTCAAACTGGTGATTCTTACACTTCATGCCTTCGGCGTATATGTGGAGCCTGAGCAGGTGTTCTGCTACGGCATCACGAATATGAACGACAATGACATACGCTTCGCCCGCGAGAAGGACCGACGCTTCAAGCTGCTCGGTCTGGCCGAGAAATTGCCCGACAACAGGCTGACTCTTAGCGTGATTCCGCATCTAATCTCACGCAATAAGTTTATTTATTCGTGCGAGGATGAGTTCAATGGGGTGGTGATAAAAGGGCTTTTCTACGGCAAGCAGTTTCTGGTGGGACGCGGTGCCGGCGGCCATCCCACATCATCGGCCGTGCTGAGCGACATATCGGCCATACGCTATGATTACTTCTACCGCTATAAGCGTATGGACTGCGCCGGCGAACTGCCGGTGTTCAGCAATGATCTCTCGTTCCGGGCCTATGTGCGCTATAATACAGAGGATGATCTCGATCTTATGCAGTTTGAGGAAATCTATGAGCGCTACACTTCCGATAAATTCCACTATGCCGTGGGGCGTGTCAATCTCAGGCGTCTGCACGACATACGCCCGCTGCTCTCCGAGCGCGGCATTTTCATAGCCGCATATCCTCCGGACTGACCTCCCGCCACATCCCTTCCGCCGTCAGACATACGTAGCAGTGTCCCAAGTCTGCGTCACTCTCCCGGAAGGCTCCTCTCCCTCCATATTCATCTCTCGCCTCCTGAAAAACCATCACAAATGTCATGAACACCCCCGATATTGACCTCAATGAGATTACATCACGTCTGATCAATGGCGGACGTATCTCCCGGCCGGAAGCCGACATTCTGGCCGTATGGCCCGACCTCGATGAGCTTTGCGATGCCGCCGACCGCGTCTGCCGTGCCCTCCAGCCTGCCCTGATTGACTCCTGCTCGATTGTCAACGCCCGCTCCGGACGCTGCAGCGAGAACTGCCGCTGGTGCGCCCAGTCGGCTCATTTCAATACAGGATGCACGGAATATCCGAACCTGCCGTATGAGAAAGTGCTCGAAGCCGCCAGACACAACGAGCGCGAGGGTATCCGACGGCTGTCGCTCGTCACCAGCGGACGCACCGTAAGCGACCGCGACCTGGAGTATTTCTGTGAGCAATACCGCCGCCTCTCGACCGACACTTCTCTCTATCTATGCGCTTCGATGGGGCTGCTCGGGAAGGAGCAGATGCAGCGTCTGGCCGATGCAGGGGTGCGCCGATACCATTGTAATATGGAGACTTCGGAAAAGATGTTCGGCACTCTCTGCACCACCCATACTCCGGCCGACAAGCATCTTACAATCCGCCACGCGCGCGAGTGCGGCATGGAAATCTGTTCGGGAGGAATAATCGGCATGGGAGAGTCCATGACCGACCGCATCGATTTCGCTTTCGAACTGGCCAGGCTCGACCCTGATTCGGTGCCTGTCAACATCCTCTGCCCTATCCCCGGGACTCCGCTTGAGCACACCCCGCTCATCAGCGAGGAGGACGTGATACGCTCGGCAGCTGTCTTCCGCCTCATTCTGCCTCGGCAGAGCATACGCTTTGCAGGCGGACGCATGCGCCTCTCGGCTGAATCGATGGCAAGGATGCTGCGCGGAGGAGTCAACGGAGTCCTAATGGGCGACATGCTCACCACTGTGAGTCATCAGATTGCCGACGACCGACGTCTCTTCAAAAGCACCGACTGGAATTTCTAATCACAATGCCCACGCGGCTCCCATAATTACCGACTAATGAATATCTCTATCGTCATACCTCTCTTCAATGAAGAGGAATCATTGCCCGAACTGACACGCTGGATACAGCGGGTCATGACCGACAATGGCTTCAGCTATGAAATAATATTTGTCAACGACGGCTCGACCGACCGCTCTCAGGATGTAGTGCATACCCTCGCGGCCGCCGACCCCAACATACATTCCATTTCTTTCGCCCGCAATTACGGAAAGTCGCCGGCGCTCAACGAGGGGTTCCGCAAGGCTCAGGGCGATGTAGTGATCACTATGGATGCCGACCTGCAGGATTCGCCGGATGAAATACCGGAACTCTACCGCATGATCACCAGTGAGGGGTACGACCTCGTGTCGGGATGGAAGAAGAAACGCTACGACCCGCTCTCGAAGACCATCCCCACAAAGCTCTTCAATGCCACGGCCCGGAGGGTGTCGGGGATAAAGAATCTGCATGACTTCAATTGCGGGCTGAAGGCATATCGCCGCGATGTGGTGAAGCATATCGAGGTGTATGGCGACATGCACCGCTATATCCCCTATCTGGCCAAGAATGCCGGATATAAGAAAATCGGGGAGAAGGTGGTGCAGCACCAGGCCCGCAAGTACGGCCACACCAAATTCGGACTCGACCGCTTTGTCAACGGTTATCTTGATCTGGCCACACTCTGGTTTCAGTCCGGATTCGGTGTCAAGCCGATGCACTTGTTCGGACTGCTGGGGACTCTTATGTTTGTAGTCGGATTTCTGGCGGTCATGGCAGTGCTGATCCTGAAGATGGTGAGCATTTGCAATGACTCTTATTCTTTCTTCGTGACTAATTCGGTATATTTTTATCTCTCTCTGGCCTGCATGGTCATGGGACTGCAGTTTTTCCTTACCGGATTTATCGGCGAGCTGATCACGCGCAATTCGCCGGAACGAAATAACTATCTAATAGCCGAAGAGTTTTGAGCATCTCCATGACCGGGCATATAATAGCTTCAATAGCCTGTATGGCGGCATTGCCGCTGACGGCTCTCACCACACATCCATCCATCGCCACAGCGGAAGAGCATGGCGTCTTGCCCGGCGCTGCCACGGAATCGGCGGCCGTCGATTCGATTTGCCTCAATGCCCTGCCCGCCGACATAGCCGGACATGCAGCAATCGCGGCCGATTCGATTGCAGCGGATTCAGTCGCTTCGGAAGCAGACACCGAAGCCGCGAAGACGCTCCCCGCAGCGGCGGTGCCGGTGGCCAGGACAAATCCTGTGGATATCGACCGCCAGGCCCCTGCATCCCCGCCGATGCACTATTATGACCGGCATGGCGAACCGCTTCAGACCCCGGTGAGGTTTCTTGCCGAACTCGATACTGTCACCAAAGCCAAATCGGCTCCGAATTACAGTGCTTTCAACGGCGTCAGCATAGGCGCCAACTTCTTCGATGCCGTGATGATGATTATCGGACAGCGCAGGGCTTCTTTTGACATATGGGCCGACTGCTCGGTCCACAACTGGTTTTTCCCTGTCGCAGAGCTTGGAGTGGCTTTCTCCAATGCATGGCCCGACGACGGACGGTGCAACTTCAAGGTGGCTCCTTCTGTCTATGCGCGCATCGGCATGAACTATAATTTCCTCTACAAGAGCAACCCTGACTATCAGTTTTTCATCGGCCTGAGGGCCGGATGGAGCAGTTTCAGCTACGATATCCATGGCATTCAGGCAGGGTCGGAGTATTATCAGGCTGATGGCCCGGCTCAAGTCACCGGATTAACCTCCACAGCCTTCTACGGTCAGGCTTTGGCCGGACTAAAGGTAAAATTGTGGAAAGGTCTTTTCATGGGCTGGTCCGTAAGATACAATTTCAATCTACATCAGACATACAGCAATCCCGACTATCCGGCCTGGTTCACTCCCGGCCGAGGCACCGCCACCCCCATTGCCGCCACATTCTCCATCGGATACACTTTCGGACAGCGTCCCCGAAAGGAGCTGCCCGAAATCAATATATCGGAGTGAATTGGGCCGACACCCGCAAATGCGGTGTCCGACAGAATACGGTATGCCTGTCAGGAGTATTATGCTGCGGACATGTCAATACATCGGAGTGAATCCGGGGTTCTTCTCCAGACAGTGGTTGGCATTCCCCACAATCTGCGTCTCTTTTACAGTATCCATGCGACGCACAGGCGCACCCTTGCTCAGGTCGCATTGACTCAGATCGATATAGTACATCCCGGGGTTGGTGACGATATCGAAATAATAGCGCAGGTCGCGCGTGTCGGAGAAACTGCGCCATTGGGTGCTGCTTAGATTAGGCTCGGTCTCCACCTCATAAGTATAGGGGACGCTACAATTCACCAATATGCTTCGGGCTATCGACACTCCCAGGTCGGTGTCTCCTGTCGGCTGCACATGATGGGCGAAATAGTTGCCGCGCACACACCGGTCGGGCGATGACACGGTGCCGGGCAATGTATTATGCCCCCCTTTTTTCTGCCAGTAGTCGACTATAGCCGTCATCGAAGGCCACTGAGGGTCGTTGGTCATGGCCCGGTAGTCGCCCATTTCAAATATATTGATTGTGCCGTTGTCGAATTCAAAGATTATGGAGCGGCCTGTGGCATCGGTCACACCCCAGTGGAGTGTGGAGGCTGTCCCGCCGTCGAATGTGGCCCCGGAAAGACTGAAATCATGTCGGCGCAGCACATCCTTCACTTCCTCGACCGTGGCATTGCAGTCGAGCAGCCACCCGATAAACATCGACATCGAGATCGGGGGCCGCGATGAGGTGGCCTCACTCTCGTAGACTGTCCCCTTGCAGAAGAGGCCGTTGACTACAAGCCCCTTTTCATTCATCCCCTCGGTAATGCCGCCGTCATATCCCACAGCATAGACGGCTCCGTATCTGGAATCCCACTCTATAGCTCCAGGTCTGTCAGATCCCTTCTTATGTATCCCGCGTGGATAGACGTATAGATTTGTGGGGATTGGGGTTTTCCAGTCGAGCGAACGCCCCACCACGTATAGTGAGTCACTTCCCTCATAAAGGATACGCGAGCACGCGGATGCATCTGATGTGACTGACAAAAGCGAACCTGCTACAATGGCAGCCGTCATAATGGCTGGAAATGCGATATGTCTCATATAACGGAATCTTTGGGAAATTTATCGGCTAAGTATGTGAAGTCGTTCAGGAGTCGTTTAAACCCTTTTCAACGGTATAACGCTTCGGCTTCGCGATTGGTTTGATATGTGAAGATTCCCTACCCTGACATTGCAGTTGCGGTCTAAAGGTGCAGACTCATTGGCGTCGCATGCCTGGCATAAAAGATTCCCCCCGGCGATATCACAACGCCGAGGGGAATACTATTGCATAAATTGATTCTTTCTGATTCTGAGAAGTCTTAGAGCACTACCTTGGTAGCCTTCTCGCCTACGCGTACCACGTAAACGCCCTTGGCAGCCTCAACAGCTACGTTCTCGGCCTCTACTGCCTTCACGAGCTTGCCGTCGAGAGTGAAGATAGCGATCGGAGCCTTCTGACCGGCATTCACGCTGATCATGCCGTTGCTGGCCACAACCTGTGCCTGAGCATCCTCAGCCACTACGTCTTCAACACCAGAGGGTGCGAGTTCGCCTATAGAAGAGAACGTACGTGTGAGCTGAACGTTTTTGGGATCATAGTGGTAGATGATATTGCCGGTGCTCTTAGTTGACACGTAGCGCGACCACTGCGAACGGAAAGAGCCGGTGAACCCATCTTTTGTACCCCAGCCGAATTCCTGCGGACCTTCAAGCACGAGCACACTTCCCTGATTGTCGACCTCCATGCCGAACTCTTCTGACCAGCTGACGGCAAGGCCGGCTGTCACGAATGTGTTGGGCATAGGATAAATCTTTGTGAAATACTGGTCGAGACTCGGCTCATAGGCAATCTCACCTTCGTTTAACTTGAACATCATCTCCTTCGGATCGAGAGATGTGTCTTTTGCATAAGAAGCATCACCGAAGGCATAACCAAGCATAAGGTTCTGCTGCACCTCAGAGATATTCGTATTCCCTTCATTAGCATAGTACAGGCGAACCACACTGGGGCTGAACTGTGTGGCACTCGGATCCACACTCCATACATACACCGGATCACTTGCTGCCACATAGAATGCGGTCACATCACCAAACTTATTGTCAGTAAAGGGGTTATTACCGCCAAGTACGGTGCTGTTCAGGAGACCTGCGTTGAATACGTGGATATCACCGAATGAATTATCCACGTAGCGGGGTTCGAAGCCCTCGACATCGGCTGTACCAGAATAGTTGTTGGCGATTGTCTGACGTCCGCCATTGGCTGTGGAGATGAAGATACGGTTGCGCACGCCCATTGAATTGTCGGCGATGTCGTATGAACTGAATACCAGAGTCGAGGCTGTGTTGCCATCAACAAGAGTATAGCATTCCGCACCATTATAAACGGCTGAAATCTTGAGCCATTTATTGTTCATGATGCCGAAAGTAGACCAGCCGGTATTGGATTCGTTCAGGATACCGCCTACCATACCGTCAGGGCGCTCTGTGAATGTGCGGCAGCCGCGTGTATTGTTGAGGAGTTCCGACGGGGGAACAACTTCGTAGTTACGCTTATCGACAGGGATATTATCATTGGAATCCAATTCGCCATCATACGTGAAGATCTGATCGTAGATATAGTAGGTAGGCCATGCCATATAGAACATCACGCCATCCACTATCGCAGTCTGGTCGGCATTGAAACGACGGAGCATGTAACGAGCCGGATAGTATGGCAGGTCATCGAATGTCAATGGCTTATTATCCTTTGTCACCAATCCGAAGAAATCTCCCAACGACTGATCGTACATATTGAGCTGAAGATCCCATACCCTGCCCTGGGCATCTGTCCATGTACGGGTATAATCGCCTTTTGTAGCGGGGTCATTGAATGCACGTGCATTTTCAACGCGGAGACTCTGGAGCATCTCTGGGGACACTGTCGATTCCACCTTTACAGGCTCCGGCAACTTCGGAGCTGCTGCATAACCGACGGCGCATACTGCAACGCCGGCCATAAGCGTAAAGATTTTCTTCATTTTAAGTTAAGTTAAATATGTGTTATGAATTATGTCGAGTTATAGGATTTCTAAACATTATGAAGTTTAATCCACTGTGCCTCTCAATAGGAACGGGATTACACACACTCTTCAATCGCAAATTTGACAATTATTTCTGACATATGCAAGAAATCAACAGGGAAATTAACCTTACATAATATAGTTCACTCTATATTTCATCTCTATCCGCACATTCCCCATTCTGTTTTGGCCAATTCTCCTAAGTAAGTGTTGAAATTTAATTTATGACTGTTTCTTAGTCGATTCCGCTGCTGAAATGAAGGGGGATATCCCCTGCCGGATGTCAAGCCGCAAACGGCAGAATGAAGCTGCTGATTGCAGAAATGAGAAGCGGCATTATGCCCGCGACTCAATATACAGCAGAAGAGTCCGGCATCTGATCAGATGCCGGACTCTCCCTCTAATGTATTTGACTGTCAGTTTTGCTGAGTCAATGATTGCATATTCGCGCGGACTGCCGATATATCAATAGTCCACGAGCGTACGGTCTATAAGCTTATTGTAGCGTGATTCACTCAGGGGCACTGCAAATTTCCAGCCTATGTCTGTGGGTTCTTTGCGAAGCTTGTAGGCCACCGGAATGTTGTTGGAATTGACATTATTACGCTCCCAGGGATTGCGCACCATAGGCATATTCCAACGCTTGAGGTCGAAGAAGCTGAAGCCTTCACCCCAAAGTTCGAAACGACGCTGCAGTCTCACCTCTTCAAGCAGGGCGTCGCCGCTAAGCGTGCATGTGTAGTTGGGATTACGCTGGGCATTAAGTTCCAGAAGCGCTGCCACTGCGACAGACTCCTGATTATTATGGCAAGCGGCTTCAGCCTCTGTCAGAAGCATCTCGGAGGCACGCATCATACAGTAATCGCCCACACCGTAGTCATTCTTGGCCCAGAACTTATACTGTGCGCCAAACACCACCTTGCTTTCATCACTGTTGCCTGTCTGGAAGTTGTTGTAGGGAAGCGGCCAATCGATTGACTTGTCAGTCGGCATATGAGACTTCTGGTATGCTCGGATCTGAGCTTTCATCAGGTCGTGAAGACTGTTGAGGTTCATCGAGACGGGATCGCAATAGGTAGAGCTCCAGAATGACGAGGGAACTACAGTTGCGCCGACAAGCTTATCCGGGGTGAAGAAGAGGTCGCTGCGGATATCACCAGCCGGGAACTTACGGTATAGTTCATAGTTGATTGCACCCGCGCCATCGCCCCATACGCCGGGATAAGCGCCGTTGCAGGCATACATCGTGCCGAAGCATGCGTAACCTAAGTCACCTCCGTAGGCATACCACATCCACTCGCTTGTGGGAGAGCAGAAACCGGCCTTGAACTCATCGGGAGTCATGATTGAATAGCCGGAACGCGCCTTATGCGCCATATCCTGGGCAGTCGCCCAGTCTTCGCGAAGCAATGCGGCTCTTGCTTTGATGCCATATGCCACTTCCACACCGGGTTCCCAGGATTTGGAACGCTTTGCAGTCGATTCATTATAAAGAAGAGCGGCATCATCACAGTCTTTGTAAATCTGACCGAGCACATCGTTCATTGTCGACAGGGGCACGTCTTCCACACCGGGAGTCAGACGAATCACGACACAATAGCGCGAACCGTTCTCAGAATCCTGCCAGCGTGGAGCATAGAGCTGCACAAGACGTGTATAGGCATGCGCGCGAATGGTGAGTGCCTGAGCCTTAATCAGCTTGAGCTGGTTTTCATCGCCATCAATATTGTCGATACCCGAGAGAATCACGTTGGCCTGATTGATAAGATTGTAGCAGTATGACCATGGAATTGTTGGAATCCAGCCGCCGGGCATCATATTCGCAGCCCATGAGAAGTTGGAGCCTACGCGGGTAGCCCACATGTAGGAGAAATAATCCTGACTCAGAATATCTCCGTAGACGGTGGATATATATGGCTCTCCATTGGGGAATATATAGCTGTCGAAGTAGTCGCCCATCGGGCAGTACATCGTCTCGCACAGACCGTAAAGGGCCTGCTGTGCGCCTTCTTGCGTCGTATTGATCTGCGATGTGGAGATTACAGTCTCGGGCTGCACATCAAGATAGTCGGAGGAGCAACCCGCCAACATACCTGCACAGGCGATTCCTGCAATGCCTTTTAAGAGTATATTTTTCATTTTGCTTTAGTTCGTTGAAAATTGTATTTTGTTGTAACCTGCCGCGGTTTAGAAACGGGCAGTCAGCTGGAAGCTATACACTCGTGCAGTAACGAACGTTGTGCCCTGGGTTCCCTTGAAGCTCTGCTGCGGGTTCATACCGGTGCGCTTGGTCAGAGTGAAGAGGTTGTCGATCGAGACACCTACGTTAAGACTCTTAAGCTGCAGAGGTGCTGTCCATTTGCGGGGAAGTTCGTAGCTAACATTGAGGTTTTTGAACACCAGATAGTCGCTGCTTGTGAGGAATCTTGTCGACCAGCCGGTGGTGCTGTACATTCCAAGATATGTGTTCGCCTGAGGCACACCATTGGGATCGATACGGTTGGGGCTGTCGGCCGTCATCCCTTCGGGAGCCTGCTGCCATGCTTTGAGCATGTCGACGTGGAGTGCCGAGGGAGAATCACCTACTGACATATAGCTCGCATAGTTGGAGTCAAGAGTCTTGCCACCCAGACTATAAGTAAAGAGCGCTCCTACTGAAAGCCCCTTCCAGGTAAGGTTGGTGCCGAATGAACCATAGACGGTCGGAAGCGATGTGCCGCTGCTGACACGTCCGGCATAGTTGGGATTCGTGGTATAAAGCTTGCCATCATATTCCACGAGTGTTCCTTCCGCACGTGCGGTCTCGATCTGCTGGTTGTAGACGTCCTCATCGAATACGAGCTGGGAATTGTCGTCATACGAATAGTAGTCGTAAGATGACTTGTCGATCAGATAAAGGCTCTGACCAGTCAGCTGGTCAACACCGGCCCAGGGATAGCAGTAGAATTCATAAATCGACATCCCTTCCGAACGGATGCTGGTGCCTGAGAATGTAGTGCGGTGGTCAGGAAGTTTGGTAATCTTGTTCTTGAGGAACGTGGCGTCTGCCTGAAGGCTCCAGGTCAGGTCGCCAAGACGAAGCACGTCGCCATAGATCGACAACTCCCAACCGGTGTTGCGCATCGTGCCTACATTGGTCAGCACTGTCGGCACTGCGCCTCCATTGCCGATTGTACCCGATGAAAGAGACTTAGGCTCACTGAAGAGAAGATCGGAGTTGACCTTGTTGAAGAAGCCGACACTGAAGCCGAGACGCTCATTGAAAAGCGAACCCTCCAATGCGATATCAAATGTCTTGGTGGCCTCCCATTTTACGTTGTTGGAGGCGAGCTGCGCAGGTATAATTGCATAATTGCCGTCAATGGGGAGTCCGGTTGATGCATACAGCGACATGTAGGCATAGGCCGAAGCCGACATACAGTTACCTACCGAACCATAGGCGGTGCGGAGTTTCAGATAGTCCATCCATACGAGATTCTGCATGAACTTCTCTTTGGAGATAATCCAGCTCGCACCCACACTCCAGAATGTACCCCAGCGGTTTTCTTTTGAGAATCGTGATGTACCGTCGCGACGAACAGAAAATTCGCCGAAATATTTCTGGTTGTAGTTATAGCGCGCACGGCCGAGGTATGACTCGTCATGTGTCTCTACAATCTCACCATTGATTGTCACAGGGTGGTCATCCGAGGGAACATAGTTTGACAGGTTCGAGTTGCCCTCATACATCTGAGTGAACGCAGTCAGACCATTTTTGTCAGAACGATAAGTGGTGTTCTCATGGTGAAGCAATACATCGATATGGTGCAAGCCGTATTCACGACTCCAGTTAAGTTCCTGAAGGAATGTATGGCTGTTGTACTGCCCGTATGTGCGTTTGATTGAGCCGCCTGCAGGCGCACCCGAACCCATCTTTTTATTCTGAGTACTATAGAAGTTGGTCTTGTCGCGGTGCATTGTGCCACGCACTGTCAGTTCAAAGCCATAAGGGATTACGGCCGTACCGTAGATCGAACCGTCGACGACAGTAGCCGAGTTGTGAGATTCGTCGGCACGCGCGGTGTAACCGATGTTGGTTCCGCCAAGATAACCGGCTTCATTCCAGAGGGGCTGTCCATTGTCGTCATACAGGATATTGCCGTCGGCATCGTGCTGATAGTAAGGATAGATAGGAGCCAAACTCTGAGTGTTGAAGATATTCTCCTGCGAGGATCCCGACGTATTGGCCAGAAGTTCATTTTCCTGTTGCACGGCAGCAAGATTGATGCCGAACTTCAGATATGAGGTAGGATTATAGTTGGCGTTGACACGTGCGTTGAAACGCTCAAAGTCTGTTCGGAGTGTATAGCCGTGTTCCTTCAGATAACCTACAGATGCGAAGATATTGAATTTCTCTGTGGCTGCCGCAGCGTTCACATTGTATTCCTGGCGGTAACCGGAGCTTACACTCACTGCATCCCACCAGTCAAGGTCGGTATAACCGGGCAACGGGTTGCCTCCTACGAAACGGCCGGTGGCATCGAACAGTTCGGAGTCAGGAACACCGAATACATTTGACTTCGCATATGCACTTATGAAGTTGCCGCGATATGTATTGATTGCCTCGGCAAGTGAGGCAGCCGAGCCATTGGAGACATTACCTGCGGTATAACCGTTAAAGGCTACCTGCATCCAGTCGGCGGCACCAAGTCGGTCGTAGTTGGGGATACCTTTGGTGTACATACCCTGGCGCACCTGCAGTGTCACATCGACCTGACCCACATTCTTAGCCTTTTTGGTGGTGATCAGAATCACACCGTTGGCACCCTTGTTACCGTAAAGTGCGGCAGACGCCGCATCCTTAAGCACCGACATTGATTCGATATCGGCCGGGTTGATATCGGCAATCGAGCCGTCGTAAGGGATGCCGTCCACTACATACAACGGAGAGTTGACACCATTGATTGAGTTGAAGCCTCGGATACGGATCTCCGGCTCAGAGCCAGGTGTGCCCACTGAGTTGTTGACCTGTACGCCGGGGGCATTACCCTCAAGAGCCGAGGTTACGCTGGTCACCGGACGGTCTTCAATGTCCTTGGAGCCTACTACGGCCACGGAGCCGGTGAGCGACTCTTTGGTGGCTGTACCATAGGCCACGACTACCACGTCATCAAGTGATGTGGAAGAGGCGTCGAGATAGACTGTCATGTTCGGAGTAAGCTCGACCTGCTTTGTCGTGAAACCCACGTATGACACTTGCGCCTTCTTGACGTTGGCGGGGACGGTGATGGTGAAATGACCGTCGATATCGGCCGCGGCTCCATTGCCCCCGCCGATAGGCATGATTGTCGCACCAATCAGCGGCTCCTGGTTGGAGGCGTCGAGCACGGTGCCGTGGATGGTGCGCGTCTGGGCCTGAAGACCTATCGCACACAGCATCACGCTAATCATGAGTAAAAACAGTTTTCTCATACTTGAAGTGTTTATGACTTGGTTATTGTTGTTCGAGAACGTTGGTTTGTTCGGTTGTTGCGTTACGTTTGGTAGATGTGGTCCTGCCTCTGTTTCGCGGCTTCGAATATCCGAATGGATAACGTCTACGCTACTATCTTCCGCTCGGTTTTTTCACCCTCCCGGTGTGCCGGCGAAGCGAGGCTTTACACTTCATATCGCAAATTTAATGTTTTTTTAGACATGGCAATACTTACTCACATTAAATTTTTGATTTTTCCCCCATTTATTAATATCGTCAATTTTCCCCCTTCATTACACACGGGAATCACGGATTCCCATCGTTTCATCAATCAGCTTAATTCTGACACTCAAAACGTCATTTAGAGCCTCCGATTATAAGCATCACTCCGGGCTGACCGACATATTGCCATCTTTCATGCTGCTTGTCAAACTCTAAAAGCAATTGCATCGCATCTTCTGTTTTATTGCTGCTTCCTATGATTACGAAGCTGCGGCCGCCTCCCTCCGCCACTTTGGATTCTCTCCATCCTGACGCCTGAAGATCTGCGGCCAATGCACGCGCGTTGATTCCCATTCCGAATGTCCCGACACTCACTGCATACATCAGCACCGAATCTTTTCGCTGGAAATTCAGATGTCGGGTCCATACCTTTTTCCCGTCTATCACGGATATCGTGGCCTCGCCGTCCCCCTGCTCCATCTTTCCGGCACTCTGCAAACCCATATCTTTCTGAAGTTCTTCTCGGGAGGCACGGTCGCGATCTCGCTTTTCTCGCGCCACGTCATAGGCCGACCGATAATTTTTCTCTGTGGGTTTGCACCCCTGAGCCAGTATCATCAGCAGTGACACAAGTATCATGACAAGCTCCACCTGGATACCCGCGGTGAACTTATGCTGTATTCGGGATTGGCGCGAATATTTCATATATTATTCAATTTTCACCAAAATTACGAAAAATATCCTAACAAACAAATACCCTCATCTCTTTCTTTTCACTTTTAATCTTTCTTTTCACACTTTTAACCCCATGTCACACAATATATATCAATGCCGGGAAGGGGCGTATTTTCCAACCCGTATCAATGCGCCCCGGCATATGGATATGGCAATCGGCCTTGAGAAGCGGCTCGAATTGCGAGTCGTCCGCCGGTTAGTCGGGAGATACAAAACACTCCGGCGCACTTAAAGTAAATGTTCAGATTTATCAACGTATATAGACTTAGAAAAAGCCTGTGGCGTCATATGGACGCCACAGGCTGATGACTGTATGCCAGCCGCAATCGGCGGCTGGCATATGTTTATTTTTCGCGGATATTTATCAGTTCACCTCTACGACCAGATAGGGCGACATGCTCCAGAATTTGGCCGGGTTGGTGATTTTCAGTGTCTTGTTTTCATCCTTGCCACCTACGATTTCGTAGCTTCCCTCGGGCATATTGGTGCGAACTTTCACTTTCTTGCTGCCGGTGGGGATAGATGTGAGGGTGCGTTTGTCGGCTACTGTGAAGTAGTTCTGATTGAAGTCGCCCTGAAGCACCTTGGTCGAGCCGAGGAATTTCTTCTCAAGCAGTCCGTTCTTCTTCAGCTCTTTGTTGGTGCCGATGGCATAGTATACCTTATTGGCTTCATTCTCGGCTGCCACTGTCTGGGCCTGGGCCTCGGCTGTGGCCGCATTGGCCTCTTCAACCTGTTTCTGACCTTCGGCCACCTGTGTATTCAGCTCTGAGATCTGGGCATTGGCTTTCTCGAGATCGGAAGTGAGCTGGGCGATTTTTGTATCCTGTTCGGCCAGACGGGCTTTGAGCTGGTCGATTGTCTTGTTGAGCACTGTATTGTCCTTGCCTGATGCGGCAGCCTTGGCCTGAAGTTCTTCAAGCAGAGCCTTGTTGGCGGCAAGACGCTGACGGATGGTGGCGAGGTTGCGGCGGATTTCCTCTCGACGGTCTACACCCTCGCCTCCGCCTGTCTTATAGAGAAGCCCTTCTTGCTGATTGATCGAATCAAGTCCGGTATAGATGTCGCCCATCAGAAGGAGCAACGAGTCGTTGAAGCTGGATGCTTCATTATACTGCATCTGCAGGCCGGCGATACGGGCCGAGTCATCGGCAAGTTTTTTCTCATTGCCGGAGCATGCGCCAAGCAGAACGGCTGCAAGTCCGACCAAAAGCATACTTTTCTTCATACTGAATCTGTTTTGCGGGATTGTCGTATTAATTGCGTTTCTCTAAGTAAGTGTTTAAATTTAAACGGTTTTTTTTCGTTTGCCATCGTTTAAATCCGAACTCTCTCTTATATAAACGTTGCTTGGGTCTTTATAATATTCCGTCGCCCAATTAAATATCTCCAACCCATAAGTAAAAGTTTTAAAGTTTATAGGTTCTCTTGCGGATTTCGGAACACCCTTCACCCGTTCAGTCCTCCGCTCCCGTCGCCGCCGCCACGGGGAGCCAGCCTGCAAACGGGTCATTGTCAGACGATTTTCGTGCCGGACGTTCTTTTTTCTTTCCGTCGACTATAATAACAAATTCACCCTTCGGTTGGTTCACTTCAAATGCAGATTGCAGTTCTCCGAGGGTTGAAAGGTAGTGGGTCTCAAACTTTTTTGAGATTTCCCTCACCACTGCCGCCTCTCTGTCGGCCCCGAAGGCTGCGGCCATATCGGTCAGCGTGCGCGCTATCCGGTGGGGAGACTCATAAAACACCATTGTCTCTTCCTTAAGTGCAAGCTGCGACAGGCGCGTCTGACGCCCTTTCTTGACAGGCAGAAATCCCTCGAAATGAAATCGGTCGCAAGGCAATCCGCTGTCTACCAACGCCGGCACGAATGCTGTGGCTCCGGGCAGACATTCCACTTCTATCCCCTCCCGGCGGCATTCTCTGCTCAACAGAAATCCGGGATCGGATATCCCGGGTGTGCCGGCATCGGATATCAGCGCAATCGTGCGCCCTTCGCGAAGCATTTCCACTACTTTGGCCACGGCCGTATGCTCATTGTATTTATGATGACTCTGCATCGGAGTGCGAATATCAAAGTGCCTGAGCAGCACCGCACTTGTGCGGGTGTCTTCGGCAAGTATCAGATCAGCCTCACCAAGCACCCGGATAGCCCGGAGGGTCATATCCTCAAAGTTGCCCACCGGGGTCGGCACGATATACAGTTTTCCCATGTCTAAGTGATTTTTAAGTAAGTGTTTCGATCAAACACTGAAGTCGTTTAAACGGCTTCCATATCGGCTCGGCAAGCAGGTGCTCAAATTTAATTTATTGTATAAAGGATTCCCTTTCAATTGCTATCGGTTAAATCTGAACACTTACTTATCTTCAATGAATCCTGCCGTTGAATTCAGTTTAAATTCGAGCACTTGCTTATCACATCAAGGAATCCTTTCACTACCGGCGACTCCGGATCAAGATTCCATTCGGTATAGAAGTATTCTTCTGCCTCTTCGTAACTCTCCATTCCGGCCACATCCTTTAGTGCAGATTCAAAATCCGCCACCCGGCCTCCAAACAATTCACGTGAATAGAGGAAACGGTCGTTGATGCTGAATACCGGGACCTTCTGGCGCTGCCGGACAGCCGCCTGCGATTCTTTGTTTTCCGCCTCTTCTCCGGCCATATCGTCTGACTTGACGCCGGACTCTTCTAAGGTTTCTGTTACGGCAATTTCATCGGATTCAGGGGATATCGCATCATTCGTCTCAGCCGCCGCCGGTTCATCATCGGTTTCATCGGGCACATCGGAGGCGGCGGAGATTTCTCCGGCCACTGCCGTGCAATCCTCCGGGCCGATGCCACCCGGAACATCTCCGGAGGCCGGACTCTCAGCAATCACGCTGCACTCCGCGCATATGCCGGGTTCGGACTCCGCAGCGTTCTCGGGCATATCATTGGCATCGGGCAGTCCGGATTCCGGATTAATCCCGGTCTGTAAGACCGGAGTCTCGTCATATTCCTCCTCATCCGGGATGGCATATGAGCAATCGTCGGAATCCATGCCCATCAGGGACATGTAATCGGCCGGATCCGGAATTCCCGGGTTCTCTATAAGCGTTGAGAGCGTCGCTATCTTTGACTTAATCAATGGCATGAGGCGCATCGGCGCGTCCTCCTCCCTATTGACCCATAGATGCAACAGTCCCTCAAGTTCATAAGTAATGTCGAGCATCCGCTGAATGTCCTCCTTCAACAGGGGGTATGATTCAATTTGCATAATCCTTTATGTTTTTCTGGGGATTGGTAAATTTCTTGTTCGTAATATTGTCATCTGAAAAGATTTCGAGCAGCATTTTCTCTACCTGCGCGCGCAGATACGCCCTGTCGCATTTGAAATCATTGACCATCACCACCACCACATGTGTCGGTGCGAAGTCATCGTCAAGTTTATATCCGGCATAGCACTGTATCCCTTTCATGCTTCCGGTCTTCATGGCCAGATAACTGTCGAGGGGAGTGTCGGCAAGCAATTTCTTCAGCGTTCCCTCCTGTCCTGCCAGCGGGAAGAAGCTTACATACTCCACATCTCCGCTTTTGTCACGCAACACGTTTTCCATGAATCTTGCGGTCATACGGTTGCTTCGCGACAGTCCTGAGCCGTCGATGATGCGCACTCCATTGAGATTGAGCCTGCGGTCTTGCCAGAATTCGCGTTCGCGCCGGGCCGCATCTTCGGTACTGCCGTCGCCCCCATCGGCTTTACCGAAAAGGCGCAATGCAGTCTCTGCATAGAGATTATCGCTGCGCATCATGCATGAACGCATTATCTCCTTGAGTTCGGGCGAGGCATGAAGCAGCAGTTCTCTGTCGGGGCCACGTCTCAGCGGTTCGTCACCGATGCTTATGCCCGCCTCCGCGAGTTTGCGCCGCAGGTCGCTGCGGAACGCGGCCGCCGGATTCTTGACAGAACTTTTCCCTGACGAATTATTGGCATAATTGAAGGCGTGCGACCCTGTGCCATATGAATGCGGCAAGTCGGCTGAAGCCCATGTCGGGGGGACCGGGTCTCCCTTGAAGTAGCTGTCATCAACTATTATGTCGCCTTTCACCGACTTTACTCCGGCATGGCGGAGAGCTTCGGTTATTTCATCGGTCAGTCCGGTGCCTACAGGCCAGATTTTTGAATTGACCGAAGGGTCGCCCTGCCCTACAACAATAATATTCCCTTCCAGCACTCCGTCGGCATCTATGTCGGCATCTACAAAGACGGGAGTCAATATTGGCTGCTCCATATCCATTGTCTCACTCAGCGAGGCAATGGAGATACATTTCATTATCGAGGCCGGCGTCAGCGAGTGGTCGGCATTGTAGGATGCAAGCACTTTGCCGGTGGGCAATTCTGTCACGAGCACTGCCATACTCCCTTGCGGCAACCGAGGGGTGCCGGCAAACCGGCTGACCGCCTCCTGAGGGGTCAGGGCACAGGCCATGACTGCCGACAACATCATGGCGAACAGTGCAATCATGTCACGCCACCCGATGCGGCTGATTTCTCTCCTATCTGATACGGCTGATTTTTTCATTCTACAAAATTAACAATTCCATATTGCTTTATGATTATCTAAATCTTAAATTATGCAAACTACATATTGCATATCCTGCCATTTTCAATTACTTTTGCAGTCTGCGGCCACCAATTGCCGCGACAGGCCGCAATCCGGCCGTTCAGCATCCTCAGGGATGCGCCTCGACTCAAATCATCCAACATCTATATTTACACACACTTATGATGGACTATCGTACGCCATACACTTTCGACCGCGTGGTCAGAATCGTATTCACTGTAATCGGGATACTGGGCGCCCTCTATCTTCTGGACGTGCTCAAGGCTGTGCTGCTGCCTTTCATGGTGGCCTGTCTGATGGCATATATTCTTGAGCCTGTGGTGAAATTCAACATGCGTGTTTTCAGGCTTAAGAGCAGGTTTCTCCCGGTGGTGCTCACGCTGCTTGAGGCATTGGCTCTGCTGACCATATTCTGCATGATTTTCATCCCCTATCTGATACATGAATGCCGTGAGATGGCTGCCACTATCACTAAATACGCCACTACTCAGATTCACATACCGTATGTGTCGGAGAGAATCCATGATTTCATCCGCGATAATATCAACCTTGAAGAAATCTCGCGATGGATGAGCCGCGAGGAATGGATCCGTCTGACGAAGCAGACGCTTTCTTCATCGTGGAACTTCGTCAGTTCTTCGGTAGCTTTCATATTCGGAGTGGTGAGCTGGGTAATCGTGTTTCTGTATCTGATATTCATCATGCTCGATTACGAGCGTCTGATGCTTTCATTCCGCCAGCTTGTGCCTTATCAGCACCGCCACAGAGTATTCCATATATTTGATGATGTAAAGAACGCCATGAACCGCTATTTCCGAGGCCAGTTTGTAATCGCCATGAGCGTAGGTGTGCTTTTCGCAATCGGGTTCCTTATCATCGGGCTGCCGATGGGGGTGGTGCTCGGACTGTTTATCGGATTGCTCAACATGGTGCCTTATCTACAGCTGATATCGCTGCCGGTGACGGCGGTGCTCTGTGTGGTGGCTTATGTGGCCGATGGAGTGGATTTCTGGGTGATTTTCTGGGAGTCGATGGCTGTGTATGTTGTGGTGCAGTGCATTCAGGATCTGATACTCACCCCAAAAATCATGGGGAAGGCCATGGGGCTTAATCCTGCCATCATACTTCTCTCGCTCTCTGTATGGGGTAGTCTTCTGGGATTCCTCGGGCTGATAATCGCGCTCCCGCTCACCACTCTCCTGCTCAGCTATTACGACCTCTACGTGGTGCAGCGCATCCGCCGCAAGCAACTGCTTGCCGACCTACGGGAGAAGCGCGACTGACCCGCCTCTTTCCACTTTGAATGCCTACTCCGGCAACATGCCATGCGGGGCCGCCATCCTGTTAAAGATGACGGCCCCGCATTGTTTTCACCCCGGCACGAATCATGTTCTGCCCCGTCAGTATCACTTCATGGCCGGAATAAGGTCGGTGTCGCCCACCACCCATACGAGGTCGCCGGGCTGAAGCACTGTGTCAGGACGGGGCTCGAAATACTCTCCGTCGCGATGCACCTTGACCAGCATACTGTGGAACTGCTCGCGTATCCGAGTGTCGCGCAGAGGCACATTGACTATAGGCGAGGCCGGTGTCAGCAGGATACTCTTAAGTTCCACATGTTTGTATCCGCACACGTGCTGGCTGAAATGCGCCTCATCGCGCTCTATGTCGTCGTTGAGGGCCTTGATTTGCTCATCATTGCCTATCACACCAAGTATGTCGCCGGGGAATATGCGCGTCTCTCCCCCCGGCAGAGGTATCATCAGTTGTCCGCGCTGTATGCTCGATATGCTGACGCCGTAATCTGCCCGCAGACCCGAATCCTTGAGCCGGTCGCCCACGAAGATACTGTTTGGACCCACCTGGATATAAGCCTGGTGAAGGTCGTCGACAAGGTTGTTGTTGCGCCCCGAACGCGTATTCTCACGGATATTGAGATTGTCCATGAAGCGCTCTTCCATCCGGTTATAGCGTTGCATGATACGCCCGGAGGCGAAGAGTATTATCAACACAAAGAAACATACCCCCACAATCCATCCGATCATCGAGCCGTAGGAAAGAGTGACGAAATAGACCGTAAACAGCATCGCTACGAGATAGCGTATGATTCGCATAGCCACAAGCGGCACATCATAGAACGATGCCGTCTGGTGCAGTCGCATCCGCTCATCGGGCTTTGTACTGCTGAACGACAGCGCCACAAGAAACGGCGACATCGCCGCCAGCGTCAGCACCGTGGCCATCAGATGTCCCCAGCGGCTGAACATCCCCTCGAGCAACGGGTAGAGGTGCTGACGCGACACAAGTATCACAGCCAGCAACACCACTGAATAAAGCACTATCCGCCAGAGATAGCGACTCAGTATGTCGCGCCACAGGCGACTGGTATCACTCGCATCAGAGGCCTGCTTCGAATAGCGCTCTATCAGGAAGTGCAGACCCTGAGGCAGATGCGGCAGCAGACGGTCGTAGACCGTACGGGCCATCTTGATGAAGTAAGGGGTGGTGAATATCGTTATCACTGACACTGCCACTATAATCGGATACAGACTGGGCTGCAGCACTCCCAGGCTCATCCCTAATGAGGCTATGATGAAGGAGAATTCTCCAATCTGCGTGAGCGTGAAGCCGCTCTCTATGGCCACTTTCAGGCTTTGCCCCGTGACAAGCATTCCCAGTGAGCCGAATATTATCATCCCTGTAATCACTACTGCGGCCAGCAGAAGGATTTCCCACCAGTATGACACCAGGATTCCCGGGTCGACCATCATACCCACCGAAATGAAAAAGACTGAGCCAAAGAGGTCCTTGACCGGCACCACCACATGCTCTATGCGCTCGGCAGCCATTGTGCCTGCCAGTATCGACCCCATCACGAAGGCGCCGAGTTCAAGCGAGAAGCCGCACGACACGGAGAAGACGGCCATGGCAAAGCAGAGAGCCATCGACACCACAAGCAGTGTCTCGTCGTTGAGATAGCCGCGCAGACGCACGAGCAGCGACGGAATCACGTATACTCCCACCACAAACCATATGATCAAGAAGAAGAGCAGTTTGCCGACGCTGTAGAGGAGTTCCATCCCCTGCACGTCGCCAACGGCCATCGACGACAGAAGCACAAGCATAAGCACGGCGAAAAGATCCTCGATAATCAGCACCGACAGCACCATTGTGGCGAATTTATTCTGGCGCAACCCGAGATCTGTCAGTGATTTGAGGATTATCGTGGTCGATGACATGGATATCATGCCACCGAGGAAGATACAGTTGATTGTGTTGAGATGCAGCAGGCATCCTACGCCGAATCCGGCCATTGTCATGCCGGTGATGATAATCAGGGCCGTAACTATCGCCGAACTCCCGGAGTTCAGCAGCTTCTTGAAACTGAACTCCAGTCCGAGGCAGAACATCAGCACCACTATGCCGAGTTCGGCCCAGAATTCTATATTGTCGAGATTGGATATCGATGGGAGCCATGTGAATTTCGGACTCGCCAGGAATCCGGCAAGTATATAGCCCAATACCACGGGCTGACGCAATTTCTTAAATAGCAGGGTCACTACCGATCCGAGCAGCAGTATCCAGGCGAGGTCGGCAATCAGGGCGTTGGTATTCATATTTCTGTCTGTGATGATAGGGTTATCGATATTGTGGGCTCCACCATGCGCAGCGCCGCGAGCAGCGGAAGATAATCGGCATGGGAATGGCCGAGCACGAGAAAACTAAGTTCGGTGCTGTCGGCCGAATAGTTATATTCCACAAAGAATGTGCTCAGATGTATCTGATTGTCGGCGAATACCCTGCGGTAGGGGGATATGTCGCTTACAATTCCTTTCACACGCACATTGATGGCTTTGCTTTCCTGCCCCACGCTCTGCCAGTGCTCATACCAGTCGAACATGACGAGCACCACCAGTATCAGCACCGTGGAGCAGATGGCGGCCACATACATCCCCACCCCTACGGCCATCCCTATTATGGCTGCAATCCATATTCCGGCAGCCGTGGTGAGCCCTTTTACCGAGCCTTTGGCCCTTATCATGGCTCCGCCGCCAAGGAAACCGATACCGGTGATGACCTGCGCCGCAATCCTGCCGGGATCGCCGTTCTTCAGTCCGAGATATACCTGCGGGACGTAGATTGATAGCAGCATGGCCAGACATGCTCCCATCGTTATGAGGGCAAATGTGCGGATGCCGGCTATCTGTCCTTTACGCTTGCGTTCGGCGCCGACCACTACCCCGAGTGCCATGCTCAGCAGCATACGGAACAGTGTATTGGCCAAATTCACGTCAAGGGCCGTTATGTCTTCATAAAGTCGATGCAACATGATGTATGCTTGGTTTTAACCTGCGTTGCGAGCCTCCGGATTCTTCGGCCGGGGCCGTGTGTGCTCAAGCTACCAGGGGAGTCCGGTGCCGATATATCCGATACGCACCCCGGGGGTAAATGCGGCGTCGGCCGGCGGCGCCACGTCGCTGTATAGTTCACGACTCAAGGCCTCCGGCAGATGCGACTGGTCAGGCTGGAACCATATCCCCCGCCAATGCCAGCACCACATCCCCTCATCATCGGAATCCTCCCACTCTGCCTCCACCCCGGGAAGCGACAGCACACGCGAGAACTCATCGCCTATACGCAGCATCTCCCCTTCGGGGGCACACACCACTATATGGGGCGACTCGGCACTTATCACATCTATCGTGCCCTCCGTAAATTCATATGCACAGAAAAGCGGTGCTCCGCCGTAGAAAAAGATGTAGGAATTGGATTCGTTACCCTCCTCTTTGGTCATCTCGTCGTAGACTCCCTCTTCGTATGGAGGGATGTGTGCTGTCTGCATCCCGATCTGAATGCGTTCCACGCCTCCGGCAGTCAGCTCATGATCTGCCGGTCCGGCAATCGTGTCGGCCATCAGAGGGGTTTCTGCCAATGTATCCTGCAGTGTGTCGTCTTCTTGCCGCGCGCTATCCCGGCCGGAGCATCCGGAGATGCCGACCGATATCATAATCACGGCGCAGGCAAACAGCGCGTATGGCTTTGCGTATTGTTGATGATTTATGTGCATTTCAATGTTTTTTTAATGATAACAACTGAATGATGCGATAAGTCATCGCCATCATACTGAAAGAAGGGATTTATCGGTCGACTGCGGCACTCCTTTGCCGAACTGTCCCGGTATGATAAGAGTAAGGTTATGGTTACGGAAATTGCGTCCCAGAAACGAGGGCATGTTGTCATAATCTCCGGAATAGGATACCGATCCTTTTCTGGCCCCGACTACTATCAGCAGGTCGTCTTCGCCCACCTGCGACGAGAGTATGATGAAATCATCCCAACTCTTCATGTCGGCATAATCGCGGCGCACGGCATATCCTCCTTCGGCTATATGCGATTCGATATATTCGCCGGTGGCTGCCATACACATGAAGCGCACCTGGCAACCCAGCTGTGCCCCGAGATTACCCACACGTGCTATCCATTCGCAGAACCCCGTCTCATACTGCGCGTTGCCGGGCACGTATACGAAGATCTTCTTTACCGTATCTACCGGTATGAAACACCTCGACATGATAATCATCCTGTCAGTCTGACGGAGCAGCTGCTCAATCATGTTGCCGAAGAAGCTGTCGACTATATTCGAGCGCCTGTGAAGCCCGATCACCACCTCTGTGGCATGATGCTCACGCATCACGTTGGTCACTCCTGCCATCACATTGAGGTCGAACCGCTCCACCTCCCGGCACTCCACATCCATCGACTCGGCCGCCATGCGCGCCAGCTGAAGCGACTGGCGTCCGTCACGCAGCATCGCGGGGTCGTCGTTGCGGCGCACGAAAAGCGCCGTGACGGGGAAATCATTGAGAGGGTTGCGCATGAATACCGCCATACGCATGATTCCCTCGGCTGTGAGCGGATTGCTCACAGCCACTATCTGCCGGGCGAATCCTGCCTTGAGCGGGGTCTCGGTGTCGAGTTCGGCGGCCGAAAGGGCTATGCGCAGTGTGCGCGCGGCGCCCTCGGTGGCCACGGACGCCACGATGCAGCATACGAGTATCATCACTACCGCGCCGTTCATCATGTCTTCTGTCAGCAGCCCGTACTGATAGCCGATCATCGTGGCTGCAATCGTGGCCGCAGCCTTTCCGGAGGAGAGTCCGAACATCAGCCTCCGGCCATTCGTGTCAAGCCCCGTAAGGCGCTGACTGAAATACGCGGCCAGCCATTTGGTGGCAAGCGCGGTGGCCGTCATCACTCCGGCGGCCTGGGCCACTCCCCACCCCCGGAATATCACATGCACATTGATCAGCATCCCCACTCCGATAAGGAAGTAAGGTATGAAAATCGCATTGCCCACAAAGGATATCCTGTGCATAAGAGCCGAACGTGTCGGTATGAAGCGGTTGAGCACCAGTCCGGCATAGAAGGCGCCCAATATGGCCTCGATCCCTATGAGGCGCGCCAGAGTCGAAGCCACGAGCACAAGCGTCAGGATGAAGATGAACTGCACCACCGAGTCGCTTGTCTTGCGGAAGAACCATCGCGTCATTCTCGGAAAACTCCATCCCACAGCCAGTGCGTATACTGCCATCTGGAGCAGCAGCCACACAAGGCTCATCACTTCAAAACGCCCCGAGGCCCGCACCTCCACCACTTCGGCCAGTGCAAGAAGGGCGAGAAGCACGGCCACAATCGTGCCGCATACGGCTATGACGGCCCCACGGTTATTGCTCAGCCCGAAACGACTCACTACCGGATAGGATATCAGCGTGTGGGAGGCATACATGCTCGATATGAGCACTGCTGTGGTCCAGCCGGTGCCAAGAGCATAGTGCGTAAGCGGAATCCCGACTCCCATCGGTATCAGAAAGGTAATAAGGCCGAAGAGTATGCCGCTGCGATAGTTGCGCCGCAGATGATACATGTCGATTTCCACGGCTGCAAGAAACATGAGATACAGTATGCCGACCTGCCCGAAAATCTCGAAACTCGCATCTCGGGCCAGAAGATTGAATCCATATGGCCCTACGGCCACACCGGCCAGTATCAGCCCTACTATATTGGGGATTTTAAGCCGACTGAATAGCAACGGCGCACTCAATATGATAATCAGCACCAGTGTGATGATTACTACCGGCTGCGTAAAAGGCAGATGCAGAAAGTCGGCGAATATATTCATGTGGGGAGTCTGAAGATTTTTCGCGCCGTGGCATCGGTGGCCTGTTCTGCCTCTTCGGCCGACACGCCGCATATCCCGGCCACTTTGTCGCGTATATATGGTAGATAACTGCTCTCGTTTGTGCGTCCGCGTTTAGGGACAGGGGCAAGATAAGGTGAATCCGTCTCAAGCACTATCCGCCCGATACCGGCAAGTGCCACGGCCTCCCTGACTTCGGGGGCGTTTTTGAATGTCGCCACCCCATTGATGCCTATCACCGTGTCAGGGAGCCGCAATACCCTCTCTGCCTCGGCCGGACCATACGTAAAACTATGAAACACCAGCGGTGGCAATCCGTCGCCCATACTCCCAATCATTTCCATCACCTCATCAAGCGCCTCTCGGCAGTGTATTATGACTGGTTTCCGCATCGACATCGCCAGGTCAAGCTGATAGCCGAAGGCATCCATCTGTTCGAAACGATAGGTGCGGTCGTGGTACAGATCGATTCCAATCTCTCCTACCGCCACAGGTGACTCTCCCTCGAATCGTGCGAACACATCATCGGTCTTGGCCCTCCAGTCGCTGTCGATTTCTTCGGGATGCATTCCTACGGCCACTGATGTGACATCGGGACGCAGATGATGCAGCTCAAGCAGCGGCTCCATCGAGCTGAGGTCGACGTTGGGCAACACCATATGGCTCACCCCCGCTTCCAAGGCACAGTCGACCGCCCCGACGGAACCTCCGTCGGGGTAGTCGGCTGCGAAATATATGTGTGTGTGCGTATCAATCATCGTCGCCCCCCCCCCGGGGGGGGATGTGTTATTTCTTACGTCCCGAAAGGCGGTCGAGCAGATATTTGAACGCTTCAAGACGCTCATCCGGCAGTCCGGTCGACTTCACCGCTTTCAGAGCCTTGGCGCTGTAAGAGGCGGCAGCCTTGCGGCAGCTTTCGTCAAGACGCATCTTTTCATAAATGCGGGTCACTGTCCTGACACGCATATCGCCGGCAGGGAGTTCCATCGCTATGCGGAGTGCCTTGGCCTCTTCTGTGCCGGCTGCCATGCCGCTGATGTAGAGGAAGGTCTTCTTGGCCTGATTGATGTCGCCCCCTATCGGCTTGCCGAAGGTGGCGGCATCGCCGAAGGTGTCCAGCCAGTCGTCTTCTATCTGGAACGCTATGCCAAGATTCTCGCCATAGGCACGCAGTGCGGCACACACTTTATCGTCACATCCGCAAAGCAGGCCTCCGATTTCAGCACAAGCGCCAAGCAGCGCTCCGGTCTTGAGGCGTATCATCTCTACATACTGTTCGGGGGTCACGTCATCGCGATGCTCAAACTCCATGTCAAGACTCTGACCCTTGTATACATCCATAGCCATCCGGCCGAACACCTCGCCTACGTGGCGGAGCTTGTCGTCAGGCACATTAGAAATCAGGCTCTGAGCCTCGCCCAGCATCGTGTCGCCTGAAAGTATGGCCACCGGAGCCCCATATTTGCGGTACACGGTCGGACGGTTGCGGCGAGTGTCGGAATCGTCCATCACATCGTCGTGCAGCAGAGTGAAGTTATGGAACAGTTCCATACCCAGAGCCGCCGGCATTGCAGCTGATGTATCACCGCCGAAAGCCTCGACTGCCATCAGCAGCAGCACGGGACGTATGCGTTTGCCCCCGGCCTCGAGAGCATAGGCGATGGGTGCGTAAAGTGATGCGGGGTGACGCTCTGAAAATCCCAGAGCGAGGAGTGCTGCCTCTACTTCAGAGGCATATTCTGAAATCCTTTTCATTTTAATTGCTGATTATTTTTGGGCCTCCGGAATATACTGTGTCACTTACCCTTTGCGACAAGGGTGTGCCCACACGCCCCCTGCGAAGCCATATATATCATTGAGGCTACGCGGACATTGCATCCACATGCCTGTAATCCATCCGCCCCCCACCCGATTGCCGCGTATACCGACCGCAAGCCATTATCTGTATTTCTCAAAAATCTCTTTCGGTATTCCATCCGCGCCATCCTTATCAAGAGCAATCTGGAATCCCTTCATAAAGCGGCGGAATGTCTGGGCATCGGCGGAATCGGCGGCACAGATTTCGGCCATGGCCGCAATTTCCGATTCCACTTCCGACGCACTCTTTCGCCCTTCGCGGATGTCGCTCACATACTCCAGTCCGAGATTATAACCCAGACGATCAGGATCATCCTGCGCCGCAAGTTTGCGCAGACGCATCTTCTCATCCAATGGCAGATTCTCCGAATAGTCGTCGTATGCGGCCTGAAAACTCTGCAAATCATCGTCTTTATAATGCTCGTAGGCATATAGTGTAGCCATGCTGAGAGTATCGACCCGCACACTGTCAAGACGCCCCAGCGCGGCATCGCATATGAACCGTGCCACCGAATCGGGGGTCACTGTTTTCATCATATACTCTATTTTGGAGGCATCATCCATAGCGACGAAACCTTCAGGGAATCCGCCACCCTCAGCTGAGCCTGAGCCACAGGCCACGCCGGCCACTGCCAACAATGCAATGCACCCCGCCACGGCGGAATGCCGTATCCTACCACCCTTCTGAGCGGTGATGCGCTCTATATTCATGCACATCGTGAAGTAGAAATTTATGAATGTTTTTCCCGCCAGGACCCTATCCGGGGCATCCGACAGGCAACTCAGATTAGAAAACAAGTACAAATTTAGTAAAAAAACAACAATTTCCAGCCACATCCCCTTGACAATTCAACAAAAATCGCTAACTTTGCGTCCGGAAACCGATAAGAGAGGTCCACGTGGCAGCAATAACGTCATGTCTGCGACGGGAGATTCCTCCTGATTATATCGTCTGTCCGAATGGAGTGGTGCTCGAGTGGCTGAAGAGGCACGCCTGGAAAGCGTGTATACGCCAAAAG
>DKWX01000034.1:37158-53522 GCA_002491945.1 Porphyromonadaceae bacterium UBA7141
TGAAGAGGCACGCCTGGAAAGCGTGTATACCCCAAAAGGGTATCCCGAGTTCGAATCTCGGTCACTCCGCAGATAAAGTCTTGAAAACCAATAGTTTACATATTGATTTTCAAGACTTTTTTGTATTTATTGGTAATATTCAAGCATTCTTATACACCATAAATTGGGGCATTCTGAGGTATTACGAGTAATTTTGGGGCGAAATGTTTCACCTATGTTTCACCATCTGAAGCATCTTTTGCTCATGCTATATTGAATAGAAGATTAAGCGTAAAAAAAGTGATGAAGAGCCGACGAAAAGAAGATGAAGGATGAAGGGTGAAGAGTGAAGAGTGAAGGGGGTAGGAAAAGAAGAGTGTCAGAACCTACACGAGGTCTAACACTCTACTTATCCCATTTTGTCATAAGGATTTATCCTCTATACTCACCGTGAATATGACGACGTGGTATCCACAGCGCTCCATTCATATCAACAAAGTGGGATACAGATAACGTCTGCAGTGAAACGGACTGAATTAATTATCAATAGTCATCGCCATGCCCCTCCTCGAATGCACGCTCGCGTTCACGGTCTTCCTGGATAACGATACGTTTGATGCGGGAAAGCGACTGCTCTGTAATGCCGAGATAGCTTGCCATCACGCGCGACGACAGCTCTTTGAAGACGCGTCGCGGAAGATTGGAAGCCAGCTTGCGGTAGCGCTGTTCTGCGGTGTCGGCAAGAATATGGGTCTTCTCCTCTGCACTCAGGATATTGTTCTCAGCCATGCCATACATCCATATGGCAAACTCATGGTTATCCTTAAGATAGTCGCGTACGATTGTCTCGGGGATGCAAAGCAGGCGTGTGCGCACCAGTGCCTCCCACTGCATAAATGACGGGCGACGGTTGAAGAATGACCCGCCGTGCAGCATCATTGTGCCCGGAGTGGCAAGGGCCTGCATCACTACTTTGTTGCCGCTCATATAAGTAGATGCCACCAGACCGTCGATCACCACGTACACTTCACGGGCTTTCACTCCGGGCTGCATGATTACCTCATGGCGACCGAATGTTTTCACTCGTCCCACTTCAAAGAAGAGGTCGAAAAGTTTCGGCTGAACTTCGTACAGACTTTCGTCTTTAGCAAGATGCTTCTTGAGAGCATCGATTTCTTCTTGTGTCAGATTAAGCATATATCTTCAGTTTTATTTCTGTCGTTTTGATTGTATTACGGCGATACGACCGGATTCAGCCACGGTCGTAGTGGGGCATATCATCAGGCAAAACGATTGATAGTTCCACCAGTCCGGCCACTTCTCCGTCTTTGCGCCATGCGGTCTGATATATCAGTTTGCGGCGTCCCTGCTTGCTGATTGTATAGCTGTTGCTCCCGCCTTCGGCAAGCAGACGGCGTATTATATCCTGCGACCGGCCGGCGTGAAACTCCATTAGGTTGCGACCGACGAGGTCTGCCCCATAGGAGGCAAAGGTGGCCCGCGACAAGTCGTTCATATATATGATATTGCAGTCGGCATCGCATACCGTCACCGCACAATTCATCTCTTTGGCCCAATCGGGTACTGGATAATCCATCAATAGTCTGTTTTTTGTTTTTGTCAGGTTATAAGTCGCGCAGAGCCGGGTTGCTCCACAGATAGTCCATTATATCAGATGTAATCTCTTTTTTGACTTTTTTGCCGTTGATTTCGAGAATTACCGTAGTATGATTCAGGCAGGTCATAAAAGGGAATACCATCCGGTAGATTACCGAATGACCATCATCGGCCATGCGGCTCTGATACCATGTCGCTTCATAATCCTTCCCATCATTACGGAGCATCGCCTTCTGCAGCGAGGCATCCGGACGGGCTTTGTCGTCGATCATCTCTATGACACAGGCACTCGTACCAGGCGTGAAACTCTTTAATCTGAGCTTTGCATGACCTGATGCAGTTACAAATGCCATTATTATCAGCATTAGTATCAGTTTTTTCATCAGTCGGAAGATTTTAAGGTTGTCAACTAAAAAGAGTGTCCTCACGTGTGGTTGAATTCCACACCACACGCCTCTACCCTGTTCTTGAGTGGATTGAGACGGCCACTTCTTTCTATTGAATACAAATATACTCTTATTTTTTCAATTGGCAATATCTTAATATCGATTTTAATATAAGTGAGTGTTCAAATTTAAACGATAGTAAGAGTTTGTCTAAAAATTGGCGCGAAATAATGTTATCAGGCATAACAAACCATCTATCAGTGCGTTGAAGGATAAAAAACTTTTAAAGATGTCGTTTAAACTTTTTACGAAATCATTAAAAGTGTCTGGATTTGTTTTCTTCAATGTCTATCTACTACGACCCCGAATAAGACCGCTTCCAACAAAAAATACGCCGCCCCTGCGTTTACATTTCTTGTTGGAAGCGGTCTAAACCGACTGTAAGTAAAAGGGAATCTTTATACAATCCGCGACTTCTTTTTTTTGCCGCTTCCGGCTTGTTGGATCAGTCGTGATGCCGGAGGTAACGTGCCAGACCGTAGAAGTATCGGCGGAATCCGGGTCTATATTGCAGCACACGCTCAAACCATCCGATTCTGCGTGACACGAATTTCACCACGAGTCCCACAAATATCATGGCGAATAGTGTGCCTGCCCCGACTACATTGTATAGTCACCGGCCGAAGAAGAGATAGCCTGCCACGACGGCTATCGTCACCAGTGAGATGTCGACCCATATCCTGGCCTTCGCAAATTGTATCCCACGGGCCTTGCATAGGGCTGACGGCACTCCCGCGCCGGGCATCGTGACCGATCCGCATTTCACTTCGAATGCCACCTGTGTGTGGGGCGGCGACAGTCATGTCACTGCAGCACAAGGGCTGTTACCTGAGCGTTGTCCATTCCGGTCATAGTCATACCCACGCCGGCATTGACAAATGTCGGATCGCAGACGGTATATTTCTCACCGTTGATGGTGATGTAGTCACCTTTCACATCCTGACTGTCGAATTTCACTGCCGTTGCCATATGCCCCGGGTAGAGTATCAGTGCCACACGGGCATCCGTCAGCCGTCTTACGAGTTGCGAGAACAGTATCGAGCGGTCTTCGCAGTCGCAATAAGGATAGAAGAGCGACTCTTCGGCAAAGAAGGCTCGGTCGTAGCCCCACACCACTTCGTCGTATTCATATTTGAAAGCAGTCTGCACCCAGTTGAGCAGACGCTTCACCACGTCGAGCTGCGACATGTCGGCCACAAGCGGACGCATCTTTTCTTCCACCTGCCAGGCCACCATCTCTGTGAGCGGTGTCTGGGCATACATGCCCCATCGTGTCATCATGTCGTAGTTTATTTCTGACGTGGGATATGTGTCGAAGAAATCAATCATATTCTTATTGACGCTCATGTCGAGGCTGAAGGCCGAATAACGGCGCGATGAAAGCTTACGCGGCTCTGTGGCTTCCTCGCCCACTATCGGCAGACGGTCAAGCCGGAGCGACAACGCATGTTCCTCAGGGAACGCGATGTCGCAGATATCCACATTGTCTATCTTTTCCTTCACGAACGGGTAATAGCGTTCCGGGTCATTGCCTACGAAATAGTAGGGGGTATTGTAGATGAGATAATCACTGGCGAAAAGCATCATGGCCTTTCCCCCACCCCATCCGAGGCGCATCTTATAGCCCGACTGGGCGAAAAGGTATGCCGTCAGGAGGCGCGACGCATCGGTGTCGGCACCGCATATGCGGTCGGTCACGGTCTGGAGGAAGCAGAGGTAGGCCCAGTCGCACATGTTGCGGTCAGTGCGCTCGCGCAGGCATTCGGCAAGCAACTGCTCATAGCGGCCGTCGCTCATGGTGGTCCAGGCCTGCGGCATGTCGGCCAGACTTAGCTTATGCCCTTCGGAGAGCCACGACTGATAGGGTGAGAGATTGATTGTGGTGCCCAGATAATACACCGACATCGGCACTACCGGAGCCGTCACCGGAGGCGCCACCGGCACTATCGGCTGCGGCTGAGGCTCGAGCAGAGGGAGCACCACCGGCTCAGGCACTACCACCACCGTCGGTATCTCCTTTTCTTCCACGGGTTCCGGTTCTACGTCGGGTTCATCCTCTTTGACAGGGAGAACTACCGGAGGGACCGGTTTCACTTCCGGTTCGGGTATATCAATCGGGTCATGCACATCCGAGGGGGTCCATTTCCCTTCCATCCAGTCGGCATATCGTTGATTGATTTCCTTACGGAACGACTGATAGTCCTCATGTGCCTTTTCGCGGAAGGATCCGAAACTCTCTCGTGTCTTCTTACGGAATTCTTCGTATGATTCATTCGTGCCTCCTGCCTGCCGCTGAGGTGCCTGAGCCACAACGGGGGATGTGCCTGCTCCGAGCAGAAGCGTCATGGCTGCGATATGCATTTTCGTGAGTCTCATAATTGTAATGTCAGTTTGTTGGTTTTATGAAGTCCTTTGGAACTGATTTAGTGCATTTTTGCAAATATACGCATTTTTTACCTATTTCCAAAATAACAATATTATATTTCACAATATGAACAGTCAGGGAGCATGTGCGTTCTGATGCACATGCTCCCCGACACATAAAAGGTTTTATTCCGGCAAATGGGAAAAATCCTTTATTCAGAAGTCATTTAAGTTTTTATGGGGAACTTAAAATACTTACCGACAGATGCTTTTTTGAGTTTTCGAAGTCGTACTAACTTGTCGCGAATACTTAAAAGTCTCCGGATCTGTTTTCTTCAATGTCAATCTCCATTAATATTATGACATTGAAAAAAGTTTAACCGGCTTCCTCGTAAAACGTGCCGATGACACTTCACTTATCAGATTTTTGACTCCACTATTCGGAGTATCGTATCTTCTTCAAGAGCCGCAGCCGCCGCTATCTCGGCGCCACGGGCTATCAGAGCTTCGGCCTTGGCCCGATCTTTGAGTCCGGCGGCATTGATTCTGACGTTGAGGAAGGCGCCGCGCACCGCCGCACGCGCAGCCAGAGTGCCGACTCCGGCATCGGTGACGGAGTTGGGATTGCCGAACTCTGCCATAGCCTTTACAATCCCGAACACCTCAAACGAGGCCTCCATCGTGTGCAGCGGCACTTCGGTGGCATAGAGTGTGGCGGCTTCCATCGCCTCGGCACGTGCGGCCTTGTCGGCTTCGGTGGATTTAGGCATTGCGAACACGGCCATTATACGGTTGAACGCTGCCGTGTCCTCATCCACGAGATGCAGCAGACGCTCCATCAGAGCCTGACCCTTTTCGGCGATATCGGAATATTCCTCCCAACGGTCATCGTAGGCCGCCTTGTGGGCTGTGAGATTGGCCACCATAGTGCCAAGAGCGGCACCGAGGGCCCCCATATAGGCGGATATGGAGCCGCCGCCGGGAGCCGGCGATTCGCTGGCGGTCTCTTCGGCAAGTCCGCGGGCAGTGAGGTCAATGAGTTTGCGGGTGCTGTCGTCGGCCACAAGGTATTCAATCACCTTTTCTTTTGCATCGAAGGGCTTGAGTTCATCGAGGCCCATCGATTTGACGGCTATGCGTATTATCTCTTCATCAGGAATCCCGGCCGAGCGCTGCTGCTTGTGGAGGAAGTACTTGCCGGCATCTATAAGGGTGCGTTTGGGCACAAGTCCCACAATTTCCGTACCTGTGACCCGGAGACCTCTCTCACGCGCCGCACGGCATACTTCATCAAATGCCACATGGAGCGGCACACGCGCTATGTCGGTGATATTCATCGATACCTGGGCGATACCGTATTCATCGATAAACCATCCTATAGCTTTCGTGCCGGGCAATGTGCCGGGCTGCATTATAGGGCGTCCCTGCTCATCCTTGAGGGGTTTGCCTGTGAGTTTGCCACCTTCGCGCACGGGGCGTCCCTTTTCGCGCACATCGAATGCTATGGCGTTGGCCCGGCGTGTAGATGTGGTGTTGAGGTTGAAGTTGACCGCTATGAGGAAGTCGCGGGCCCCTATTGTAGTGGAACCGGTGCGTGCGACCGCTTCATCAAACGGACGGTTGCCGAAGTCGGGACCCTTTTCGGGATCGCCCATCTTTTTTGGGAGAGCTTCATATTCACCTTCACGACATACGGCCAGATTCTTTCGCTCCGGGCGATGTGCGGCCGCCTCGTAACAGTATGTGGGTATGCCGAGTTCGTCGGCTACTCTTTCAGCCAGCTTGCGCGACATTTCCGCACACTCTTCGAGAGTGACGCCTGCCACGGGTATAAGCGGACATACATCGGTGGCTCCCATACGCGGATGCGCTCCGTGATGTGTTCGCATGTCGATTAGTTCGGCAGCCCGGCGTATTCCTTGAAAAGCGGCCTCCACGACTGCCTCGGGTTCACCTACGAAAGTGACTACCGTGCGGTTGGTGGCCTCGCCGGGGTCGACGTCAAGCAGACGCACCCCCTTCACGGCTGTGATGGCATCGGTGATTTTGCGGATTTTCTCCGGGTCGCGTCCTTCGCTGAAGTTAGGGACGCATTCGATGATACGTGTCTTCATGAATGGGATTAGATTAGTTGGAGCCTGCGTCTATGCGCCCGCTGTCGGTGATGGAGATATCTTCAGGGCGCACAGAGGAACATGGCTGTTTGAATGATACAAATTTACATATTTTTTTCATTCGGCCGCCACATATGCAGCCAAAATATTTCAGAGCATATAGCGCGAGAGTGCCATTCCGGCCATTATAATTCCCATAGAGAATGTGATGCCCGCCATCATGCGGTAGAGCCGGGCGTCGTCGTGGGACTTCCGGCGCAGCGAGTCGCGCTCGGCCTTGGTGAGTCCGTCGGCCTGACTTTGCTCCCAGTTCCGGCGGCATCGCCATGCGAAGTAGATTGAAATCAGCCCGGTGAGCGGGAAGCAACATATCGTAAGCATTATGGCCATGACAATCGACACTCCCTGAGGCTGATGCGAATAGTCGGGACGTGATGCTTCTTCGGCCTCATTGAAGGCCTCACGCAGATACTCCGCCATCTCCTGACGGGTGGCCGGCTGCCGGCTGTGGGAGATTTTAGAGGCCGTGTCGGCGAGGCCGGATACGGCCTCATTTCTTTCGGCGCCGGTCTCCGGATCGAGTCCGGCCAGTGCGCGGCGCATGGCCCGGCATATGTCGGGCACTTCGGCCGCCGGCTGCCAGTCGGGCATCCCCTTGCACCACACATAGCTCGTGGGGCGCACTCCGGCCTGCAACAGTTGCTGCAGTGTCAGCGGTCCTACCTGACGGCGGTTGATTCGTGCGAAATATTTTACTGGCATTATGCTTTCTCTTTGTTTGGCCGTCAGCTACTACAGACGGCTTGATATCATTGCCGCCCCGCCGCTGATATTGGCGACGGGGCGGCCCTTGTATCGATGGCGCTTTACTTGTTCTTGCCGTGGCAATTCTTGTATTTCTTACCCGAGCCGCAGGGACACATGTCATTGCGCCCGATCTGAGGCTCTGCCTTGGCCGGCTGGACGGGTGCCGACTCGCTGCGTCCGGCACTCTGTGCGGCCTGCCGCTGGGCTGACTCGCCGGGATAGGAATCGCGGGTCGTGGAGTAGTTGGCATACGGGTTGTAGGACGGTGCCGGCATGTCGCGGCGTATCTCCCGCGCACGCTGGCGCTGCATCTCTGCCTCACGGGCCTGCTGCTCGGCGGCCTTGGCCTCGGCATAGTCGGGCACTGCGAGATGTCCGCGCATCAGAGTGGCCACAGCCTTGGCATTCATCCCTTCGAGCATCTTCTTCCAGAGGTCGTAGGCCTCGAGTTTATACATCACAAGGGGGTCTTTCTGCTCGTAGCTGGCATTCTGCACCGATTTGCGCAATTCGTCCATTTCGCGAAGCTGTTCCTGCCATGCCCTGTCGATTGACGAGAGGAGCACTGTCTTCTCCCACGATTTGGAAATCGGACGGCAGTTCTGTTCATATGCCTCGGTTATGTCGGCCCGCACATTGTACATGCGGCGGCCATCCGTGACGGGCACACCCACCGGACCTGTGGCGTTACGCTCCTCTACAAATTCCTTGATATAGGGCATTGCGCCGTTCTCCATCTTCTCTTTGGCTCGCTTGAGATGCTGCATGGCGGATTCGGCCAGGAAGTCGGTCAGCTCGTCGCGGTGCATCTTGCCATATGTCTCTGCATCAAGGTCGATGTCGATGGCAAATGCGCGGCGCACCTCATCTTTGAATTCCTCGAATCCGGCCTCGTATGTGCCACCTGCAAGTCCGGCAGCCACTTCATACACCATATTGGCGATATCGGAGCCGATGCGTTCCCCCTTGAGGGCGTTCTGACGCTTGCCATAGACTCCTTTGCGCTGGGCATTCATCACATCATCATATTCCACAAGGCGCTTGCGGATGCCGAAGTTGTTCTCTTCGACGCGCTTCTGGGCATTCTCGATGGAACGTGTCACCATCTTGGATTCGATCATGTCACCCTCTTCAAATCCGAGACGGTCAAGAGTCTTGACCACACGCTCGTTGGCGAAGAGTCGCATCACGGTATCCTCGAACGACACGAAGAACACCGATGACCCGGGGTCGCCCTGACGTCCGGCACGTCCGCGCAACTGGCGGTCGACGCGACGGCTCTCATGACGCTCTGTGCCTATGATGGCAAGGCCTCCGGCCTCTTTCACTTCGGGCGTAAGCTTGATGTCGGTGCCTCGGCCTGCCATATTGGTGGCTATGGTCACAGTCCCTTTCTTACCTGCCTGGGCCACTATATCGGCCTCTTTCTGGTGCAGTTTGGCATTGAGCACCTGATGGGGTATCTTGCGGAGTTGCAGCATACGGGAGAGAAGTTCGGAAATCTCGACCGACGTAGTGCCTACGAGCACCGGACGGCCTATCCTGACCATATCCTCCACCTCCTGTATCACGGCGGCATATTTTTCTTTCTTAGTGCGGTATACGCGGTCGTTCTGGTCGTTGCGGATCACCGGACGGTTGGTGGGTATCTCCACGACCTCGAGCTTGTAGATATCATAGAACTCTCCGGCCTCCGTCATGGCGGTGCCGGTCATGCCGGCAAGCTTGCGGTACATGCGGAAGTAGTTCTGCAGCGTAATGGTGGCATACGTCTGCGTGGCAGCCTCGACCTTGACGCCTTCCTTGGCCTCGATGGCCTGGTGCAGGCCGTCGGAGTAACGACGCCCTTCCATGATACGGCCAGTCTGCTCATCGACGATTTTGATTTTTCCATCTTCGATTACGTATTCCACATCCTTGTCGAAGAGTGTGTAGGCCTTTAAAAGCTGATTGACCGTGTGCACGCGTTCGGCCTTCACTGCATAGTCGGAGAGCAGGGCGTCTTTCTTTTCCTGCTTCTGTTCGGCTGTGAGGTCTTCGGTATCTACGGTGGAGAGCTGTCCGGCGATGTCGGGAAGCACGAAGAACTGCGGATCCTGCGTGGAGTCGGTCAGCACGGAGATACCCTTGTCGGTCAGTTCGATGGAATGGTTTTTCTCATCGATTACGAAATAGAGGGGCTCGACGGCCACCGGCATCTCGCGGTTGTTGTCCTGCATGTACTTCGCTTCAGTCTTGAGAAGTATCTGCTTTATGCCGTCTTCGCTGAGATAGCGTATAAGCTGATTGTGCTTGGGCAGTCCCTTATAGGCACGGAAGAGCGAGAGGCCTCCCATTTCGAGAAGCTGATCGGCTGTGAGAGGCTTTTTGGAGGGATTTTCCTGACGCGCCCTGTCGAATTTGGCGATACGCTCCGCATCGCCGCTCTGGGCTGCGGCAATCATATCTTTAGCCTCAATGAGATACTGCTGGGCCAGACGGCGCTGCGCGGCCACTACTTTCTCCACATTGGGCTTGAACTCATTGAACATCTGGTCGTCGCCCTTGGGCACCGGACCCGAGATAATGAGCGGTGTGCGGGCATCGTCGATAAGCACAGAGTCAACCTCATCGACGATTGCGTAGTAATGCTCATCGCGCTGCACGAGGTCAGACTCCATTGTGGCCATATTGTCGCGCAGATAGTCAAAACCGAATTCGTTGTTGGTGCCGAATGTGATGTCACATCTGTAGGCCTTGCGGCGCTCTTCGGAGTTGGGTTCGGTCTTGTCGATACAGTTGACGCTCAGGCCGTGGAACTGGTAGAGCGGCCCCATCCATTCGGAGTCACGTTTTGCCAGATAGTCGTTGACTGTCACTACGTGTACCCCTTCGCCTGTGAGGGCGTTGAGGAATACGGGGAGTGTGGCCACGAGTGTCTTACCCTCACCGGTGGCCATCTCGGCGATATTATTGCTGACGGTGCCGCCATTCATCATGCCGTGAAGCACCATGCCTCCTATGAGCTGCACATCGTAGTGCACCATATCCCAAGTCATCTGGTTGCCTCCGGCGATCCATGTGTTTTTATAGAGGGCCTTGTCGCCGTCGATGCTTACGAAGTCCTTGCCTGCGGCTGCGAGTTCGCGGTCGGACTGTGAGGCTGTCACTTCGATTACCTCATTGTTGGCGAATCGGCGTGCGGTCTCTTTTACCACGGCGAATACCTCCGGAAGGGCGGCATCGAGTTTGCGGGCATACATCTTGAAGCAGTCGTCGCGCAGGTCGTCGATTTTCTTCCAGAGCGGCTCGCGCTTGTCGTAGTCAAGGGTCTCGATTTCGGCGCGGATTTCGGCGATCTGGTTTTTGTAGCCGGCGGCTTCGCCACGGATATCGTCGCGGATTACGTTGATTCGGTGACGCAGGTCGTCGTTCGACTCGGTGAGCAACTGTTCGGAAATCGGGTTGATTTCTTTTTCAAGACGGTTCCAGAGGGGACGCACGGCGCGTTCGCTCTGATTGCCGAATATTTTTTTTAGAATAGAGTTAAGTCCCATTTTTTATATTTGTCTGGCCGGGGGGCTGTCGGCTCCGGCCGGGGTAAGTATTAATGCTGACGAGGATGCCCGGGGCGGACCGGGCCAATCATCCTGCAAAGTTAACTATTCTACTGACAGTAAGCAAAAATCATGCCAAAAAAATCGATATGTCAGTAATTGAACGGACGGCGGGACGCACCGTTGGGCGATCTTATGTGCAGAGCCGAGGTGATGGTCGGAGCCAGCACTGCCGCATCCACGGGGATGCCTATTGTCTCGGCTTTGACATCGGGTGCGAGCAGGAAGAAGGGTGTGCTTACCATTCCGGCCCGCACGGGGGTGGTGGTGGTGGGATAGCGTATGTCGTCGACCACGTTCCATCCCGGCAGATATGTCAGGAAGATGTCGCCGGCGGTCTTCGGGTCGATTCCGCACCGCTGGCGCATCCCCTCTTCTGAGGTATCGGATAGAATCTGCCCCAGAGTGCGCGCATCTGCGATGCCGCTCATCTTCACCAGGAAGTCGCGGGCTTCGGTCTGGGCGCGGTCGAGTGCCAGCGTCCGGCTTTCGAGCGCGCGGGGGTCGAAATAGATCTGATTGCCATAGATGGCACTCACATAGTCGGCGTTGCCATATTTGGCCGACAAATATGAATTCAGCAGCGATTCCACTCGCTTCAGCGACACGTCGCCCGTAGGGATACGGTATTTCGGGTCGTCAGGAGTGGCGTCATCGTAATATCCGGTTGACGATAGAAATATGAGGGCATTATTGAGTCCTACCTTCCTGTCGATGGCCTGAAGCAGGCGCCCGAGCTGGGCGTCGAGCCGCAGGTAGGTGTCTTCGAGTTCAAGACGGCAGTCGCCGTCTAACACGTATTTATATGGTGCGGCGGTATATGCCACACTGAGCATGTCGATTCCGTCCTCGCGGGTACCGAGTCTCAGATTGTCGAGCGCATCGATGGCCACATCGGTCACTTCCGTATTTACGGGAGCCGACACTTTGAATCGGCGGTAGACATCGCGGTCTGACAGCGGGAAGGTGTAGCCGAAGGGATAATGGCGTTTCTGCGCAGGGACTCCAGGATAGCGGTCGAGGGGCAGCAGAGGGCGCCACGACAGGGTGTCGAGCCGGCTGGACAGCGGATTGCGCTGGTTGCGGCGGGTGATGAAATCGGGGAAGTCGCGGTAGTAGGCTGTCGACGACCATTTGCCGTCGGTGTCATTAATCCATAAGGCGCAGTTGCCGGCATGACCCGCCATGATTATGGCCTGCTGCGCATCTGGCGCTATGGCGTATACCGAAGTGAGTCCACCCCCGTCGATGGCCACTTCATCGGAGATGGTGGATATGCGGAGATTGACCGGCGACAGCGACTCGCGGGTGAAGTTGCCCATCGAGTTCCGGTCTTCGAGCACCGGTGTGAGCGCCGATTCGCCAACGCGGAAAAGGCGTGCCGAAGGGATGCCGCTGGCATTGGCGTGATTGCCGGTATAGAGCAGCGCCGTCGGGGCGACGGGGTCGTTCATGTCGGCCTTGAAGTCGACGTGCTGCAGATACAGCCCCTCTTTCATCAGGCGCTTGAAACCGCTCTCTCCGAAGAGTCCCTGAAGATACTGGAGATAGTCGGTGCGCAGCTGGTCGACCACGATACCCACCACCAGACGCGGGCGCGCCGCATCTGTGGCTACGGCCACGTTGATGGTCATAAGCCCCATGATCAGCGACCCTAACAGGCGCGATGACATTTTACGGTCAGACATTTTTTTCATATGGGTAAAGCAATGCATAGACGGCACACAGGGCCGTGGTGGCTCCCCATAGCGGGAAGACTGCCGGCGAGGTGCACTGCGCCTGAAAGGGCCATACGCTCACCAGCACCGCCATTATGATAAGGTCGACTACCGTCATGGCCATCACCATAGGGCGGGTGCGGCGCCACCATACAAATATGGCAGGAAGCAGCTGCAGTGGGTTCAGCCATAGGGAAAGAAGATTGGGGGAAGTGGAATCGTGTGTGGAAATGAATACGAGAAACCACACCACACATCCCGTAAGCCCGAGCATGCTGAAGAATAGCGTCATCCACCATTTCACAATCCGCTTGCGCCGCCACTCATAGACACATACACCCAATGACACCGCCAGCATCACCAGCGAGAACGCAATCGGGGTGAGATACCATGGTGTCGGGGGGAGAGTGACATCGCCGCGCCCGGGATAGAGCACACGTGTGCTCTCTACGAGCGGATCGCGGCTATCCGAGATTCTCGCCTCTCCGGCGAGAGCCATGAAGCGCAGCGGGGCGAATATCTCCTGTCGCGGTGTGAGCGGATGGTCAATGCCACTGCCGAGCACTATGTCAATGCCGAACTGATACCATGGATATGAGGCATGATAATGCCTCATGGCCTGACGGAAGGAGCCGAAGGCCACTGTGTCGGGATACAGTATGCGATGTGGAGCAACGGCTGAATCAAGCATCGCCGCCACACGTGTGGAGCAGTTGTCGCGCACGTAGTTGTAGCGGTAGGTGCGGTTTTGTTCCAGAGAGTTATGCCGCAGCAGCGTCAGCAGATGCCATGTCTCTTCAGGGGTGAGCGAGAGTTGCTGTTCCACCACTTCCGAGCCACGGTCCATATATTGCGGCATAAACCATTGGAAGGGGTAACTCCACACCATATAGTCGGTCTCTCCCTTTACGAAGCGCCCCACAAAGTTGGGGGAGGCGAAATCAAATACTCCATAATTCCATACGGAGTCTATGGCCTCGCCACGCTCATTGATGCCGTGGATGCGGAGTGCCTCATGCCCTGCAAGTTCGTAGATTTCCGGCCCCGGCATACAGGTCACAAGACTCGCCTGCAGACGCGGAGTGACAGCCCGGGCAGTAAGGCCACAGGCTATCACCGCTATAATCAGTATCAGTAATTGACGCGACCGCATCAATATTCGCAGTTTTTCGGATAACGTGGGAAGGGTATCACATCGCGGATATTCTGCATTCCGGTCACGAAGAGCACGAGACGCTCGAAACCGAGGCCGAAGCCGGAATGAGGCACCGAGCCGAATCGGCGAGTGTCCAGATACCAGTCCATACCCTCCAGTCCGAGTTCCTCCATGCGCCCCTTGAGCTTGCCGAAGTCATCCTCTCGCTGTGAGCCGCCGATGATTTCGCCGATTTTCGGGAAGAGCACATCCATGGCGCGCACGGTCTTGCCGTCGTCGTTGAGTTTCATATAGAATGCCTTGATCTCCTTGGGATAGTCGGTAAGAATGACCGGCTTCTTGAAATGCTCCTCCACAAGGAACCGTTCATGCTCCGATGCAAGGTCGACTCCCCAGTATACCGGGAATTCAAACTTCCGCCCGCTATCTTCGAGGATGCGTACTCCCTCTGTGTAGGGAAGGCGCACGAATTCATTCTCTACCACGAATTTCAAACGTTCCGGAAGCTCTTTGTCGAAGTACTCGGCAAGGAATTCGATATCATCCTTGCAGTGCTCCAGAGCATAGGATATGCAGTATTTGATGAATTCCTCGGCGAGGTCCATATTGTCGGCAATCTCATAGAATGCCATTTCGGGTTCAATCATCCAGAATTCGGAGAGATGGCGCGGTGTGTTGGAATTCTCGGCGCGGAATGTCGGACCGAAAGTATATATGCAGCCGAGGGCTGTGGCTCCAAGTTCACCCTCGAGCTGGCCCGACACTGTGAGCGAGGCCATCTTGCCGAAGAAGTCTTTGGAGTAGTCGACTGAGCCATCCTTGCCGAGCGGCAGGTCGCCGAGCGGCAGTGTGGTCACCTGAAACTGAGCTCCCGCACCCTCGCAGTCGGAGGCTGTGATGAGCGGAGTGTGAAAATAGCAGAATCCCTTGTCGTTGAAGAATTTATGCACCGCATAGGCCAGTGCGTGGCGAATGCGGAGCACGGATGAGAAATAATTGGTGCGGGGGCGCAGATGAGCCTTCTCGCGCAGAAACTCGAGAGAGTGTCCCTTCTTCTGCAGGGGGTAGGTGTCGGGATCAGCCGTGCCGTACACCTGAAGTTCGGTGGCCTGTATCTCCACAGTCTGCCCCTTGCCCTGAGATTCCACAAGTGTGCCCTGCACATGGAGCGAGGCTCCGGTCGTGACGAGGCGCAGGTCATCGTCGGTGAATTTCGTCAGATCAAATACAATCTGGAGCGACTTGACCGAAGAGCCGTCGTTAAGGGCCACGAACTGCACGTATTTATTGCCTCGGCGTGAGCGTACCCATCCTTTGACATCGACAGTCTTTCCTATGAATTCAGCCGGCTCGGCCATGAGTTTCGACACTAATGTGCGACGTATATCTTGCATTGCGTATGATTCTGTGTGTGGGGGGGGTGGTTGTCTGATTAATTAAGCTGCCGCGAAAAATCGACACATATACATATATATAATATAATACAGCTATTGCCGAAGCTATCCGGCCAGGAGAGACGGGATATAGCTGGACATGTGGCTCAACGACATAACCGGAGCGGCCGACAAGAGCATGTCCTACTTGTGCGGTATTTCAAATCTCCATACATCGTTTAATTTTTGCGGCTACTTGCATCTCTTCCGGTCATGACACGACCGGAAGAGATTATTTATGATTGCAAGGCGTCGGGGACTCGATTATTCAAACGAGCCCATACGCAGGAAGTTGACTTCTTCCTGAGTCAGATAGCGCCAGCGGCCGCGGGGCAGGTTCTTTTTGGTAAGACCTGCGAAGTATACGCGGTCAAGCTTGGTGACACGGTATCCGAGATGTTCGAAGATGCGGCGCACGATACGGTTGCGTCCCGAGTGAATCTCGATGCCGGCCTGGTTGCGGGCATCGGCCACGTAGCTGATTGCGTCAGCATGGATTTCGCCATCGTCGAGTTCAATGCCGTCGGCTATGCGCTGCATGTCTTCTTCAGCAATGTCTTTGTCAGTCCATACGTGATAGATTTTTTTCTTCACGAATTTCGGATGAGTAAGCTTGGATGCCAGGTCGCCATCGTTGGTGAGCAGGAGCACGCCGGTGGTGTTGCGGTCAAGACGCCCTACGGGATAGATGCGCTCTCGGCAGGCGTTCTTCACCAGGTCGAGCACGGTGAGACGGCCGTTGGGGTCGTCGGAGGTGGTGACGCAATCTTTGGGCTTGTTGAGCAGCACGTAGCATTTGCGCTCGGGAGTGACTACCTTCTCGTCGAATTCCACGACATCCTTAGGAGTGATTTTCACACCGAGTTCGGTCACTACGTTGCCGTTGACCTTCACCTTTCCGCCGGTGATGTATTCATCAGCCTCGCGGCGTGAGCAGATGCCGGCGTTGGCCATGTATTTGTTCAGGCGGATTTCTGCATTCGGATCAATTTCCTCAATCTGATATTCAATCTGACGCGGACGGGGAGTGAACGTGCGACCGGGCTGATTCATACGGTTCTGGTTGTTGTAGCCTCGGTTCTGGTTCGGACGGTTGTTGTAGCCGTTGTGCTGCTGGCGGGGCTGGCCGTAGCC
>DKWX01000034.1:53871-87912 GCA_002491945.1 Porphyromonadaceae bacterium UBA7141
TGGCCGTAGCCGCCTTGCTGGCGGTTCTGGCTGTAGCCGTTGTTGGGGCGCGGCTGGCCGTAGCCGTTGTTGGGGCGGGGCTGGCCGTAGCCGCCCTGCTGGTTGTAGCCGCCCTGCTGACGGGGCTGGCTGTAGCCGTTGTTGGGGCGCGGCTGGCCGTAGCCACCCTGCTGGCGGGGCTGGCCATAGCCGTTATGATTCTGGCGGGGCTGATACCCGTTCTGCTGGCCGTAGCCACCCTGCTGGCGGGGCTGGCCATAGCCGTTATGGTTCTGGCGGGGCTGATATCCCCCCTGCCCCTGTCCGTCGCCGGACTGGCGTGTGTAGCCATTGTTGTTGCGGGGCTGATAGCCGCCTTCGCGGCGCTGATAAGGCTGGTAGCCGCCTTCGCGGCGCTGGTAGGGCTGATACCCCTGCTGACGGGGCTGATAGCCGGATGCTGATGACGCATCCCCCTGGCCTTCGGAGCCGGAGGTGTTGTCGTCGGCCGACATAGGACGATAGCGGTTCTCCTGGTCGGTGGAATCAATTGATGCGTTTAAGGAACCTATGCGAGGTCTTTTAGGCTTTTTCTCTGAATCCATATCTGTCTTTTTTTGCAATCCTCTCGCACATGGCATCTCTGCCGGGACGGAGGAACTGGCTGGTGTTGTCTTATTAATTTAAGGGTATCTCTGTATTATATAATTTTATGAAATTGTTTTGCTTTATATGCAAACTGTCCCTCTGCATACTCTTCCGGGTTAAAAGGGTCAGATATTTCACTGCAAAGATAATAATAAATTGGTAAAAAGCGTAATTATTAGTAATTTTGTTTGAGATTTTTCTTTCGGCATATATCCAACAGGTCAAAATCGGACGTTTTTGGCCAATTTATTCACCTCAACACTACTCAAGATGGAGAAAAATACAGCTGCAATTCATCATATGTTTCCTCGTCCCGATCCCTATGGGGCCTTGGCAATGCCGGTCTATCATTGCCTGGCGTATGAGTTTGCCGACCATAAGGCGATGATTGATTCTTTCACTCAGAAAAGCGATGACCCTGACTATTCGAGAGTCACTAATCCGACGGTGATTAATTTCGAACGCATGATCCGCTCTCTGTCCGGAGCGGAGGATGCCGTGGCTTTCAATTCGGGGATGGCTGCGATTTCAGCCGCCGTGATGGCTGTCGCATATGCCGGATGCCGTATTGTGACTTCGCGCCATCTCTTCGGCAACACGTATCTGCTGCTGACGCGCACTCTGGCGCGTTTCGGTGTGGAAACGGTGCTCGTGGACCTTACCGATATCGAGGCCGTGCGTGCGGCGATGACCGCCGACACATGCTGTATCTATCTGGAGACGATTACCAATCCGCAGATGGAAGTGGCCGACATTCGAGCTTTGGCCGGCATTGCTCATGAACACGGGGCGGCGCTGCTGGCCGACACCACGATGATTCCGTTCATCCACACGGATGCCCGGCGCCTGGGCATCGATGTGGAGATTCTGTCGAGCACCAAGTATCTCAGTGGCGGAGCCACATCGCTTGGTGGAGTGGTGATTGATTACGGCACATTCCCGGGCATATCGGCAGCTCTGCGCAAGGATATCCTGATGAATCTCGGGGGATACATGACCCCGCATGCGGCCTATATGCAGACGCTGGGAATGGAGACACTTGCCGTGCGCTATGACGCGCAGGAGAGGAATGCCGCTGAGGTGGCCCGCGCTATGGCCGCACGCGGAGATGTGGAGGTGTGCTGGCCCGGACTTCCGGGAAATCCGTTCCATCACCTTGCCTCACGCCAGTTCGGCGGGCGTTTCGGAGCGATGCTGACACTGACGCTCCCGTCGGAGGAGGCTTGTTTCCGGTGTATCGACGCGCTGCAGCTTGTGAGACGCGCCACGAATCTTTTCGACAATAAATCGCTGGCCATTCATCCGGCCAGCACTATCTTCGGCACTATCGATGAAGCGACACGCCGCGAAATGGATGTGAGCGACCGACTGATTCGTCTGAGCATCGGTCTGGAGGATCCGGACGATATCACAGCCGACCTCAACAGGGCGCTCGACATCGCCCTTAACTCCGAACAGCAATGACCTACGATTTCGACCGACACATAGACCGCCGGGGGTCGGGAGCCCTGAAGTATGACGCGCTGCAGGAGCGTTATGGCGATGCCTCGCTGCTGCCGTTATGGGTGGCGGATATGGATTTCGCCACACCCCCGTTTATTATAGACGCACTGCGCTCCCGTCTGGACCATCCGGTGATGGGATATACGGTGGAGCCGGCCGATTATCGCCGGTCCATCATCGACTGGCTGCGCGAGCTGCACGGCGTGGAGGTGCGACCGGAATGGATTTCGTATATACCAGGGATTGTAAAGGGTATCGGACTGGCCATCAATTGCTTTACGGAGCCGGGCGACAAGGTGGTGATTATGCCGCCGGTGTATCATCCGTTCAGGATGGTGCCTGAGGCCAATGGGCGACAGGTGGTGTGGAATCCTCTTCGCGAATTGCCCGGCGGCAGGTATGAAATTGATTTCGATAATCTGGAGAATGTATGTGCTGAGCAATCCTGCCGGATGCTGATTCTGTCGAGTCCTCATAATCCGGCCGGCATCGCCTGGAGCCCCGACACACTGCGCAGGCTGGCTGATTTATGTGCCGCCAGCGGCATTATGGTCATATCCGACGAGATACATTCGGAAATGCTGCTGCACGGACGGAAGCATGTGCCGTTCTATGCCGTGTCGGAGAGCGCACGATGCAATTCGATTACGTTTGCGGCGCCGTCGAAGACTTTTAATATTGCCGGAATCGTGAGTTCGTATGCAATCGTGCCCGACGACAGTCTGCGTCGGCGTTTCTATGGATTCCTGAATGCCAGCGAACTCGACGAGCCTCCCCTATTCTCCCCTTTGGCCACTATCGCGGCCTACCGCGAAGGCGCGAAGTGGCGTCGGCAGATGCTGGAATATGTGGAGGGGAATATCGCGGCGGTGTGCGGGTTCTGCGCCGCGCACATGCCGCGCATCAAGGCTCTGGAGCCTGACGCGAGTTTCCTGGTATGGCTCGATTGCCGTGGCCTACAGATGAATCATGAGGAACTGAATGATTTCTTCTGTCGTGAATGCCGTCTGGCTCTCAACGACGGGGAGATGTTCGGTCCCGGCGGCCGGGGATTCATGCGTCTGAATGTCGGTGCGCCGCGCGCGCTGATTATGGACGCGCTTGAACGGATTCGTGCCGCCTACAACCGACTTAATTACTGACCAATCATTAATATAACTGAATTATGAGTGTAAATGAAGCAATTGCCGCAGGGCGCCGGGAGCGCCCGCAGTTCTCGTTTGAGATTCTGCCGCCGCTGAAAGGCAACAGTGTCTTCAAGGTGTATCACATCATCGACCGTCTGAAGGATTTCGATCCGGCGTATATCAATATCACGTCGCATCACAGTGAGTATGTATATAAGGAACAGCCCGACGGCAGTCTCCGCCGTGTGAGCGTGCGCAAGCGCCCGGGCACAGTGGCCATCGCGGCCGCGATACAGAACAAGTATGGAATTCAGGCCGTGCCGCATATCATCTGCAAGGGGTTCTCGAAGGAGGAGACTGAGTATGCGCTGCTCGACCTCAACTTCCTCGGCATCCAGAATCTGTTTCTGCTGCGCGGCGACTGCAAGTCGCTTGAGACGATGCAGCAGAATCCGGAAATCTATCACGACCATGCCACCGACCTGCAGGCCCAGGTGAATCTATTCAATCAGGGATATTCGCTCGACGGCACTCGCATACAGGGTATCGAGACTCCCTTTACCTATGGGATGGCCTGTTATCCGGAGAAGCATGAGGAGGCTCCTAACATGGCGTCGGATATCTATTGGGCCAAGAAAAAGGTCGATGCCGGCGCGTCGTATCTGGTGACGCAGATGTTTTTCGACAATCGGAAATATTTTGATTTTGTGAAACGATGCCGCAAGGCGGGTATCAATGTGCCGATTATCCCCGGAATCAAGCCTATCGTGTTTGCCAATCAGCTGAATGTGCTGCCGAGAGTGTTCCGCACTGACCTGCCCGAAGAGCTGGCCGACTCACTGTTGAAATGCCGCACTGATGAGGAGGTGCGCGAAGTGGGTGTGGAATGGAGCATCGCCCAATGCCGCGGACTCATTGAAGGGGGCGTCGATGCTCTGCATTTCTATACGTTTCTTGCCTCCGACTCGGTGAGACGTGTGGCGGAAGCCATTTTCTGATCTGTTTTTATCGTTGCAAGCGGATTACGGTTCCGGCAGGCCCGCCATCTGCGCGCACCGGCCGGATACAGACGTAACCGAATAATGACCAAGCACTTATCAATAGAGTGAATACATGTAGTTTTGAGGAAGCTCTGCGCCATCGGATTCTTGTGCTCGATGGCGCCATGGGCACCATGATACAGCGGCATGACCTTTCGGAGGATGATTTCCGGGGGGCTCTTGATCCGGCTCCGGGCATACGCCTGAAGGGATGCAATGACGTGTTGTCGCTGACACGCCCGGATGTGATTCGCGGCATACACCGCGCCTATATAGAGGCCGGCGCCGATATTATTGAGACAAATTCGTTCAATGCCAATGCAGTGTCGCTGGCGGAATATGGACTGACGCCGATGGTAGCGGAAATCAACCGTGCGGCGGCATCTCTGGCCCGCGAAGAGGCGGATGCGGAGATGTATCGATCCGGACGCCGTGTGTGGGTGGCCGGATCTGTCGGGCCTTCAAATGTGGCGCTGAGTATAGCGGGGGACGGCGGTGATGTGTCGTTTGATTCGATGGCCGAGGCTTATGCCTGCCAGTGCGCCGCACTTATTGCCGGAGGTGCCGACCTGATTCTACTGGAGACGATTTTCGACACTCTTAATGCCAAGGCGGCAATCAATGGGGCCAGGCGTGCGATAGGTGAATCCGGCCTCTCGGTGCCGCTGATGCTTTCGGTTACGCTCACGGAGCAGGGACGCACACTGTCGGGACAGACTGTCGGGGCGTTCATCGATTCGGTGAGCCATGCAGGAGCGGTGAGCATCGGTCTCAACTGCGGGTTCGGAGCCGTGGGGATGGAGCCGTGGCTGCGTCAGCTCCAGGATGCCCCCTGCTTCATCTCTCTGCATCCTAATGCGGGACTGCCCGATGAACTGGGACGCTATACTGAAACCCCGGAAGTGATGGCGGCCACTATGCGACGATATCTTGAGGCCGGAATGCTGAATATAGCAGGAGGATGCTGCGGCACGACACCTGAGCATATCCGAGCCATCGCCGATGCGGCAAGGGATATCGCTCCGCGCATCGTGCCCGGACATGATGACTCTTTGATGCATCTGTCGGGACTTGAAAGCTGCCACGTTTCCTCCGGTTCGGGATTCATCAAGGTCGGCGAACGATGCAATGTGGCGGGGAGCCGGAAGTTTCTGCGTCTTGTCAATGAGGGCAGACTCCCGGAGGCGCTTGAGGTGGCCGCCGCCCAGGTGGGCAAGGGCGCCAGAGTCCTGGATGTGAATATGGACGACGGGATGCTCGATGCCCCGGCTGAAATGGAGAAGTTTGTGACGCTGCTCGGGGCGGATGCGGTCACTTCGCCGCTGCCGGTGATGATCGATTCGTCAGATATGGAGGTCATACGCCGTGCGCTGCGCCGCATACAGGGGCGCCCTATCGTGAATTCGATCTCGCTCAAGGGGGGTGAGGAGGCTTTTCTTGACCATGCCCGCGAAATCCGCAGTCTGGGGGGTGCTGTGGTGGTGATGGCTTTCGATGAGAAGGGACAGGCCACTGATTTCGACCGGCGTGTGGAGATATGCTCCCAGGCCTACCGGCTGCTGACGCAGGAGGCGGGATTCCGGGGATGCGATATTGTGTTTGACCCTAATGTGCTGACCATAGCCACCGGTGTGGCTGACCACGACCGGTATGCGCTCGATTTCCTTGAGGCTGTAGAGTGGATCAAGTCTAATCTGCCGGGAGCGAAGGTGAGCGGCGGGGTGAGCAATCTGTCGTTCGCTTTCCGTGGCCACGACCGTCTGCGTGAGGCGATGCACACGGTGTTTCTGCATCATGCGATACTTCGCGGTATGGATATGGCTATCGTGAATCCGGCTACGTCTACCGATATATCGACTGTGGCTCCGGATGTGCGCGAGGCTGTGGAGGATCTGATTTTCTGCCGCCGCGCCGATGCCACCGACCGCCTTCTGGAGATTGCGGCGCGTATGCGTGAGGAGGCCGAGCATCGTAAGGCCGCCGCCGGAGCCTCGCCTGCGGCTGCAAAGAAGGCTCCCGCTGCGGCTGCCCCTACGATCGGGGCGCTGGTGGAGAAGGGTCTTGATATGGGTATCGAGCCGCTGCTTGACGAGGCGCTGGCTGTCTCGGGAAGCGCGATGCAGGTGGTAAAGGGGCCGCTGATGGAGGCGATGCAGAAGGTGGGTGATGAGTTCGGCGCAGGCCGGATGTTCCTGCCGCAGGTGGTGCGCTCGGCTTCGGTGATGAAGCGGGCCATAGAGTATCTTACTCCGGCCCTGGAGGCTGAGGCTGCCGCACGTGGAGCTGACGACTCTTCGGCGGGCGAGAAGTTTGTGCTTGCCACGGTGAAGGGGGATGTGCATGATATCGGTAAGAATATCGTGGGGGTGATTCTGCGTTGCAGCGGGTTTGAGGTGATTGATCTGGGGGTGATGGTGGAGCCGTCGGCTATTCTGGAGGCTGTGAAGCGCAATGGCGCGAGGTTTCTGGGTCTTAGCGGGCTGATCACTCCGTCGCTTTCGGAGATGTGCGAGGTGGCTGCGATGCTTGAGCGCGAGGGGCTTAAGGATGTGAATCTGTTTGTGGGGGGAGCCACTACTTCCGACCTCCATACTGCCGTAAAAATCGCCCCTCTCTTCCACGGGCTTACGCTGCATACGCGTGATGCGGCGCAGTTGCCGCCGCTGGCGGCGGCTTTGGCCGACCCTGCCCGTCGCGAGGCGGAGGCCGAGCGTCTTGCAGACTCACAGGAGGCGCTGCGCGAGGATTTCCGCCGCCGTCAGGAGCAGCGGGCCGAGGGGCCGACGCCGCAGGTGGCGCGCCCGGAGGCAGTGCCCCCTGTGGCGGCTCCGCGCCATCCGGGTCTGACCGACCTTAAGGTAAGTATCGCGGATATCGTGCCGCTTATCAATTGGCGGGCGTTTCTGCATACGTGGGGACTCTCCCCCGCTCTGGCTGCTGCGGCGCTGAGTGATGATGACCGATCACAGGGAGCGCCGGCATGTGAATGCGGCATTCCGCATCATCACCATCCGGCACCGCATGCTTCGGGTCATGACCCGAAGGCTCTTGACGAGGCCCGGCGACTGATTCGCGATGCGCGGGCAATGCTGGGCGAACTGGAGACTCTTGATGTGCGCATCGATGCGCGTGTGATGCTGCTTCCGGCGCGTCGTGAGGGGGATGATATCGTGATTCGCGATGCCAATGGGGAGCAGGTGGTGATTCCTACGCTGCGGCGCGAGGATGCTCCGGCTTTGGCGATGGCTGATTTTCTGTCGGACCGGGAGGATGACTGGGTGGGTCTGTTTGCCGTCACGGCGCGCCGGGCGCTTGAGGCGCTGACGGTGCGCGACGGTTCTTACCGCCATATGCTGCTGCAGAGTCTGGCCGACCGGCTTGTGGAGGGGGCCACGGAGTGGATGCATTCTTATGAACATGAGTCGCTGCATGGACTTGACACGCCGAGGAGAATCCGCCCGGCTATCGGGTATCCGTCGCTCCCCGATCAGTCGCTGGTGTTCGTGACCGACCGGCTACTGCATTATTCCGAACTCGGGATACAGCTCACCGGAAATGGAGCACTCTACCCTTCGGCCACTACGACCGGTCTGATTTTCGCTGCTCCGGGAAGCCGCTATTTTGAAATAGGCCGTCTGGGCGAGGGTGCGCTGTCTGACTATGCCCGTCGTCGCGGACTGACCCCGGAGCGTCTGAAGGCTCTTCTCCCCTCCTGTTTCTGAACCGTTCCAGTACCCTTACATATAATCCACCCCTCCGGCTCCGCAGTGAGGCTGCGCTTGCCGGAGGGGTGGATTATATCCGGGCGTGCCGCCTTAGGATATTGCGCGTGCAATATTTACTGCAGGTACGGCAGCGGGCGGGGGTCAATCGAAGGTGGTGTATGTCTTGGCGTTGTCTTTTTTGCCGATGGTACGGGAGCGCGATGAGGTGCGGAATATGTCGCCGAACTGACAGTAATACGTGGCGGTAATGGATACGGCATTGGCCGAGTTGCGTATCGAGCGGTCGAAGGTACTGTAGTAGCCGGGGGCGGTCTGCTGGCTGTAGTATGTCCATCCGCGGGGTTCCAGCATGTAGCTCCAGCGTGCCATGAGGGTCCAGTGGCCGTTGGGACGCCAGGTTGCCCATAGCACTGACAACGGACCGGATTTGGTTATATTGTCGCCCACCAAGTTGCGGCACGGGAAGTTGTAGCTGACCCCGGCGGCCCATTGACGGTAATACCATTGAGCCTGCAGATATGCATATACACAGTTGAGTATGGTCTTCTCTCCACCGCGCCATTTCGTGTTGGCATGGCTGTACTCTACTGAGCCTGAAAAATTGAACATTCCGGCCACTTCCTGGGCAGATCCCTGAAGGCGTCCTATCAGAATGTCGGAATATACGAGGTTGACCGGTTTCTCTACAAAGGCTTCCCACTGAGGATCGTATGCGTAGGATGTGGCGACGAGGTAGTGGTTGCGGTTGTAGACCACCTGCGGAATCAGTGATACCTTCCCTAATTTTACGGTATAGTCGGCCAATATGTCCCAATGCTGCGGCATCCGTAAGTCGGGATTGCCGGAGGTCACGCGGTATGGGCTTACTTTCTGCTGATGGTCGATAAACTGGCTCGGCTCGATTGTCAAAGGGGTGTAACCGGCGCGGAAACTCAGCCACATGGCGCGGTTGATGGTCCAGTTGATGGCAAGCGAGGAGGTATTGTGGAGGTAGCGGCGCGAGATGCTCCCTTCTTTCATATAGTCGAGTCGGATACCTGTATTGATTGTCAGCCACACGGGGCCGAACCCTTTCTGCAGCTGTGCGTAGAGGTGGTTGTCAAGCTGGCTGACGCGGTAGGGTTCGTCGGGAGTATTGTAGCGGTTGACTGTGCGTGCCACGGTATTCTCGTAGTCCACTTCAAGTGATGTGGTCTCTCCGAAGGTGTGGGTATAAGCCACTGTGGTAAGCAATGCGCGGCGGCGCGAACGTGTATCGTAAAGATATGTCTCGTCTTCGGCCGGGTCTGTATATGTGTAGTCACGCAGCATGGTGTAGTCGCTGTTGGCCATAGTGCCCGACATGTCGACCTGAAGCATGTCGGCCGAGCCGAATGTCTTCTGAAAATAGAGGTTCAGTGTAGGCGACAGGCTGGCAGCGCGGCTTTCTCCTTTGGTGGCGTAGTCGCCTGCCATTGAGTCATGTGCGTGTGTATTGGTGTTGAAATGCTGGTTGTGGGCATATAGGCTCAGGTTAGCCTGCAGCAGTATGTCGCGCGAGGGGTTGTAGATATAGTTGAGCGATGGGGAATGCGTGTTATAGCGGAAGGGGGACTCCCCTTCTGACGTAATGTCGACATTCAGCTGCGGAGAAGTGTAGGATGTGGTGTTGATGTCGTGCACCTTACTGTTGTTGCGACGTGAGTATACATATGACAGCGACCACTGCGACGGACCACGGTTGTAGGTGGCATCCAGTTGGGCACCCTGTGCGTAAAGCAGCATGTCGCTTTCGGCAGCGGCCAGAATGGTGCCTCCTTCGTGGATCTTGCGGAGACGTATGTCGATAAGTACACTGCCGTAACGCTGGTATACCAACGGCACATTGCGCGTAAACTGCACCGACAGCACATCGGATGCCTTTATAGTCTTAAGTCTGGAGGGATTGGCTATGGTGCCGTTGATAAGTATCACGGGGGCAGCGCCGTTGACCGATACGGTCTGTGATTCGGCATCGTATCTCAGTCCGGGAATGCCTAAATTGCCCAGCAGGTCGGGGGCGAACTGCGATGTCGCCACCACCCCTTCCGGAGGAGCAATGGTGAGTTTGCCATCCTGCATTGAGTATGACTCCCCTTTTACCACAAACTCTTCAAGATCCGTCACTGTCGGTATCGAATCCGTTTCTTCCTCAGTCTGCCGCACGGTTGCCTGCGGCGCACTCCCCTCGCTCTGTGCGGATACCTCCATCCGTACACCGGCCGCACCGATACCGACCAACATCCCCAGGCAATAAAAGCGGAATCGACTCATATCTCTCTATCTTTTGGTTTGGCCAATAATCAATATCTGATTATCAACTGATTCATCCCATTTACATCCTTCCAATTACCCCAAAAATTTAACACAATTGAAAACAGGAGCATAGTTTTATTATCCTCCTGATTTTTAGTTGATAAGTTGCTTCACACCAGAAGGCACCTTAGCCCTTTATCGGGCAACCACAATGCGATTGTGGAGCCACAATGCTACAACCAAGCTGCGGGGTACAACCAACCTGCGGCTTTTCACCACAGTTTGACTGTGCGCATCCCGATTGGCTACAGGCATCTTGAGAGCAGACACCTTGCGCACATCCGACCTGAGTTACCAACGGATTGGCGTTACCACCAAGAATCTTCAGTTGCTCAAGTTGGAGCAACTCTTCAGCGGAAAAATAGCTAATTTCCATCTTGTGATAATTTAAAATTAAACGTAATTTTTTAATCTCTCATTCTTCTATATTGCTCTTCAATATATGCAATTACTGAAGTTTCAAAGTGACCATCTTCATTATTATACTTGCAGTATTTCATTTTTTGAATATGGTCTCTTGGGCATATTCCCATACATGCAGGCAATCTCTTACATTCAAGACAATCTTCTGTTTCAAAACTTGCCTCAGATGTTTTCTTATCAAAATCATCAAGCCATCTAATACTCCCGTCATGACATATTACTCCTCGAGGTTCAGAGCAATACAAGTCATTACAAGCTGTACATTTCAACACGTTCCCATTAAAATTTATGGCCTTATAATATTTTGAAGACACATAACATGGCATAAAGCTTTGAATTGGCGACCAAAGACTTACACGAAATCCCTTGTCGGTGAATTCCTGCATTATATTACATAATACTGACTCAAAACTCTTATCGACTCCTTCTTGCCATACCTTCTTAGGCATAATCGTAACTCTATCACGATATTTCAAAGGAATTCGACAACAAACCTCCTCAACGATGCTCGATGATAAATTTTTATGCGTATAATTAATACGCAATAAAATTGTTACATCTTTATTATCCTCAAGGATTCTTTCTATGTTAATCAACGCTCTGTCAAATGCGGAATCAAGACCTTCCATAAATTTCACTTGACCATGATTCAACTTATCTCCATCAAGAGTAATCTGGAAAAACGAGAATTTTAGTTCCTCTAAATCTTTTGATACCTTATCCGTAAGAAAATAAGCATTGGTCGTAGAAGAGTTCTTAAATGGAATGCCAGCTTCGTTGCATTTCGCAATTATAGATTTGCTTAACGGCTTAATGACTTGATTATAGAACCTGAATGGCTCACCACCAAACCAATCGATATGAAAACGTTCTATTTTTTCAACATTGATCATGTAATCTACATGACGCAATATCGCTTCCATTGTATCATTTGACATCATGGATACAATGTGGTCCTGAATGCAATACCAACACTTATAATTACAATTCAATGTCGGCATTATAATCAAAAAGGCATTCTTTTTTTCAATCGCCTTTTGATAGTATGATCTTACCAATTCAATTTCATCGACATCTTCTTCAATCAAAAAATTACTATCTACTAATTTCTGATAAAACACAGGCGACACATTTCCTAAATCAACATGCTGATCCAGAAAAGAATTAAGCTTACGTCCTAATTCTATGGGCAACCGGGAAAACTGATTGTATAATGGATTATACCAGTAACTCCAATCTCCATTCTCTATATAATGGTTGTATCTTGATTGTTTCATATATACAAGGCTAACAATGATATGATAATAGGTTATAACTTCCCTTTGAGTAGTCGCAAATTTAATAATTTTATTCAAATCAACAAAACTTTTTTTTAAAAATTTTATCAGATATTATTTTGAAGTTCTACAACTTCAAAAACAGACTACGCTTTTTAAACATATCCCTATTTATATAACACTCTTTTTGTTTTTTTGTTTCGCAAAATTTATTTTTTCAAAAAAATTCATAAAAAACTTTAGATACTGTTATTATCCCTAAGTCAAATGACATTACACAGACTCTCACGACATCCGCTTTAGATATCCGAAACCACCTTTCCCGCTTTGCCCAAACTTGTAGGGAGATGCCCCCCCATAATTTCACCATGATTATCATCATGATTATTTAAAGACAAGTTTATGGCAATCATCGATGTACAACATAGAATGACAAATCAGAGATCCTATGACTTTAAAACCAATCTAATTTATCATTTAGACCTCAAGATTCCATAAAGGTACTTTCGTTGGAGTTACATATCGGAGAGTGAGAGGGGGAGATAGGTGATGCGCCACCCTTTATGGCGTGGGAGTATGTGGCCGGATTTCTGTGCGATACGATTAGTGCAACAGCGGTTACAGTAACCGGCGTTACAGTAACCGCTGTTGCAAAAGTAGTGTTTTTATGCGGATTGTGCAATGTATGGTGTTTATTCTCTGCGGGGAGGGGGCCGGACGGGAGGCCGAAGCGGTTCAGTCGGCGTCCTCGGGGTAGAGGAAGGCGATGGAGGCGGGGACATCTCCGGTACGCTGACGCCATTTGTAGCTGCCGTCGGCGGCGAAGGCGTAAAGGTAGCCGGGGTTGACGTAGTTGCCGGCATCGGTGATGTAGATGTCGCCTCTTACGGGGTCGACGGCTATGCAGTATGGAGCTTTTATCTGTCCGAATTCCTCTGCGCCTTCCCAGTGCGATTGTTCGACGGTCATGGCCGACGTGTCGATGCGGCTGAACATCGGTGTGGAGGTCATCGTGTCATAGCTGAATGAGTTGCCCACGGTGTAGAGTGTGCCACCTGACAGCCACATGGATGAAGCATCGATGTCGAAGCTGGCCGCTATACGGTCGGAAGCCGGGTCGTAGCAGTACAGGTGCGGCTCCACATCGTAATAGTCGCCCCGCGAACTTACCCATATCTTCCCATCGGCATCGGCTACGACTTGATTGAGGTTAATCCCTAATTCCACCTCTTTTTCTACGGTGAATGTGGATATATCGATTACGCTGAGGGTCTTTTCGTAGTTGTTGGGTCGGTAGCCGCCACTGTTTGCCACATACAGGCGTCCGCCCGACACTGCGATTCCGTCGGGCTGAAACCGCACGATGCATCTGGCCTCCTCCCGCAGCGTTGTCGTGTTGATTTTGGCCACGTAGCCGAGTTGGTCGTAGTCATCATCGATAATCACCGGTCCGGCATAAGAGGATATATACGCATAGTCGCCGTCAAAGGCCATATATCTGCAGTTGGGGATATCCGTCTGTCCTATTCGTCTACAGTCGGAAGCCTGCATCACTTCCACTTTGTTGGAGCAGTTGATTATGGCCCAGAGCCGGTCGGAATGGATCACTATCTGGTTGCCGACATCACCAAGAGCCATGACGGCATCAGGATTGGCCTGCGTGTAGATGTTGCGGGTATATTCGCCGGTCGTGTAGTCGTAGTAGTCGATTGAGGCTTTGTTCATACCCATGTTGCCCTGGTTGAGAAGATAGAATCCAATCGGGGCATCAGGCACAGACGGGTCCGGTTCGGCTCCTCCGGGTTTCTGACCGCCGGGGAAGTCGACCATCACATCATGCCGGCAGCTTTGCATAATCAGGCAGGCCGCTGCAAACAAAAGAGGCACAGTGCGATATATTGCTGTTGTTTTTATTTTCTGCATAATTGATATGGGGTTGTTTGGCATAATTCTGACGGCCGGAGGCCACTGGCATCAGAGCGTAAGGCTGACGCCGAGGCGCCAGTTGCGTCCGGGCATCGGATAGTTGAGTATCACTTCGTATTGCTGATTGAGCAGGTTGTTGAGTTCGCCGGTGAAGCGCAGGGTGCAGCGCCGCAGTGGAAGCGTGTAGGAGAGGGTCATGTCGTGGGTATACCAGGGCTGTTCGTAGTTCTCGGGTATATTGGAGGAGTTGTGCCAGCGTTCCCCCACATATATGAAGCTGTAGTTGAGTTCCCATCGGCGCCAGTTGGCGAATGCGGTGAAGGCTCCGCTGTGTTCGGGGATGTAGGCAATCTGCCCTTTGTAGGTGCCGGCGACATCGAGACAGTCGGCGGGGTCGGTGTAGTCCATGGCACGTTGCCAGGTATAGGCGAGTTTGCCGCCGATTTCAAGTCCGGCCGCCGGCTCGGCCGAGGCCTCGGCGTTGAAGTCGAGCCCCCATATGCGCACTTTGCCGATATTCATCATCATCCAGCGGTATTGTGAATTCCCTTTGGGGACCGCTATGATTTTGTCGCTCACACGGTTGTGGTAGCCGTCAAGCCGGAGTTCGAGCCAGCGCCATATGGTGGAGGTGAAGTCCCAGCGCTGCGACAGACCGATGTCATACTGTGTGGCATATTCGGGATTGAGCGAGGCATTACCCATGTCGGTGTAGTAGAGGTCGTTGAATGTGGGCATACGGAATGTGCGCTTTGCGAATCCGCGCACACGCAGGCCGGCATAGTCGCGCAGAGGCTGCCAGTTGATGAAAAGCCCCGCCACAAAGGCTGTGCGGCTCCGTCGATAGAGAGTGCGGTGATTGTCGCCTCGCCGTGGCGACCACGAGCGGTCGAATATCGTCGTAGTTCCTGCATTCCCCTGCATCGACAAGGTGCCGATGGTGTAGTTGCTGCTCAAGGCCGCCATGAGGGTATGACGGGTAGGGTCGGCGAATCCGGCGAGTGTGGAGGATAGGGTGTTCAACTGATAGTCTACCGCCAGATTTGCGTGCCAGTCGGGCAGTATCTCCACCATGTCGGCCACGGAGGCGTAGACTTCGGTCTGCCAGAATTCATTGTCGGTGTACATCAGTGTGGTGTCGGGGTTGAGATAGTGCAGGTAGTCGCGCGCGTATTTGAAATTCACCATCATTTCGTTGCGGTCGCCGAGCCGCCGGCGCAGATTGCCCTGCACGAAGAGATTGCGGTCCCACTGCCGCTGTGAGTTCTTCCACACGTTATTGACTATTGCGCCGGGAATCCCCCGGTCGGAGTCGAAGAAGTAGCCTTTCACCATGTATGAGCCATCGGTGATTCTGCCGAAAAGTGCGGCTTCTACACGCAGGGCCTCTACATCGCCGTTCTGCCGCACGGCGGTGGTATCCCATGCTGTGCTGCCGTCAGGATATACCCGGCGGTAACGGAATCGGTATCGTCCGTCTGCATTGGTGTATTCGGCGCTAAGTGACCCGGAGAGTGATTCGCTGAAGCGGTATTCCAGACGCACGGAGGGGTTGATGAGTCCGAAGCTGCCCCCGCGCAGACTGACATGCATGTTGAATGGCTTCCCGCCGGAAAACCGCGGACGGCGTGTGCGGATATAAAGCGCTCCGGCCGATGCAAGGTCTTTGGCTGTGGCAAACAGTTCGGATTTCTGGCCATTATAGAGTGATATCTGTTCTACGTTGTCGAGCGAATAGCGGCCAAGATCAATCTGGCCGTTCTGAGCATTGCCGAGGGCTATACCGTCGTAGAACACTCCGATATGGTTTGACCCCATGGAGCGCACATCTACTGTCTTCACCCCTCCTACCCCTCCATAATCCTTGATTTGAGCGCCCGAGAAGTAGCGCACAGCGTCGGCCACATTGAGAGCCGAGAGGCGGTCGAGTTCCTTACCGCTCAACTGCTGCCCGGCTATTGTGCTCTGATTCGGGGCGGCGGTCACGACAAGACTGTCAAGCATCGTGCCCCCCGAATCGACAGGCTCCGACACGACAGCCCCGGCATACAGGGGATACGCCATAAGGAGATAAAATAAAATAATTGTCACAACCTTTTTTGCATTCATACTGCAAAGTTAATAATTCTCTGGCAAAATCGTGACAGACAGTTGTATTATATTGATTTGAAGCCTGCATCTCTTGACATTTTGAAATGTCATAATAACCGTTAATCAACAATCATATTGAAACACTTGATAAATTTATTATCAACAAAATTTGTAAAACCCAAAAATTCGCATTACTTTTGCACATGGATTCCATCCGGCATCTTTCGAAGTCGGATTTCCATGAGTCATTCGCATTAAAGATGGTTGGTATCGATTATTCATTCTCCAGACATCCACACGCGAATTCTAAGTCACCGAAAGACTACATACTATATCAAGTCACTACTTCAATGATACGCACAGATACAACTTACGATTATAAATATTGACGATTAGATGTTAACAAAAAAAACTATCTGATTCACAACTGTTTTAAAACATTAATTGCAGAATGCCTTAAAGGCATTCTGCCTGTCACACCATTATGGCGACATCTGCATTGTCCCCCCCTCCGGCGGGGACATCGGAGTGTTGCCCGGAGGATGCGTTTTGGGAAAATGCGAACGGATTTTCTCTGTCGGTTTCTTCAATGGCAGTTGCGCATGGATGCGCCCGAGCCCGCTGACGGCAAAACTCTCGCGATATTTTTGCATGAAATCGAACTCGGCAAACGGCAACGTGGCCGTGTATTTGGATAAGTCGGCGCGATTAGTTAACTTTGCAGAATGAATCATGACAACGACATCAAGGGACGTTTCGCCCCCTCGCCATCGGGACGTATGCACCTCGGCAATCTCTTTACAGCCCTGATGTCATGGCTTTCTGTCAAATCCCGAGGCGGGAAATGGCTGCTCCGCATCGAAGACCTCGATCCGCAGCGCTCCCGACGGGAATTCTCCCGCCTGATTGAAGATGACCTACACTGGCTCGGTATCGATTGGGATGAGGGAGGATTGGCCGATACAGGTCCCACCCCCCCCTACTCGCAGTCGCAGCGCAGTCACCGCTATGCCGACGCTATGCAAAAGCTTTTAGACTCCGGCAAGACTTTCCCCTGCTATTGCACACGCGCCGAAATAATGGCCACACAGGCCCCGCATCAGTCTGACGGCAGGATAGTGTATCCCGGCACTTGCCGCAATCTGCAGTCGCCCCCTTCGCGCAGACCTTCCACACGGGTGCTCGTAACCGATGAATTAATCGATTATACTGACCTGATTGCCGGCCCGCAGCATTTCAATCTCGCCGAAGAATGCGGCGATTTCATCCTGCAACGCGCCGACGGAGCATGGGCCTATCAGCTGGCTGTGGTGGTCGATGATGCCGAGATGGGTGTGACTGAAGTGATGCGCGGCAACGACCTTCTGCTATCGGCCGCACAGCAGATATGGCTCTTCCGACAGCTCGGGCTGACCCCTCCGCAGTACGCGCATCTACCTCTGTTATGCAATTCTTCCGGGCAACGCCTGTCGAAACGCGATGCCTCTCTGTCGGCCGAACGGTTGCGGCGCCATCTCCCGCCGCAGGCAATAACCGGCATCCTCGCCGCTATGGCCGGGATTATTCCCTCGCCAGAACCGGCCATGCCGGCTGATCTGGTTTCCTCTTTCTCGTTCGACTGCCTACGACGGCTACCGAAGCAAATCATTGTCGATGATGATGATTTGTAGTCATATGCCGAATCTTTTGACTCGTAAGACTTGTTATTATCCATGACCACGGCCGAGATTACGCCTTGCGCTTTCTTATCGTTCCCTTGGCCCGGGGACTGAGTATGGTCTCCGGATCACACATGTACCCCTCCGCCACCCCGCATCTGTCGGGGCTCTTCCTCTTTTTAACGACTATTAATGTAATACACCCTTTTTATGGACCAAAATAACGAATCCATCACATTCAGCAATCTCGGAGTGGCTCCCGAACTGCTCAAAGCAATATCCGAACTCGGATTTGAGACACCCATGCCTATACAGGAAATGGTAATACCTCATCTGCTGAATGAAGATGGCGATGTCGTGGGTCTCGCTCAGACCGGCACCGGCAAGACTGCCGCCTTCGGCCTGCCCGTACTGCAGCGCATAAACCCCGACTCCGACACCACGCAGGCTCTTGTGATAGCCCCCACGCGTGAACTCTGTCTCCAAATCGCCGGCGACCTGGCCGACTTCTCAAAATATCAGGATAAAATCAGGATTCTTCCCGTCTACGGCGGCTCAAGCATCGACTCCCAGATACGTGCCCTCCGCAAGGGGGCCCAGGTAATCGTGGCCACTCCGGGGCGACTTATCGACCTGATAAAACGCGGCGAAGTGCACCTCGATAATGTGCATACCGTAATCCTCGACGAGGCCGACGAGATGCTGAACATGGGTTTCCTCGACGACATAACCGAAATACTAACCCACGTCCCCGACGACCGCAAGATGCTTCTCTTCTCGGCGACAATGCCAAAGGAGATAGCCAATATCTCCCGACGTTTCATGCACAGTCCGGTGGAATTCGTGGCCGGCAACAAGAATGAAGGGTCGAAGAATGTAAAGCATATCTACTATATGGTAAAGGCCCACGACAAATATCTCGCTCTGAAGCGTGTGGCCGACAATAATCCCTCCATCTACGGCATCATTTTCTGCCGTACCCGCAAGGAGACTCAGGAAATCGCCGACAAACTGATTGCCGACGGATACAATGCCGACTGTCTGCACGGAGATCTGTCGCAGCAACAGCGGGATCTGGCGATGAAGAAGTTCCGCGACCATGTCACACAACTTCTCGTAGCCACAGATGTGGCCGCCAGAGGCCTCGATGTCGACGACCTTACTCACGTAATCAATTACGGGCTGCCTGATGATGTGGCTGTATATACCCACCGCTCCGGGCGTACGGGCCGCGCCAACAAAACAGGTGTGTCGGTGGCGATAATCCACTCCCGCGAGAAAGGAAAACTGCGCGAAATTGAAAAAATCATTGGCAAGGAGTTTGAATACCGCAAGGTCCCGACTCCTGAGCATATCATCGAAAAGCAGCTCTATAACCTGGCCGACCGTCTGGAACGCGTGGAGGTGGATGAGGCGGAAATCAACAAATACCTCCCCGGCGTGCGAAAAAAACTGGAATGGCTCTCTGAGGAAGATTTGCTGAAAAGAGTGTTCTCGCTCGAATTCAACCGTCTGCTACAATATTATCAGAATATGCCTGACATCGACCTCAATGAGGCCGAAAAAAGCGGTCGACGTGAACGAGGCGAAAAACGCACACGAGGCGAAAAAAACGACAAGGACCGCCGCACCGCTCCCGACGGCATGGAGCGCCTGATGCTAAATATCGGCAAGGCCCAAGGTTTCTTCCCCGGCAATCTGATGGAACTGGTGAATAAATCGGTCAACGGTCCGAAACCGGAAATCGGACGCATCGACCTGCTCCCTGACTATACTCTATTCGATGTGCGCAAGGATGACGCCCGGCGCATACTCGAGGGGCTTAAAAACACCGATTTCTTCGGACAACGCCTGCGCGCTGAAGTCGCCTCTGACCGCGACTACAGGCTCGAGGCCCGAAACCGCCGCGATAAACAGACCCGAAAGACCGAAAAGTATGCCGCAGCCAAAAAAGATGGCCGTAAGAACGGCGCCGGAATGGGAAAGGCTTCCCGGGGCGACAAGTCTGTCAAGGACACCAAGGCGAAACGACCTGAATACAACGGCAACTACGACCTCTTCATAAACCGAAAGAACAAGAAGAAGTAAGCTTCAGCACAAAGTAGTTTAAACGACTTCAAATCCTAAAATCAACGAATCTTCCCGATAATTGCTTTTATTGGGGAGATTTTTGTAATTTTGCAATATGATACGCCACCTCTCTGAAATTTGCCGCCGACACGCACGCCGGGCCTGCGGCATGGCAATAGCTCTGTGCTGCCTGTCGCTCTCATTCCTGTCGGAAGCGAAAGGAGCCGCAGCACGCATGACCACAGATACCATTACTGCAGCCAAAGCTTTCCTGAAAATGCCGCAACAGGACCTCGACCTGCTGACGAATTCGATGCGTCAGGATATGCTCGACTACATGCAACTGCGCGACAGCGTATATAAGAAAGCCAATATCTATATGGGGCTGTCGTGGATAGAGCAACTTACACCCGATTATATCCGGGTGCATCTATCGGATGTCAGTTCGCTGCAGATACGCCTGCTCGACCGCAAGGGTTCGGAGCTTCCGCTGGTGATGGCAATATATACTGTCGATGACGGCAACGGCACAGCCGACAGCACTGTCAGCTTCTTCGACAATGACATGAAGCAACTCCCCGCCTCAAAATTCCTGCCGCTGCCCGACCCTAAGAACCTGTATGACATTCGGAAGGATTCTCCTCTGTCGTTGAGCGATTTGGAAAAATTAATGCCTTTCGCAACAATCAGTTTCACTGTCGACCCGGAATCGGGCAATCTCACCGGGACCCCGACTTCGGCCAACCGCCTGACTGTGGAGCAGGCCGAGAAGGTAAAACCGTATCTGCGCAAGCAGCTCTACTGGGACTGGGACGGCAAACGCTATCGTCTCCGCCAATAAATCTTTCCTTTCCCCTCCCCGACAATTACTGCCGGGGGGTGGGCGAGAGGGGGAAACCGACGGCCCAATCCAGCCATCCCTCCTCACTCCCGACGACATCATGATATCATAACCATATATACATATATGAGCGATAACCGTAAAGTGCGCGTGCGTTTCGCGCCATCTCCCACCGGCCCCCTCCACATCGGAGGCGTGCGCACGGCTCTCTTCAACTATCTCTTCGCCCGCCATCACGGCGGAGAAATGCTTCTGCGTATCGAAGACACTGACAGCCGACGCTTCGTGCCCGGAGCGGAGGAATATATTGTAGAGTCGCTGCGCTGGCTCGGAATTGAAATCGACGAGGGCATCGGCGCCGGAGGCGAACATGGCCCATACCGTCAGAGCGAACGCCGCGAGATATACAGAAAGTATGTCGATAAGCTCCTCGCCGACGGCAAAGCCTACATAGCCTTCGATACCCCCGAAGAACTGGAGGCCGCACGCTCAGAGCACCCGAATTTCCAGTATGACGCCTCTACCCGCGGCTCAATGCGCAATGAACTTACTCTGGGTTCCGATGAGACCCGACACCTCATCGCCGACGGACAGCAGTATGTGGTGCGATTCAAAATCGAGCCTGATATGCCCGTCACTGTCCACGACCGCATCCGCGGCGAAGTGACCATCAATTCCAACATTCTCGACGACAAGGTGCTGTATAAGAGTGCCGACGACCTCCCGACCTATCATCTGGCCAATATCGTCGACGATCATCTGATGGAAGTGACCCACGTCATCCGTGGCGAGGAATGGCTCCCTTCGGCACCTCTGCACGTGCTCCTATACCGTGCCTTCGGCTGGGAAGACTCTATGCCTGAGTTCGTGCATCTCCCGCTGCTGCTCAAACCGGTGGGCAACGGCAAGCTCTCAAAGCGCGACGGCGACAAACTCGGATTCCCGGTATTTCCTCTCGAATGGCATGACCCCGCTTCAGGAGCCGTGTCTTCGGGCTATCGCGAACAGGGATATCTCCCGGAGGCTGTGGTCAATTTCCTTGCCCTGCTCGGATGGAATCCCGGCGACGATACCGAACTGATGGACATGCAGCAGCTCATCGAGAAGTTCTCTTTCGAACATTGCTCAAAGGCAGGCGCCAAGTTCGACTATAAGAAAGGGATGTGGTTCAACCACGAGTATATGCTCCGCACTCCCGACAGTGAGCTTGCCACCCTCTTCCGGCCGGTGCTTGAGGATAAAGGAATCTCGGGATACTCTGACGAGTATGTGGCCCGCGCTCTCGGTATGGTAAAGAGCCGCGCCAACCTTATCCCTGAACTCTGGGATCAGGCAGATTTCTTTTTCCGCGCCCCTGTGGAGTATGCCCCGAAGGATGTGAAGAAGCGTTGGAGCGAGGAGATGCCTGCCATAATGGAGGAGCTTATCACCGTGCTCGAAGGTATCGACGACATGACATCGGCCAATGCTGAGAAAATCGTGCTCGACTGGATTGCATCGAAGGGATATCATCTGGGCAATGTGATGAATGCCTTCCGTCTTGCTGTGGTAGGTGCATGCCGGGGCCCGCATATGTTTGACATCACCGAACTTATGCCACGCCAGGAGGTAATCGGCCGTCTGCGCCATGCCATCGCCACAATCAACAAGTAAGCCCCGGCGCTTGTTATATTCATGAGTAATTCCATTCCGGCCGGAGGGGTTCCTCCGGCCGTCATTAATTTATATCAACCGCATGGAAAACTTCACTTTCTGGTCGCCGACCGAGTTTGTGTTCGGGCGCGGCACCGAATTACGCACCGGAGAGCTTGCTGCCCGCTTCGGAGCACATAAAATCATGATTGTCAGCGGAGGAGGCTCGGCCGAACGCTCGGGTCTGCTCGCTCGCATCCGCAAGACGCTGCAGGATGCGGGGCTGGAATATGTGGATTTCGCCGGCGTGCGCCCCAACCCGGTAGCCTCAAAGGTATACGAAGGCATCGGCATCGCCCGCGCCGAAAAGGCGGATTTCTTACTTGCCGTGGGGGGCGGGTCGGTGATAGATACTGCTAAGGCAATCGCTCTCGGAGCGCCCGCCGACACTGACTTCTGGAAATTCTATAACGGCGAGGCCTCACCTCAGAAGGCCATGCCTGTAGGGGTGGTGCTCACCATCCCCGCCGCAGGCAGCGAAGGGAGTGGCAACTCGGTAATCACCAACGAAAAAACGCTCCAGAAGATTTCTGTAAGATATCCGATGCTGCTCAGGCCGAAATTCGCAGTGATGAATCCCGAACTCACCATGACGCTCCTGGCCAATCAGACCGCCTACGGCATCGTCGACATGCTCTGCCACATCTATGAGCGTTATTTCTCGAACACTGCAGGCACCGAAATCGTTGACGGATATTCCGAAGCCATCATGCGCGACATCATGGACCAGGCCACGACTCTCCATTTCCAACCCGACAATTATGAGGCCCGCGCCGAAGTGATGTGGGGCGGGATGCTGGCACACAACGGGCTATGTGGTGTCGGAAAGGTGGAAGACTGGTCGTCGCATCGTCTTGAACATGAGATTTCGGCCATCTATGATGTGCCTCACGGCGCAGGGCTGGCTGTAATCGTGCCTGCATGGCTGAAATTCTGCGCACGCCATAACCCCGACAAAATCTGGAAGTTTGCAATCAATGTGATGTCGGTGGATCCATCCGGGCACGACACGGATGAAATCATAGCCGAAGGCATCTCCAGACTGGAAGATTTCTACCACGACCTCGGACTGACCACCTCTCTGCGCGAGCTGATCGGGCAGGAACCCGATATCGAGACTATGGTATGTTCGCTTGAACGCAACATGGGGCCGACACTGGGCAACTATGTCACCCTGTCAATGGACGACTGCCGCGAAATCTACCGCATGGCTCTCTGACCATTATAATTCCGAATTATCCGGACCGGCACCGACGTCTATCGTCCCGGACGCCGGTCCGCACTCAATCCATAACCGGCACGGCACTCTTCCACTCTTGGCCGCGCAACCAAAACTACGGCACTTATGAAAGACCCATATCCCATATTGAATTTCATCAAAATCTACGAACGCAGCTTTATTGAGAACTGGAATCTCCCAGCCCTGACTGACTATTCATCACAAAGCACTATCTCCTATGGCGGCCTGGCTCAAAAGATAGCCATGATACACCTTTTTTTTGAAAACATAGGCATCCGCCCCGGCGACAAGGTAGCCCTATGCGGTCGCGATTCGGTGGAATGGGTGAAGATATATATGGCCGTCGTCACATATGGGGCTGTAATAGTGCCCATACTGTCTGATTTCAATCCGGTTGATGTAAGCCATATCGTCAATCACTCCGGTGCCCGACTGCTTTTCGTGAGTCCGCAGGTATGGGAACATATGCAGCCCGAACAACTCCTCAAGGCCGAAGGTGTGTTCGCCATCGACGCCCCTCGGCTGCTGATGGAACGAGGCAATGATATCTCCCGACATCTGCGTCTGCTGCGCCGCAGGTTCCGATGCCGATATCCCGAAGGATACACTTCTCATGACATCCGATATCCCGACATCCCCAACTCTGCTCTTGCTGAAATCAATTATACTTCCGGCACCACCGGATTCTCTAAAGGCGTGATGCTCACCGGCGGCAATCTGGCCGGCAACGTCTGCTTCGGAATCGGAAGCGGGCTGCATTTCCGATCTTCGCGAGCTTTGGCATTCCTGCCGCTGGCTCACGCCTATGGGTGTGCATTCGACATGCTGACACCTCTGGCCGTAGGAAGCCATATCACGCTGCTGGGCAAGACCCCGTCGCCCCGCGTGCTGATGAAAGCAATGGCTGAGGTCCGCCCGAATCTGGTGATATGTGTGCCCCTCGTACTTGAAAAAATATATAAAAACCAGATTCTCCCGATGATTTCCAAGGGCGCCATGCGCTGGACTCTGGCTGTGCCACTGCTCGACTCGCTCGTATATTCAAAAATCCGCAAACGCCTTATCGATGCCTTCGGAGGAGAATTCGAGGAGGTAATCGTAGGCGGCGCCCCTCTCAATCGGGAGGTGGAGGAGTTCCTGCATAAAATCAAGTTCCCGTTTACCGTGGGATACGGCATGACAGAATGCGGCCCACTAATATCCTATACACCCTGGCGCGAATTCCGCCCGGGTTCATCGGGACGGACTCTCCCATCTATGGAGAGCATGGTAATGAGCGAGGACCCTGAGAATATCCCGGGTGAAATCTGTGTGCGCGGCAGCAACGTGATGCAGGGATATTACAGGAATCCGGAGGCCTCTGAAATGGTGCTGAGCGACAATGGATGGCTAAAGACAGGAGATGTGGGCACTCGCTCGGCCGACGGCACAATCTACATACGCGGACGCTCCAAAACAATGCTACTCTCCTCTTCCGGACAGAACATATATCCCGAAGAAATCGAGGCAAAACTCAACAATATGCCTTTTGTGGCTGAATCGCTCGTGGTGATGCGCGACGGCAAACTCGTGGCGCTCGTATACCCCGACTTCGAACAGGCTGACCGCCTGGGACTCACTGCCGCCGACCTGCCGGGCGAAATGGAAAAAGCATGCGCCGACCTCAACAGGCTGGTAGCACCCTACGAACGGGTGTCGCGTATCATCCTGATGCCCACGGAATTCGAAAAGACTCCCAAACGTTCCATCAAGCGTTTCCTTTATTCCAACTGACTCTTTTTTGTTTGCTATTCCACTATTTTTTATGTAACTTTACGGCGCAATCTCACCAATTACGGAATGATTGCGCCATGGCATATCGCCACGCAATATCTAACCTCATCATATTTACCAATGAACCTGTCATACGCACTGTCAGCCCTGACACTCGCCGCAGCCGTCCTCGCCCCTATGCAGGCAGAGGCATGTACAAACCTTATTGCCGGCAAAAAGGCTTCGGCCGATGGCTCGGTAATGGTGACTTACGCCGCCGATTCGCATAATCTGTACGGTATGCTCACACATACCCCGGCAACCGACCACCCCAAGGGTGCAATGCGCAAGGTCGTGGAATGGGACACCAACAAGCCTCTGGGGGAAATTCCACAGGTGCCACATACCTACAATGTGATTGGCAACATGAACGAACATCAAGTCTGCATCGCCGAGTCCACTTGGGGTGGACATAAGGAACTGACCGACACCACCGGAAATTCAATCATCGACTATGGGTCGCTGATGCAGATCGCTCTGGAACGTGCCAAAACCGCACGCGAGGCCATCAATGTCATGACCGACCTGGTGGATAAATTTGGCTATGCATCAAGCGGGGAATCGTTCTCTATCGCCGACAAAAATGAAGTGTGGGTAATGGAGATGATCGGCAAAGGTGCCGAAAAAGGTGCTGTCTGGATTGCCGTCAGAATCCCCGACGACGCAATCTCCGGACATGCCAACGAACCCCGTATCCGTAAGGTAAATCTTAAGGACAAGGAGAATGTGATGTATGCCAAAGACCTGATTCCTTTCGCACGCCGGCGCGGATACTTCTCCGGCAAGGATGAGGATTTCTCTTTTGCCGATGCTTTCGAGAATCATACCCCCGACACAAGACGGGGATGCGACGGACGCGTATGGACATACTTCCGCCGGTATAACCCGGAAGCCGACCAATATTTCGCCTGGATCAACGCTGACTCCGACGTGCCTATGCCTCTATATATCATACCGGAGAAGAAAGTGGACCTCGCCGGCATGCAGGACGCGATGCGCGACCTCTTCCAAGGCACTCCCTACGACATGACTCAGGACGTCGGGGCCGGACCGAACCATGTCCCATACCGATGGCGTCCGATGACATTTGAAGTCGACGGTAAAGAATACACCAACGAACGCGCAATCGCCACACAGCAGACCGGATGGAGCTTCGTCAGCCAGAGCCGTGACTGGCTGCCCGACCCTGTGGGAGGAGTACTCTGGTTTGGCACCGACGATACCAACACCACTGTCTACATGCCATTCTATTGCTCTATGACCGAAGTACCCGCCGAGCTGCAGCATGGCGATATCAACACCTTCGACATGAACTCCAACTTCTGGATGAACAACTGGGTGGCAAATCAGGCTTACGCACGCTATGACCTGATGATTCCCGACATACGCAAGGTGCAGTCGGCGCTTGAGAATGAATTCATCTCTTCGCGCCCGGCCAGAGAGGCCGAACTGAAGGCTTTGGCCGAGGCCGGAAACATGGCGGAGCTCACTGCCGGAGTCAACGCCGAAGGAGCCGCCATCGCCAAGAAAGCCACCGACGACTACCGCAATCTCGCACAGTTCCTGCTCGTGCGCTATATGGATGGCAACATGAAGAAACTTGACGACAACGGCCGGTTCCAACGCAATGAATACGGACTTCCCCAATACCCCGAATTCCCTGGCTACGACAAGGCTTACTACGAACGCATCGTAAAAGAGACCGGCGACCATTTCCTCATAAGCCCCAGGCAATAAGCAAGTGCTCAAATCAGCTCCCTTGCAAAAAATGTCAATGCCTCCCCGGAGCGGGGAGGCATTGACATTTTTGCGAAGGCGGATGACGCCCCCATGCAGGGGCAACGTCGGCAGTGCCATAGGATGTGAAGACAAATCGCCTCCTCCGGACCATCGACAGCAGCAATCAGCATCCCATCAGTCGCATCATCACCGTCAGAACGCGCGCATTTCACGTTTTTTCACGTTGCGGATTTGCAGGCATCCGGTTTATTTAGTAATTTTGCAGAAGTAAACGGCTGATCACACGCCCATGACGTGGCTCGATTGGCCATTGACAGTATATACAAGGCACCACCGCTGCTCGGAGGGCGCCTTGAATTTTTTATCTTAAACCGATTAATTAAAATTTCAAACCATGGCATATCTCACAAAAGAAGGTTACGATAAGAAGATGCAGGAACTCGCCGAACTCGAGGCCCAGCGTCCCGCCATCAAAGCTGCCATCGCCGAGGCCCGCGATAAAGGCGACCTCTCCGAAAACGCCGAATACGACGCCGCAAAAGAGGCACAGGGAATGCTGGAGATGAAAATCGCAAAGCTCAAAGAGCTCGTGGCCAACGCCCGCATCATCGATGACTCTCAGCTAAACACCGAAGAGGTGCAGCTACTCAATAAGGTGACTATCAAGAATGTGGCCAACGGAATGACCGTAACTTACACAATCGTCACCGAGAACGAAGCTAATTTCCGTGAGAACAAGCTCGCATCCACCACTCCAATCGCAGCCGCTCTGATCGGACACAGAGTCGGTGACCTGGTGAAATGCAAAGTGCCCGCCGGCGAAATGACTTTCGAAATCGTCAAAATCGAAATCTGATCATTCTTTATCTCCCATGACAATATTCTCAAGAATAATCAACGGCGAAATCTCGTGCTACAAGATTGCCGAAGATGAACGCTTCTTCGCGTTCCTCGACATCAATCCCGTGCAGCCCGGGCATACGCTTGTCATCCCACGTCAGGAGACCGACTATATTTTCGACCTCTCCGACGAAATGATCGGCGAGATGATGAAATTCGCCAAACGTGTGGCCCAGGCCATCAGACTTACAATCCCCTGCAAGAAGGTGGCTATGGCTGTGCTCGGACTGGAAGTGCCGCACGCCCACATCCACCTGATTCCAATCTCATCCGAAGGCGACATGGACTTCCGCAATAAAAAGGATCTCAAGCCCGAAGAGATGAAAAAAATAGCCCTCGGTATTGCCGCTAATTTCAGATAAACACGGAGGCGGCTTTTCATCAGAACTATCCATTCCGATTTACCCGGAATCCTGTCCGCCCCCCCCGACAACTATCACTCAATATAAAAGCGCAGTCATCTACGTCACTACGGATTGACTGCGCTTTTTTTCATGATTTTGGATTCCTTACGGTGTGATTTCAACTTTTTTTGCTAATTTTGCGCTTGTCTAACGGCTATTTACTCCCTCCCCGGAGTTGAACGCCCCTAAAATATCATATTGTATGACCATTAATCAGACTCAGGATGAAATCGTGGAGGAATTCAGCGAACTTACAGACTGGATGGACCGCTACGCATACATAATCGATCTGGGCAATACGCTGCCCGAATATCCTGAAGCGGAAAAAACACCGCAAAACCTCATCGAAGGTTGCCAGAGCCGTGTATGGATCAACGCATCCCGCACCCCGGAAGGACACATACATTTCCAGGCCGACTCTGACGCCATGATTGTGAAAGGAATCGTCACTCTGCTGCTGAAAGTGCTCGACGACCACACGCCAGATGAGATTTTAAACGCCGACCTCTATTTCATAGATAAAATCGGACTGAGCACACACCTTTCTCCAACCCGCTCCAACGGCCTGCTCGCCATGGTGAAACAGATTAAAAACTACGCCCGCGCATTCAAGCTCCTTGAAAGCGCCGGATAGCAACAGGATAGCAGACTAACCTAAATCAATACACCTTATGTTCAAAAACCAACCAAAGGGTCTTATACCCGCAGCCCTGAGCAACATGGGCGAGCGATTCGGCTATTACATCATGAATGCCGTGCTCGTGCTCTTCCTTTGCTCTAAATTCGGACTCAAAGAGGAGACAAGCACCCTCATTTATTCTTTCTTCTATGCCGGAATCTACGTGCTGAGTCTCGTGGGCGGATTGATTGCCGACCGCACGCAGAACTATAAAGGCACCATCATCACCGGTCTGGCGGTCATGACACTGGGCTACGTCGTGCTGGCAATACCAATCTTTGCATCAGCCGAAAATACATCCTGGCTCCTCACGCTGACCTGCGCCGCGCTTTTCCTTATAGCATTCGGCAACGGCCTCTTCAAAGGCAACCTGCAGGCCATCGTAGGTCAACTCTATGATGATCCCCGTTATGCGTCTCAGCGTGACTCAGGGTTCCAGATTTTCTATGTGTTCATCAACATCGGAGGGCTCATCGCTCCTTTCGTAGCGCCGATGCTCCGCTCCTGGTGGCTCGGCGCACACGACCTGGCCTACAACGCCGACCTGCCGGCTCTCTGCCACCAGTACCTCAGTGTGACCGACAATATGAACCTGGAGAATCTCAACAATCTCTACGCCCTCGCCACACAGGTAGGTCACTCGCTTACCGATATGTCGACCGCCTCTGAAATACAGGCATTCTGCTCCGAATATCTCAAGATATTCAACGAAGGCATCCACTATTCATTCATCGCCTCTGTGGCCGCAATGCTGATCTCTCTCTGCATCTTCCTCGTCACAAAGCGCGGTCTCCCCTCGCCGGCAAAGAAGGAAGCCTCCGAGACTGTCAGAATCTCTGCTGAAGAACGTCAGGCAATGGCCAAGGAAATCAAACAGCGCATGGGCGCTCTCTTCGCTGTGCTCGGCATCGCCATCTTCTTCTGGTTCTCTTTCCATCAGAACGGCACTTCGCTCTCCCTCTTCGCACGCGACTTCGTGAAGACAGACTCTATCGCTCCCGAAATCTGGCAGGCTCTCAATCCCTGCTTCGTGATTCTGCTCACTCCGGTCATTATGTGGTACTTCGCTGCACTTGCACGCCGCGGCAAGGTTATCTCTACCCCACGTAAGATTGCCATCGGCATGGGGCTGGCCGCAGTAGCCTACATCTTCCTTACCATCGTCTGCGCATTCTACAATTATCCCTCGGGCGAAATGTTCCGCAACACTGCCGTGGCTGTGCGCGAAGGTATGAAGACGGGTCCATGGGTGCTGATACTCCTCTATTTCTTCCTTACGGTAGCAGAGCTGTTTATCTCGCCGCTCGGCCTGTCGTTTGTCTCGAAGGTGGCTCCTCGCCATCTGCAGGGCCTCTGTCAGGGTCTCTGGCTCGGCGCGACTGCGGTAGGCAACCTCCTGCTTTGGATCGGCCCGCTCATCTACAATGCGTGTCCCATCTGGCAGGCATGGGTCATCTTCGCCGGTGTATGCTTTATCTCTATGGGTGCCATGCTCGCTATGGTGAAATGGCTCGAACGCGTCACCGAAGAAAAACCAGCCCTCAAAAAATAAGATATCTGCAACTTAACTAATCTGAAACGCAGAATAATCTCACTACCACACGTCCCCCGCTGATTCAACCCGGCGGGGGACAACTACAATATCATCATCCATAACCTAAGTAAGTGTGCAAATTCAACCGATAGGTAAGTGTTCAAATTTGACCTATAGTAATTGAACGGAAATCTTTTATACAATCTGCGGCATTTTTCTTTGCCGCTTTCGGCTTGTCGCTGAGTCGGATACGTTTATATTCTCCTTCTCTCCGCTCCGGAATCGACTAACAACCAAGCCCGCATATTGTATAAATTAAATTCAGGTGCTCTCCTAAGCTATTTTAAATTAGTTTAGAAACGTTAAAGTATCTCGGAAAACTTGTATAGCCCAATTGTTTAACTCTTGTGAGTATAGGGATACTGCAATCACAGCAGCCCGACACTCGAATACATGTTAACTCTCATAAGCTGAAAATTACCCATCACAATATCATCTGTTTATGAAAACCCAACATACTTCAGTCCTCTACCAGGCATCCGCACGATGCGCCATTATCGTATTCATCGCACTCTCCGTCGGAGGCATACTCTTCCAGGCATGTTCCGGCTCAGAACACAAAAATACAGATACGGCTGACGAAGTAATGGAGATGCCCCATGCCGACAATGACATTGCCATGACTCTGCGGTCGATAATGGACGCAATGAATGTCAATCAGCCTCTTGACTCGTCAGAATACAATTTCCAGGGAATCCTGACCGACGGGCAGGGTATGCCGCTTTATACCGACATACAGGGCGCTCCGGGACAATGGTGCGTTGAAGTGCTCTCTCCCACAAAAGCCCGCATCAAAAACCTGTATCTCGGAGATCTTATCCCTGAGGAACTTACGCAATATCTGCTCCAGAGCCTTGATATCCCCGACTCGCTGATGGTCAAAGAAGGATCGCCCCTGAATATGCCCGATGCCGAAATAGCAATCTATGACTTCGGCTCCGGACAGCTCATATTGGAGACTCTCACAGCCAAGACCGAAGACGGGCACTCCGGCCCGCTGCTCAATATTCTTCTTCTGAAGAAACATGACACCTCTATCCCTGAATGAAATGCACATAGAGTCATGCCGGGTCGGAATAATCAGCCCCGCACCGCCCCGATTCCCACTCCATGCGTATATACACCGACTGCCGCAGAGATGGGGGGAGAGACGATGCAGAATGCCGGATTACATGTTGTAAAGCATATCTATGCTCAAACAGGCAAGGGTCAGTATGTTAAATATAGCCACATGAAACTAATCCGATAGAAAAACGCAACAAATCGCGCCCAATTCTTGCAGATTCCAAATAAATGTGTTATCTTCGCATTACAAACCCTCCGGTGCCCCATGCGTGAGGCTTCGGTTCCTTTACAATTTAACAAAAAAGCAAAAATGGCAAACGCTAACGAAAACAACAACAAGAACCAGCTGCAGATTCAGCTGCGTCCCGAACTTGCCGATGGCAAATACAGCAACCTCGCAATGATCGGTCACGGCCCCAACGAGTTCCTCATTGACTTCATCTTCGCTGCACCCGGAATGCCCCAGGCTCCCGTAGTAAGCCGCGTAGTGATGAGCCCCGAGAACGCCAAGCAGCTCATGTTCGCCCTCACTGATAATGTGCAGAAATACGAGGCACAGTTTGGCGAAATCAAGCCCCGCAATGCCAAAAACAACGCGGCTGCCAATAACTGATCACCTCTGACCATCTTTCCCGCCCGACGGGGATTCTCTCCCTAAAGGAAGAATCTTCCGGGCGGGATTGCTTTATTACCATCCAAAACACCTGATATGAGAGTGACGGGCTTGACATAAATCCCGGCAACTCCACAATGTCACCCCGCGATGCAACACAATCTCTGCGTATACAATACACTCTCCCGCACCAAGCAGCCCTTCCGACCCCTCCACGAAGGCCGCGTCGGAATGTATGTCTGCGGACCTACCGTCTACGGCGACGCCCATCTCGGACACGCCCGCCCGGCTATCACCTTCGACATCCTCTTCCGATACCTCTCCCATCTGGGATATAAGGTGCGATATGTGCGTAATATCACCGATGTGGGGCATCTTGAGCATGATGCCGACGAAGGGGAAGACAAAATCGCAAAAAAAGCCCGGCTCGAACAGCTTGAACCGATGGAGGTCGTGCAACATTACCTCAACCGATACCACCACGATATGGAAGCCCTAAATGTGCTTCCGCCATCAATTGAGCCTCATGCCTCGGGCCATATAATCGAGCAAATCGAGTATATTAAGCGGATAATTGATGCCGGATATGCATATGTAAGCGAGGGCTCGGTGTATTTCGATGTTGAGAAATACAATCACGACCATCAATACGGCAAACTGTCCGGACGCAATATCGACGACCTCTACAGCTCCACCCGAAATCTCGACGGACAGAGCGAAAAACGCAATCCGCTTGATTTCGCTCTGTGGAAGAAAGCGGCTCCGGAGCATATTATGCACTGGCCTTCCCCATGGAGTGAAGGATTCCCGGGATGGCATCTCGAATGCTCCACTATGGGAACCAAATATCTTGGTGAAACATTCGACATTCACGGAGGCGGAATGGACCTTATGTTCCCGCATCATGAGTGCGAAATCGCCCAGAGTGTGGCCGCCCAGGGACACGAGGCCGTAAGATACTGGATGCACAACAATATGATCACCATCAACGGCAAGAAGATGGGGAAATCATACAACAACTTCATCACGCTCGAGCAATTCTTCAATGGCACACATCCGAAACTGGAACAGCCATTCGCTCCGATGGTGATACGTTTCTTCATTTTGCAGGCACAGTATCGCTCGACTGTAGACTTCTCCAACGATGCCCTTCGCGCTTCGGAGAAGGCCCTTGAAAAGATGACCGATATTTACCGGCGTCTCGAAAACCTCAAACCCGCTGATCAGTCATCGCTGCAGCTGCCCGACTTCGCCGCACAGGCTTATGAGGCTATGGACGATGACCTGAACACGCCGATGGTAATCGCCACTTTATTCGAGGCAGGAAAAATCATCAATCAGGCCTCCGATGGGGCCGCCTCTCTCGCAGAAGAGGATATCGCCACACTGCGCAGGCTGTTTGATACTTTCCTTATCGATATACTCGGTATCCGTATCGAGGCTAAAGGCGCCGACAAGGGCACTGCAGCATATGAAGGTGCCGTCGACCTCCTTATGGATATCCGTAAGAATGCCAAAGATGCAAAAGACTGGACCACTTCCGACCTTATCCGCGACAGGCTCGCAAATCTTGGATTTGACGTCAAAGACACAAAGAATGGCGTGGAGTGGAAACTTCTCTGAACACACCGAAAATAAATTAATAACGCGAGTTCGGGAT
>DKWX01000030.1 GCA_002491945.1 Porphyromonadaceae bacterium UBA7141
TAGGATTTAGAGGAAAGTTACAAATTATTTTTAAAAACAATGCTGTATAACATGAAAAAATCTTCTTATTTAACACTTATTAACATTTTAGGCTTGTAAATCCGCATTCGCCACCATCTGACGGCCATCCGCATCCGGTCAGAACCGACTGTTATCAGGCATCATGGCTGCAACTTAAGTGCATTTTACGCCTCACTCTTGATTTTTCCCCATTTTTTTACTATTTTTGCCGTAACAGGATGTCGCGACTCCATACGCCATCCTGTTTTTTGACTGACTTTTTTTAATATTCAGCCCCATCATGACCGACGAGACCCTCAATAATATACCGGAAGAGTCTGATAATAATATCGTGACAGAATCCGACAACGACCTGCTGGCACAGACACGGCGTCTTACCGACGCTGTGGAACAGCGCATAGCTCAGGCTTCGCCCGCCGAATCTTATACGGTGCCCGGCTCAGGCGACCGACGCACTGTGCTGTCAGGAATGTTCCGCAACTGGTATCTTGAATACGCATCTTATGTGATTCTGGAGCGTGCCGTGCCTCATATTGAGGATGGGCTGAAACCGGTGCAGCGACGCATCCTGCACTCAATGCAGACTCTCGATGACGGCCGATTTAACAAGGTGGCCAATATCGTAGGTAACACAATGCAGTATCACCCCCACGGCGATGCCTCGATCGGCGACGCTCTGGTGCAGCTCGGACAGAAGGAGCTGCTTGTCGACACTCAGGGTAACTGGGGTAATGTACTGACAGGCGACGGCGCTGCCGCGCCTCGTTACATTGAGGCGCGCCTGTCGGAATTCGCTCTGGAGACGGTGTTCTCCCCCGCTATTACCGAATGGACTCCTTCTTATGACGGACGAAAGAAGGAGCCGGTGGCTCTGCCGGTGAAGTTTCCGCTGCTGCTTGCCCAGGGGGTGGAAGGTATCGCTGTCGGGCTGTCGGCCAAGATTCTTCCTCATAATTTCAATGAAATTCTTGATGCCGCCGTGGATTATCTGGAGGGGCGCACGTTCCGCCTGCTCCCTGATTTCCAGACAGGCGGATTGCTCGATGCCTCGCGTTATAATGACGGTGCGCGCGGCGGATCGGTAAAGGTGCGCGCCAAAATCGAGAAAATCAACAATAAGACTCTGGCCATCACCGAATTGCCTTTCGGCAAGACGACTCCGACACTGATCACTTCCATTCTGTCAGCGATGGAGAAGGGTAAAATAAAGGTGCGCAAAGTCGATGACAATACTTCGGCTCAGGCTGAGATTCTGGTGCATCTCGCTCCCGGCACTTCATCAGACAAGGCTATCGATGCTCTCTACGCGTTTACCGACTGCGAGGTGAGTATCTCCCCCTGCTGCTGCGTGATTGCGGATAAGAAACCTCATTTTCTTACCGTGAGCGACCTGCTGAAGTTCAGTGTCGATCACACCCGCCGGCTGCTGCTTGAGGAGTTGAAAATTAAACTTAACGAAAATCGGGAGTCGATGCTGTTCGCTTCGCTCGAAAAGATCTTTATCGAGGAGCGGATGTATAAGGACAAGCAGCTGGAGCAGGCGCCGGATATGGATAAGGCCGTCGACCGTATCGACGAGCTTATGACCCCATGGAAACCATCTTTCTACCGCCAGCTGACACGCGACGACATAATGCGCCTCTGGGAAATCAAGATGGGACGCATTCTGAAGTTTAATTCGGAGAAGGCTCATGAGCGTATATCCCGGCTTGAGGCCGAAATCGAACGTATCGCCGGCAATATCGAGCATATCACGGAGTATACCATCGCATGGTATCGGCATCTGAAGGATAAATATGGTGAGCGGTATCCGCGCCGCACGACTCTGCGAGGATTCGATTCAATCGAGGCCACCAAAGTGGCGGAAGCAAATAAGCGCCTGCTCTTCGATAAGGATGGCAATTTCGTAGGAATCGGACTTAAGGAAGGTGAGTTCCAGTTCAACTGCTCGGATATTGACGATATCCTCATAATCTACCGCGACGGCACCTATAAGATTATCAAGGTGCAGGACAAGGTGTTTATCGGGAAGAAAGGCACGAAGGTGCGCCATATAGGTCTGTTCAAGAAGGACGACAAGCGCACCATATATAACGTGATCTACCGCAACGGCAAACCGGAGTTCAGTCCGCACGGTCTGCCGCTGGGTGGCGGATGGTACTATAAGAAACGTTTCTGCATCACCGGTCTGACTCGTGAAAAGGAATATGACATCACGAAGGGATTGCCGGGGTCGCGCATCGAGTATCTGAGTGTCAATCCCAATGGCGAGGCGGAAGTGGTGAAGGTGACTCTCACCGGCGAACCGAATGAGTCGGGACGCGGACCGCGCAACCGTGAACTCTCGGTGGATTTCGCCGACCTGGCTCTACGCGGCAAGGAGTCGCTGGGCAATCTGGTGACCAAGTATGCCGTCAAGTCAATTACCCTCGAAAAGCGCGGCGGCTCTACGCTTGGAGGCCGCGAGGTGTGGTTTGACCGTGACGTGCTGCGTCTGAACTACGACGGGCGTGGCGACAGTCTGGGGGTGTTCCAGGGCGACGACCTCGTGCTGGTGATCACCCGCGATGGAGAGTTCTATACCACTTCCTTTGCCGACACCAACCATTACGACGACAATATACTGCGCATCGAAAAGTTTGACCCCCATAAGGTATGGACTGCCGCGCTCTATGATGCCTCGCTCGGCAATCCGTATCTGAAGCGTTTCACTTTCGAGCCTTCGGCCAAGCCTCAGCGTTATGTGGGCAACGATGCGACTTCTCAACTGCTGCTGCTTACGGATACCTGCTATCCGCGCCTGGAGGTGATTTTCGGCGGCAATGATGCGGTGCGTCCGCCGCTTGAGATTGATGCCGAAGAATTTATCGGCACCAAGAGTTTCAAGGCAAAGGGCAAGCGCATCACGACTTTCCGCATGGAGCGCATAACCGAACTCGAGCCTCTCCGCTTCCCCGAACCTCCGGCCCCTCCGGTAGAGGATATTCCGGAGGAGGAACCTCTGATTCCGGCCGGACCGATAGTGGTGCAGGGCGACCTGTTTGATTTCGATAATTCCGGCGAGTCCGGTGATGCCGCCACCACGCCTGCCGAAGTGGATGCCGGCGCAGACTTACCGACCGATGACTGAGCGATTCAAGCAATATATAAGTACCGTAGCGCTCGCGTCGGCTCTCGCTCTCTATCCTGCGATGACCAGTGCTGAGGAGCTTGGGGTTGATTCGGCGGCTGATATCCGGACAGCCTCATTTACAGACGCGCCGTCAGAGACGTCGCGCCCGGTGACGGGATGCTATTCGCTGGAGTTTGGCAGACATTCGGTGGTGTCGCAGTATCTGGCTCCGGTGACATATGCAGGGACTCGGTATGCCGTGTCCGGACGATGGGAAAAGTGTATGCCGTTTGCTCCTCAGAGCGCCATGATGGCATTTGAGGCTCATGTTGACGGGGCTCTGTCATTGCTCAATCCGCGCCAGAATTCCTCGATGCAGGCCATCGATGCCGACTTCGCGTGGAATATGCGGGGCTGGTGGCGACTGCCGCAGGGATTTGCCGTGTCGGCAGGCGGCGGACTGGAAGTGGAAGCGGGCGCGCTGGCGCTGCTTAAGAACAGTAATAATCCGGTGAGTGTCAACGTGGCTGCGGCTGTCGAAGCCGCAGCTTCAGTATCGTGGACCCATCGGTTCTGGAGGGTGCCGACCGTGGTGACCCTTAATCTGCGCACTCCGCTGCTCGGGGCTTTCTATATGCCAGGCTATGGGGAGACTTATTATGAAATGTATCTCGGCAATCACGCAGGGCTGGTGCATTGCGGATGGCCCGGCAACCGCCGGAAAGTCAATCTGCATCTCGGAATACGCCTTGATCTCGGACGCACCGCGATGGAGCTGGGATACCGACTTGACTGGCAGCGTGCGTCAGCCAATAATCTTGTATACCGCTCTTTGACTAATGCTTTCACCATCGGGGTCATACCCGGCGGCCTCGGAATGAAACGTCCCGCCTCGCGGCAAATCCGCCCGTTCTGAATAATTATCTCATCTCTGACTACTATATGCTCCGGAAACTTACCCCCTCCGTCACCGCAGCCTCTGCTCTTATGTTTATGCTCTGCACTGCCTGCTCTGACGACGACATATCCTACGCCGACGACAATTACGGCAATTTCGATGCGCTCAGCGAAATAATTGACACCCGATATTGTTTTCTGCAGGAAAAGGACATAGACTGGCGACAGACTTCTGCCTCCTATCGTGCCCTTATCACTGATGAGACAAATGAATACCAACTGTTCCAAATATGCGCCTCAATGCTTGATTGTCTGGAAGACGGACATGTGAATCTCGTGTCGCGGTTCACTACGAGTTATTACCGTAAGTGGTGGACCGACTATCCGCAGGACTTCGACCTCCGCACGCTGCAGCAGGATTATTTGGATTTCCGATATCTTTCTACTTCGGGCATGTATTATTACCTCTTCCCGGAGAATGTGGGATACATCTATTACCCATCTTTTTCCACCACCGTGTCTGAACTGGGACTGGATTATGTGCTGGCGGCTCTGAGCGATTCGAAGGCTCTGATTATCGACATCCGCAACAACGGAGGGGGGGTGCTTACCAATATCGATACTTTTGTAGGGCGATTTATTGACCATGAAATTCCCGGAGGCTCGATATGCCATAAGACTGGTCCGGGACACGATGATTTCTCCGAACCGTATTTCTTTACCTATAAGCCTGCTCCGGATTACCGTGTCAAATATCTCGACAAACCGATTGTGCTGCTTACCAACCGCTCTTGTTATAGCGCCGCGAATGCATTCGCGGCGGTGATGAAAAGTCTGCCTAATGTGACGCTGATCGGCGCACGCACCGGTGGCGGTGGCGGTCTGCCTTGGACTTCGGAGTTGCCCAACGGATGGAGCATACGTTTCTCCGCCTCTCCTCTTTACGGCCCTGACGGCGAACTGACAGAGTTCGGCATTGATCCGACCGAGGGATTCGAATGCCATTCTCCTGCCGATGAATTAGCAGCCGGCTACGACAATATCCTCTCCCGCGCCATAGAATACCTCGCTACCTTCCCCGACCCGGAATAACCTCTTCCCTCTCCCCATACCCCGCACCCCTTGACTGCCATTGGATCCTATTGAACGCAACAGACTGACAGACTGACAGATTACATCCCATCAATCTTTTTTCATGCTTTGCCTCATTCATGACCGAACATCCATATCAAAACGCCATTTTCCACTCACAAGTATTTTATCCGATATATTCACACATATCTAAGTTAAATATTGTTAATGTTAAAATCATTTTGCACTTCTTGATTTTATTTTGTAAGTTTGCGGATGTAATCTACTGCCGGTTTTACTGCCAGTTTGCGAACACTAACCACCAAAACAAACTCATACACCATGAACATTAAAAAAATCCTTATCGGAATGACGCTGATCTGCTCGGCTCTCAGCGTATCCGCCCGAAGTCCTATTGATTCCGATTCCTCATCTGAAATTGCCGATGACGCTGTGCGTCTCATTCGGGAAGACCGGATGTGGGAGTATGTACGGTATACAGGTGTAGCATATGAACGGGAGATTATTCAACTGCAGTTTGATGGTACGGAAGTGGTAGATGGTGTGGAATATAACCTGCTAAAAGTGCGGAACCACTTCAAGACCAATAGTGGAACTCATTCATACCTTGACCTTATGTCGGAAAACGGTATACCCATTGAGCATAAACCCGTCAGAATGCGTGAATCTGGAGGAAGGGTATATCGCATATATGATGAAGCCTGGTGCGACAGTGAATCAGCAGAAGTCCTTATTATGGATTTCAACCTTAATAAGGATGAGGATGCCAACCTGCACGTCGGATATTCATTCTTAGCGCGTCCAATAAAGGAAATCCTGTTTCCGAGCGAATTGGATATTGACTATAAGATGACTGTATTCGATACTGACACTGAAATTGTGGATGGAGAGATATGCCGGAGTGTCAGCATGACGCTTCATATGCCTGTTGATCCGTCATACTCATTCGGATACTTTCAGATAGTGGAAGGGATTGGGCCGGTGAAATGCACGAAAGCTCCGGATGTGGAGCGCGGACCTTTACGTGAAGGTACAATCGCAATGCTTGAACATTATGATGATGTAACGGCTTTCCCAGTTACCGGATTCTTCCTTAATAACGTCTATAATGCCGAAAACCGGATTATATATTCCGGATTAAATTACGACTGGTACGCGGATTCTGTCGGCTGGACAGGTGTTGAGCAGGTAGATGAGGGGATAGAGGAAGTCCGGTATTACGATATGCAGGGTCACCGGATCTTGAATCCTACAGGCTCGGAGAAAATCCTGAAGAAAAGTCCTGACGGTAAATCCGTCATTGTTATCTCCGGAAATTAACCGCAGTATCAGGGTTTCTTCTTCCGAACGGCGCATATCGGCCACCGAGGCCGTTTGAAAACATTCCGTAAACTTACGCAATATATCCGATCAATAAGACTGCGCGGCAACTGATGGTTACCGCGCAGTCTGCTTTGTGAATTCCCGCTGTCATGAAGTACAGCCGCGAATTACAGCTGTTATAAATCATTGTGTCAAAGGGGTGAGGAGGAATCTCAGAACATGTCGAAGGTGGTGGAGGTGACCTGAAACTCGGTGCGGCGGTTGATCTGGTCGGCTACTTCCTGCTGCTCGGGGTCGAGGCTTTCGATGTAGGCTTCATCGAGCACTGTTCCCTCTTCAAACTGAGGGTATTCCTTGTTGATGCGTCTGGTCACTTTCTTCGGGATGCTCTCGCCATACCCTTTCCACGTGAGACGGCGCGGATCGACGCCGGCGGATATGAGGTAGTCAACCACACTTTTGGCGCGGCGCTCCGACAGCCGGTCGTTATAGGCATCGCTGCCGTGGCGGTCGGTGTGGCTTCCCATCTCGATAGTGACGTTGGGATTGTCGGCCAGCATACTGGCCATCTCGTCGAGCGCCTCTTTCGATTCGGGGCGCAGGGTGGCCTTGTCGAAGTCGTAGAAGATATTCTCCACTACCTGCGGTTTGTTGATGGCGGCCAACACGAAATCCACCCCGTATTCGGCATCCTCTTCAGCCATATCCGATTCGAATTCCTGCTTTACGTTGAGATACCCCGGAGCTCCGGCCAGCATTACATACTTCACGCCACGCTCCAGACGGAAATCAAACGAGCCGTCGTCGCGTGCCATTTCCTTCTGGTTTGACCCGTCGTCGCCCACGATGCGTATCACTGCGTTGGGCACCGGCTCGTCATCCTTATCCACAACCCAACCGGAGATTGATATCTTGAGCTCGGGAAGTTCGAAAGATAAAATATGGTCATACCCCCTGGCATCACCCCTGTTGGATGAGAAAAATCCGCGCTCCCCCTCTCCGAAGGTTATGCCGAAGTCATCGCCCGGCGAGTTCATCGGGAGCCCCATGTTCTCTACGCTCCAGAAATCGCGCGTGGCATTCTGGCGGGCCACGAAGAGATCGAGTCCTCCATATCCCGGATGCCCGTCGGATGAGAAATACATCGTCGAATCATTACGCATATACGGAAACATCTCATCGCCCGGCGTATTAATCTGCGGGCCGAGATTCTCCAGACTCCCGGCACGGTCCATCAGGTTGATGCGCCATATGTCCTTGCCGCCATATCCGCCCGGCATGTCGGATGTGAAGTAGAGGTATCGTCCGTCCGGTGATACGGCGGGATGACCTACGGCAGAGATCGTGTCGTTGAGGATGTCGAATTTCACCGGCGCGCTCCATGTCGCGTCAGAGCGTTTGGAAGTGTAGATTTCCACAGAGGTGCTTGATTCCGGGGCGCGGCGTGCCATGGTGAGATACATTGTCTGGCCATCGGGCGAAAACGCCACTATCCCCTCGTCCATATCGGAGTTGAGTTCCCCTTCCACAGGCTCGGGGCGCTGCCACTCGCCACGCTCGTCCTTCTTGCTCACCCATATATCGCTCTTTTTCATTCCGGTGATTTCGGAACGGTTGTCGCCCGTCACTTTCTCGTTGGTGGTGGTGAAGTACAGCTGGTCGTGACTTTTGTCAAGATACATAGGGGCGAAGTCTGCCCGGCGCGAATTGAAGATTTTGGCGTTTTTTACCACATAGCGCGTCTTTGGCTGCTTTTTGGCGGCCTCACCTCTCATAGCCCCCTTCAGTCCCTCTTTGGCAAGAAGATTGTCGGGCTGCCACTCGAGAAATGTGCGGTAAGCCTGAATGGCCTGCGGATATTTCCCTTCGGCCTGCAGCGAGCGGCCGAGCCAGTAAAATGCCATCGAGTCGGGGTATTCGTAGCGTATGGCGTTCTGATAGGCAGCCGAGGCGCGGGAGGCCTGGTTGAGCTTGCGGTGGCAGATGGCCATCTTATAGGCCACCTCGCCGCGCAGCGGACGGTCTTCGCGCTTGGTGAGGCGATTGTATATCTTGCGGTAGGTCTTGGCCGCATCGTTGTATTCGCCACGCTCAAACTGCTCGTCGGCATCCTTGAGCTTGACGCTCTTGCACCCCTCCGACAGCAATGCCAGCGACAGCAAGGGGAGCATGATATACAGAAGTCTTCGGATATTCATGATGGGATTTTTCTCCTTATTTAACGCATACACGATATATTAAAGTATATGCCGGGGGCGTTGAATAGGTATTATGAACGACATCATACCCTTTCTGCGCTCTCTGCGCAGCCATAACGACCGCGAATGGTTTGCAGCCAATAAGGAACGTTATCTTAAAGTCCGCGAGGCTGTGGAGGCTCTGGCCTCACGGCTGATTCTGCTCGTAGGAGAGACCGATCCATCGGCTCTGCATATGCGTCCGTCAGATGTCACCTACCGAATCTACCGCGACACGCGCTTCTCGGCCGACAAGACTCCGTATAAGACTCATATCGGCATCTTCATCAATCCGCCACGCGGCAAAAAATCCTGGCGCTATGGCTATTATTTCCATCTCGAGCCTGACAACTGCTTCATCTGCGGCGGCAACATGCCGGCTCCCGGTCCGCTGACGCGCGCCCTGCGGCAGAGTGTATTCGACAATATCGAGGAATTCCGAGCCATTGTGGAGGATGAGGAGTTCCGCCGGTTTTTCCCCTCTATTGGCTTAGAGAGGCTTAAGATGGCGCCAAAGGGATTCCCTAAAGACTGGCCATATATCGACTATCTGAAAGTGAAGGACTTCGGCACAATGATGCCCGTGGACGATGATTATTTCATCTCCCCCGGTCTTGAGGATCGGCTACGCCCTGTCATCGCTCAGGCTGCGAGGCTGAATGATTTCATCAACTTCACGGTCGATGAGTTTGAGGGTTCTCAACCGGAAGACGAAGAGTGAACAGACTGGCATTCTCATTGACAGCAGTCGGGAATGCATGGGGCATCGGGCATCGAGCACCGTGATTTCAGGGGAGTGTAAAGTTTGTAATCACCTGGTATCCAACGTGTTGCATTAATTTAAAAATCATTATTGCAACTTATTGGCCTTCAAATAGATACGCTGTTTTTACCGAACTATTGTAAAAGAGACGGGCGCTTAATAATATTGCTTAGTACTACTGTTTGCATACCTGCAAATAATTTACTATATTTGCAGCATAATACTTAGTAAACGAAGGCGTTTAAACTTTTTCAATGTTAATGGAGACTGACATTGAAGTCAACATCCATAAACTCTTTTGGGAATTTTGGCAAAAGCGTGAGCGGCTTCAGAACCCGAATCCGGTATAACACTTCCATATCCATATGAACGATGACAACATTCGCACCCAAATGCGCAAGGGAATGCTTGAGCTTAGTGTGCTGCTTATTCTCCAGCGCGGACGCGCTTACCCCTCTGACATACTGCGCAGCCTTCGCGAGTCTGGAATGATTGTAGTCGAGGGGACGCTTTACACCGTGCTCAACCGTCTGCGACGCGACGGACACCTTGATTATGAGTGGGAGGAATCTACTATGGGGCCACCACGAAAATATTATACCCTCTCTGATTCCGGACTCAGACTTCTGGATGCCCTGATTGCCGAATGGAGGTCGATTTCGAATGCAATCGGTTTTTTTCTTTAAGCTGGATTAATGCACGACATTTTTTTTTGCGAAAATAAGGGAGGTAATAGGTGTGGTTTCAAAAAATTGTTTAAATTTGCAAAAACGTAGGTGCGATACTTCGTTCCGGAGAGCGGAGCGAACATGCACAGACATCAATTCTACCATATCCACCCCATTGCAAGGGGGGTGCACAATGAGCTTATTCAATCAAACTTAACCGAATAATAACCAAACACATATTTTCAGCAGAATGAAAAAAATCGCATTACTTCCCGTTGCCGCCCTCCTTATGCTGGGCGCCTGCTCGAATGATGATCCGGTGGTACGTCCGGTGCCCAATGATCCGGTGCAGACCGTTCCGTCAGTGGCCGACCACATCACCCTCAATGCTCCGGCTCAGGCCGAGGTGAAAGCCGAAGGCTCTTACTTCCGTGTATCATACGCTAACGGTCAGGAAATTGTATATTCGCTGGTCAATAGCTCTTCTCTCGGGTATGTGGCTACCGTAAAGAAAATACAGGGGTCGGCTGCCGATGTTATCGTGCCTGCTTCTGTAAACTACAATGAACGGACTTTCACTGTCAACAGCCTTGACATAATGCTCGAAGGAATTGATGACACTGTCACTTCCCTCACTTTCCCCAACACAATCACCCAATTGGTGGATAATTCTATTTTCGCCAATCTGACATCTGATTATTTCCGCGCCCAGATGGAACGCGGCAATAAGGTGGAATCAATCAATCTGGAAGAAGGATTCCCCAACTTCTGCTCTATCGACGGCGCCGTATATTCTGCAGACCTGCAGACTCTCGTATGCGTCCCCAGAGGTTACAAGGGCACCATGACCGTGGCTGAAGACACTAAGTTTATTGCCCCACGCGCTCTCTATTACTGCTCTCAGATCGATGTGCTGACTCTCCCGGCCGGCATTGTGTCAATCGGCGATGAGGCTGTGGTATTCAACGACAACCTGCTCCTCATCAACTGTCTGGCCACTACAGCGCCCGAGGCAGTCTCCGGTGCCTTCGGACAGTATGCCCACAATGGTGTGCTGCGCATCCCGACCGGTGCCGAAGATGCCTATAAGTTCACTAAACCCGACATGGCTCTCCCGATTGAGCCTACAGAGCCGGCTATGCCCGGTGCAGATGCCACCGACGATGACTGGACTGCATTCGATGAGGCTTATGCCGAATATGAAGTCGCTATGGGAGAGTATTACGCTGCTCTCAATGAATATAATGAGGTCAATGAATACTACGACTCTCACGAGGGTTGGGTATACTTCAAGAATGTCGAGGGTGTGAATTTCTGATAATCACTCTCCATTAGCATAATATCCAGGCGGGGCTGATTCGCAATGAATCAGCCCCGCTCTGTTTAAAGATTTTTTTGAATTCGGCCCCTTCATACGCCAAATGGCAATGCAGGGGGGGCTGGCAGCTGCTTTCCGTCGGCTCATTATGTCGTCGTCATGCCGGTCTTATTGCCTTATGGAATCCGGAACCCGGATATGCGCCCCAACACATGACGAGTACCTGGAGTGACGGCAAACTCTTCAATAAGCCGCCTTAGACCATCGCGGAATTCACCACACAGTCTCTCGGATATAACTCCAAGAAAATGCGTCACCACTCCAAGCGCCCCATGCAGATTCTGCGCCGGGAGCTGTCCGCCGGATGCCGGGCCTCGGCGTAGCTGATGCGGACGGTAGGAATAAAGCACGTTCCCGTGGGCACAGATATTGCGCAGCGCGCGTATCACCTCCATATAGTCAGTGAATATGCTCTCCATACGCACCCCGAAATGCCGGGCCACATCCTGACGAAGCACAGCACTGTTGAGCGATTCGAAAAGATTGCACATAGTGCCGAGTGTCATGAATTCCAGTGTCTTCCAGGCCGGGGCAAACTTGTCTTTGGGGAAACGCCGGTGATGAAGCTGGATGTGCGGATTCTGGCGTTTGAGCGGATTATATACCACCCGCTCGAAGGATTTTGCCTGAGAGGCGCTTACCACACGCTTGTCGGCAAACCAGGCCGGCGAGTCGGGATATCGGGTTGACACATGGAATATCAGATAGGTGCGGAAGGCCGTTTCTATGCGCTCCAGATATTTTAGCAGCATGTTGCGCAGGTTGAAGTCGAAGGCATACAGCAGGAGGGCGTCACGGAATGTGGCGCCCTCACGGAATCTGTGGGCCGAATCGGTCATATCGGGATAGCGAGTCTCAAACGGAAACCAGTACAGGCTCATCCTGAACCATCCTATCTCAAGCAGTATGTTATAGGCTTTCTCCGGGTCATCAACCCGCATCCCGCGCCGCATGAGCAGGCTGACTTGCTCTTCAAGCGGTTTGGCTTTGCGTCCCATATTATGTGATGATTAATGCGATGTCGGCTGTCAGTCGTCGTAACGCACAAAGTTGCCGGCTGTGTCAAACTCTATTTCTATGTCGTTGGCAAGCTTCACTTCATAGCCACGACGTTTCTTATCGACTCCAACCACGTTGACTCCCTTTAAGTTGGAGTTGATATAGTTGCGCATCGGCTGAAGCAGGAAGAAGGCGGGTACGTTCATGTCACGTCCTACTTCCACCTCTTCCCAATTCCCCTTTGAATCGAACTTTATCTCGGTGCCGTTGTTGAGTATCACTTCGTAGTCTTTTACCATTCCGAAGTCCTTGTCAATCTTAACCAACGTCACCTCTGCTTTGAAGTTTTTCTTCAATACAGACTGAGCCGATGCCGGAAGCACGCTTGCATCATGTGCATACGTATCCGCGCATGCTGTGCTGATACCTACTGTGACGAGCAGCATCAACGCAATCAAAATCTTTTTCATAATTTTACCCTTTGTGTATTTATCAGTTACAGTCACTCAGCTCTGAACCGAGCTGTAAATATTATGAGGTCATTTAAACTTTTTACGAAAACTTCAAATGTGTCTGAATCTGTCTCCTTCAATGTCCATCTTCATTAATAATCCGGCATACATAAATTCCTTCGTCGGCAGCATAGCCCGCTATGTCCCCCCCCCCTTCAGGCATTTATATCTCCTCTAAATCCTAATAAATCTTGCCATTGGAAAAAGTCTAAACAACTTCAATCTTTCAATAATCTTAAGAAAGTGTTCAAAATAAATTTATAGAATATGCAAGACTACATCTCCGATTTCCGTTCATCTGCCATACGTTTGTATTTGAGCACTTACTTATTATAACGGTCAGAATCCCAATTTGTTTTAAAATTCTGACACAATAACATAACGCAGACGGAGTTGCAGGCGACAACGACTTCAAAATTTAATTTCAGCATTTACTGCGCCACATAATTGTAGATAATGATTATTATCATTACATTTGCAATATGGATTCCAAGACTACCCATGCCAATCTGATTGATTCGGCAAAAAGCATCATCAATGAGACTTCTGTCAATCTTTTTCTTACCGGCAAGGCTGGCACCGGTAAGACTACGTTTCTGCATTCGCTGAGCCAATCCACGCTGAAGCGACATGTGGTGCTTGCCCCCACTGGCGTGGCGGCAATCAATGCAGGCGGAAGCACTCTGCATTCTTTCTTTCAATTGAGTTTCGCTCCATATATCCCGGGGAAGGGTTATATGGGGGAGGCAGAGAGGTATCATCGGTTCAGCAAGGAGAAACTGAATATCATACGCACTCTTGATCTTATCATCATAGATGAAATTTCGATGGTGCGCCCCGATGTGCTGGATGCAATCGACGACCTGCTGCGCTCGCTGCGGAATCCTGTCAAGCCGTTCGGCGGAGTGCAGCTCTTGCTCATAGGCGACCTGCGCCAGCTCGCCCCTGTGGCGCAGGACAGCGAGTGGCAGTATCTGCGACAATATTACGCGTCGCCTTATTTCTTCGAGAGCCATGCTTTGAGACACGCAGGATTTCTGATGGTGGAGCTGACGAATGTGTTCCGTCAGAATGACGAAACGTTTATTGATATTCTAAATAAGATACGCGACAACCGAGCCGATTATGAGACGCTATGCCGACTCAACCGCAGGGCCGACCCGGCTCTGCTTGAGCGGGCTGACAAGGAGGGCTATATCCGGCTGACCACTCATAACTATCAGGCAAACCGCACCAATCAGCGACAGCTTGACCTGCTCGACGGACATCCGGTGCGCTATAAGGCTGAAGTCACCGGCGATTTCCCGGAGTCGGCTTATCCGGCGGAAATGGAACTTGAGCTTAAACAGGGAGCAAAGGTGATGTTTATCAAAAATGACACCTCTGGAGCGCATGAGTATTATAATGGTCTGATCGGCACGGTTCTGTCGCTGTCGGACAATACTGTCGTAGTGCGCACCCCCTCCGACGACGACCCTTCGGGACATAAGGATATCAAAACCGGGAGCACTATATGGGAACGGACGAAGTATACCCTCGACAAGGACGGAAATATCAAAGAGACGCCGGAAGGCACATTCAGCCAGGTGCCGCTACGCCTGGCCTGGGCCATCACTATTCATAAGAGTCAGGGGCTGACGTTTGACAAGGCTATAGTGGACGCCTCACATAGTTTCGCGCCCGGACAGACGTATGTGGCGCTGTCGCGTTGCCGCTCGCTCGACGGTCTGGTGCTTGAATCGCCGCTTACGGCCTCGGCTATCATCAATGACCCCGCTGTCAACAGTTTTATATCCTCCCAGCCACGAATGGAGGGTTCGGACAGTGAGCTGACATCATTCCGGGAATCATACTTCGCGGAAATGCTGGCAGAACTCTTCGATTTCCGCACTCTTGACAGGGCATTCGATGATTTTCACCGTGCTGTGGCATCGGTGCTGCAGCGGGATTTCCCGAACTTTGCGGCATCTGTGGGGGAAGCATATTATGAGTTCGGCATCAAGGTGAATGATGTGGCTTCGCGTCTGTTCTCCCTTTTTGCCCGCATCGTGCCTTTGCGTTCCGCTCCGGCTGAGGGGAAGTTGCTGGCGGAGAAGATTCGCGGGGGAGCGGCCTATTTCGTAAAGTATCTTGACACTTTTTCCGATCTGGTGAAGCAGACTCCGGTAAATAACGTGGATAATCAGGCTCTTAAGAAACGTCTGCTCACAGCCACAGGCGCTCTTGCCGATATGCTCGACATTAAGGCTCGTCTGATTGAAATCTATCGTGACAAGGATTTCGCCCCGCAGGATTATCTGAAACAGAAGACTTCGGTATTGCTGCGTCGACCGAGGGCGGATAATATCAGTCGCAAGAAGGAGCGCTCCCCACGTAAGCGTGACAGCAATGAGGTGGCGGCGACTTCGGATATAAAGAATCCGGAGCTCTACAGTTCTCTATGCGTCTGGCGCACAAAGCGGGCCGAAGGGAAGGCTGCATATACGGTGCTCCCCAACCGCACGCTTATGGAGATTGCAGCCACACTCCCCTCCACTATAGCCGATCTGCATTCCATCACAGGGATGGGGAAAGTAAAAATCGATAATTTCGGCCAGGAGGTGCTCAAAATCGTAAAGAACTATTGTATTGAAAACTCTGACAAATAAATCGTTTAAACTTTTTTCAATGGCAAGTTTCATTATGATTTATACGCGCCGGAATATTAATGGAGATTGGCATTGAAAAAAAATAAATCCCGACACGTTTTAACTTTTCGCAAGAAGTTAAAACGACTTCAAAACCCGATAATGTATGAAACCGGATTTCCTGAATTTGAAATATACGGTGGCCACAGCAGCTCTGCTTGCCGCCTCAGTGTCTTCTCCGGCTATGGCTGATGACGAGGCTCCGAAATACTTCGGGGAGGTGGTGCGGCTTGATGCCGCCGACCCGGAAGCCGACCTTCAGGCCATGCTTGACGCGGGGGCGCTTATGCTCGGCCGGCGTCAGGATCTGGCTCTTATGCTTCTCCCCTATTCCTATGATGACGGTGATGACTCGGCCGCGTCAATGACTGGTTCGGCGCGCAGGGTCACAGGCCGTGCCCGCGGAGGATTGCGACGCGTGCCACGTGTATCGCCTGTGCCTACAATGGACGTGGCCATTCCTCTTACCGGTGCCAATCATGTGGCCAAGGGGACGCGTCTTCCGGCCCCCTATACAGGGGCCGGTGTGGTGACAGGGTTCTGCGACCTGGGGTTCGACTCTCGACATATCAATTTTACGGACCTGGCTACAGGGGAGTGCCGAATAGCCAGAGTTGTGAGATATGTGGAGTCGGAGGGTGTACGCGACGAGTACTCCACTCCGGAGCAGATTCATGATTTCCACACCGATAATGCCGACCAGTATCACGCCACTCATGTGGCCGGTATCATGGCGGGCAGTTATCCGCTTTCAGGGGTGCCCGGGGTGATATCAGGCAGCTCCATCGAAGGGATCGCACCCAGAAGCGAGATTGTGGCCACCGTCTCCGAACTATCCGAAGTCGGTCTGCTGGCCGGAGTGGAGGATATAATCGCCTACGCGAAGTCGGTTGGGAAACCGGCCGTAATCAATATGTCGGTAGGTAATTATGTGGGTCCGCACGATGGCACATCGCTCTTCTGCAAATATCTTGATCTCTGCGCCGAGGATGCTCTGATATGTCTGTCGTCGGGGAATGAGGGGCAAGACACCAATCATCAGTATCTTCAGAAGGCCTCAGAACAGCAACCACTGAAAGTGCGCATCGCCGGAGCCGACTGGGTAAACCTCGAACTGCACGGACAGACGGATATCTACGCGGCCGACGACACCCCCTTCACCGTGACACTGCGTGTAGCCGACAGCACGATGGATTATGAAAATCCGCTTGTGAGTCAGACCGAACCGATTGATCTTTCAGTGACACCGTTCCGCGTGCTTTCATCCGAGCCGCAGCCCGACGACCCTGATGTGATTTATGATGAGGGGTTTGCCCGATGGTTTGACGGCAGAATATATGTAATCGGTGGCATCGACCCCGAGAATGGCCGGTATTCCGCCAATATCATCTATGACTGCACCACTGCCGAACCATTCTCCGACGAGAAGCGATGGGCCCGCTACCGCATTGATGTGATTGCCACTCCACAGGCTACGGTGCGTCTGGATGCGTTTGCCGACGGCATCCAGTCGTGGCTTGCCGCAGCGGGTGACAATCCCAACCGTCCGGGTAATGAAATAAGTGTCTCCAATCTTGCCACGGGGCATAAGACTGTGTCGGTGGGTATGTATTGCTCGCGGCTGAATGTGCCGCTGCTCGACGGTTCTGTCTATTCGGGAGAGAATGACAAAGCATATTCAATAAGTATGAATTCCGGGTATGGCCATACCCCGGACGGACGTCTTCTGCCGATGACATCAGCACCCGGACGCCCTATCGTGTCGTCGTGGAGCGGCGCATACATAGCGGCTCATGATGATTCCGACTGCTCGCACTATGTCGATACTCCCGACGGCTCTCGCTATTACTGGGCGCCTATGAGCGGCACTTCGATGTCGGCACCTTATGTGGCTGGTGTCCTTGCCACATGGCTTGAAGCTGTGCCTTCTCTCAACTGGAAAGATGTGCAGGAGATTATTCTGGCCACCAATTATTATCCTGATTTTGACGAAAAACCGACCCCGAAGGAAAATCCGCGTTACGGGATGGGACTGCTGAATGCCTATGAAGGTGTGAAACTGGCTCTTAAGAATTACGCAGATGCGACTGTAGGGGCGCTGCCAGACGGAGAGGCGCGTATGCGCGCACTCATTGTCGGATCAGAGTTGCATATCCTCAATCCGGACTGTGAGGAGATACGCGTGACGTGTCATTCGATGCAAGGGCTGACGCTATGCGATGTCGCAGTGGGGAGAGATTCTTTTATTGCCTTGCCGCTGTCGGATTTGCGTGGTGGCAATGACGCCGCTCCATGTCTTGTCACCGTGACCGGGCGCACAGCGGCGCCCCGCACCCTTAAACTGCTCTGAGCCGAAAGCGGACTATCTGTGTGTGTGGCATCTTGCACAAACGACAACGATTTATTCTCATAACACCCTACAAATCAAAGCATTCACTCGAAATGAATTATAAAAGAAATAAAAATTTCGCTTAAAAGTAGGATTTTTGAAAATAAAATTGTAATTTTGCAGTGTGCAAGCGCCAATAAGAGACGCAACAACCCATAATTGCGATAGTAGCTCAGTTGGTAGAGCATCAGCTTCCCAAGCTGAGGGTCGCGGGTTCGAGCCCCGTTTATCGCTCAATGATAAATAGCTCTGAATGAAGAAGTAATGAACTTTCATTCAGAGCTATTTTTATATTCCCATACATATTTGGGGATAATTTCTGGGGTAATTCCGGTTATTTTGGGGTGAATGTTTCAGCAATGTTTCACCAATGTTTCACCAATGTTTCACCAAATATATCACCAGATGATTGCCCCAAATGATTGCCCACCGGAACCTTTATCACAACCCGGACGGGCATTCCGGAACCGTCACGCCGGATTATACTCCGCGACTGCATCAAAGCAGGGACAGGCCTTTACCACACCCCGGATGTCGCGATGGCCGCATACGGGCAGACGGCCATAACGCCCGCGAAGCGTCCGCACAAGGGTGAGGATGGTGCGTTTCTGAGCCTCGGTACGCGTATCCTTAGGGCTACCGGATCTGTCGAGTCCGCCAATATAGCAGATTGCTATCGAACGTCGGTTCATCGACTCTTGCGGACAATGTGCACCCTCCTCGCTGTCAGCACGGCCACGCTCATAGGTGCCGTCAAGTCTCACTACATAATGATAACCGATCTTGCGGAATCCACGGACCCGATGCCAGCGGTCAATGTCGGCAGCCGAAAAGTCTTTCCCCTCTTCCGTAGCCGAACAATGGATGATTATTTTCTCAGGTACATTCATAAAATTATATTATTACACCAGACCAACGTCAATCCGGGCATCTGCAAATTTACTATACGCCACTACCATTCGCCACCATATCCATTGAAATCCATGCTTACTGACGGGACGACACTCTACGCAGCTGCAGTCAGATACTTGCCATGACCTACCATGACTATATCGCCAGCCCCGAAATCTCATCATGATTTGGCTAAGCAAGTGTTCAAATTTAACCGATAGCAATTGAATGGAAATCTTTTATACAATCCGCCACTTCTTTTTTTGGCCGCTTCCGACTTGTCGTTCAGTCGGATATGTTTATATCCTTCTTCACTCCGCACCGTAATCGATTAAAAAACAAGGCCGCATATTCTATAAAAATTTGAACATTTGCTTACCTGAGACCCCATTAACATTTTTTGCAAGCACTCTAATTCGAACAATACGCTCCATATACACGTTATGATGTAGCATTACGGTTGGAACAGAATCCCGATACGAGACACTCTGCGACAATCCGGAAGCAAACAAACCGCAATCTGCAACTAAATTTTAATACTATGAACATTGACCCCAAAGCACTTGCAGAAGAAGCAAAGGCGAAGGCTGCCGGAACAGGCGCCAATCTTATGGATCAGGCCAAAGACAAAGTCGGCAATGTAGTCGATCAGGTGAAAGACAAGGCCGGCGATGTCACCGGCTCTCTGAAAGAGAAGGCTGCCGATGTAATCGCAAAGGGCGCCGATATGCTCGATAGTCTTGCCGACAAGTTAAAAGGCTGATACGGCTTTCCCTTACTCCCGATCTTCTGCCAAAAGGAATCGCCCGCCGACAGTCGGCGATGCGAATCCCAACCGAGAGAATCCTCTAAATAAGTAAATCCCTATTATGAAAAACCAGGGTCGCCGACCGTCACTCCGGTCGGCGACTCACTTTTTCGACACCCCGCCACTCCGACAACCGGGTGCCCCGACTACTTCCTGCAGCAAGCGGCAATGCGGAGACTCCACGCTGACATCGCAGACATGCGTCTCTCTGATTCATTAAAAGGATGAACCCGCCATCTTCCTTTAACGTTATATTATAAAATGTAAAGATACCATCTTTTCATTAAGTAGCTTTATATTTTTTACACCATGTAAGCTTCCGCCTCACGCGGAAGCTCTACTGAGAATATCAATTTCCTGCCGCTTCCGGACATAATCGGAAGTGACGCATTACATATAGATTACGACATATAGATTACGATTATGAACAATCAGCTCGATGCGGCCGAGCGCCGCGAACTCCCCGACTCTCTGTATGGTCTCCCGGAACGCCGCGAATACCCTATGCCTGATGCCGCGCACGTGCGTGCCGCCGAATCCTACTTCCGCTACTGCCCCGACACACTCAAACCGAAACTGGCCAACGCCATCCTCCGCTTCGCACGCCTCTACGGCGTCGACATCCATTCTCCCGTAATCCTCTCTTACGCAGAATAACGACACCCCAGGTCTCTTTCTCCCCCCCCTGCAATGCCCCGACTCTGATGGCATATCAGCCATATGCGAAACTTCGTGAGATCAAGCGAGTCTCGCGAGTCAACGCCCGCCTCTCATCAAAGAGTCTACGTAGCCATATCCCATCGACCTCTCCCCCCGCTGAATCAAAAAATTTGGAAATACCAAAAAAAATTACTAACTTTGCATTCACAAGCCGCCTGCATGACGAAGGCAACGCCCTAAACACGCCTACTCCGTCCATGCTCACCAAGGCTCAGTGACAACAAAAGCGCACGTGGCGTAATTGGTAGCCGCGCCAGACTTAGGATCTGGTGTCTTACGACGTGGGGGTTCGAGTCCCTTCGTGCGCACCCCTTACAAAGCCCCATGACTCCCCCCCGGGTCATGGGGCTTGACTTTTATACCCCAAAAATCAAAAATAACTGTTAAAGCATTTGTCAAAACCAAAACAATTTACTAATTTCGCTACGCAGACCGCATTGCAGAAGCCCGGTCACGGGTGACGCGGGCGGGATGCATGGAGCAGCCACGACCTCCGACTAACCGGAAGCCGCAACGCACTCCATTACATTTCGGAAGCGTTTACTCAACGCTGATTCTTGATCAACTGAAACCTGGAAAATTTCAACATACCGTCA
>DKWX01000028.1 GCA_002491945.1 Porphyromonadaceae bacterium UBA7141
CAATCACGTTTTAGAGGAAAGGTACGAATTTTTTTGTTAAATTTGTGTTTGGAATTGCATTAAAAGCATATCAGGTAAAAATCTGTTATTGCATGCAGATGCAATTCACTATAAACAACTTCAAGGCTGCCTCCGCGCAAAGCTGTCGAACGGTAAGCCCACATGTTATTATTTCTGAAAGCATGCGACAATACACCTCCGGATTCATCTCCGATACAGAAATCTATGAACTCGTAAATGCCCCTTCCTCCGATGGATGGGCTGTCAATAAAGAGGGGTTCGACATAAGGAATCCCTCCAAGGGAGTTTATGCTATGCTGCACAGTTCACCGGTGACAATGAATTCCGAGCGTTGCAGACTCTATTATCTTCTTATGCAATCGAAACTGCTTGAAATCAATAATGCAGTATGCTATCTGATAGAGACGCACAGTGCCATACCTAAGGATGAGGTATGGAAAATAACACTGGATGGCAAGCCTTACTCTCATCGGCGCATACGTCGGATTTCAGCCCGGGAATTTTGTCGGCAAATTCTTGCAGAGACGGTTATCACAGGCGGATAAGGGCAGAGTAGGGGGGAGCCGCTGCCGAAAGGGCGGCGCGAGCCGCTTCGCGCTCGGCGAAGATGCCGTAGAGGGCGGCTCCGCTTCCGGTCATCGACGCATAAAGGGCACCCGAGGCATAGAGCGACTCCTTAAGACGCGGCAGTTCGGGATAAAGCGGAAACAGACTCTCCTCAAAATCATTGCGCACACAACCGCGCCACTCCTCTATCGGACGGCGCACCGCATCGCGCAGCGACACCACCGGCCGACGCGGATGCAACCCCGCAAACGCCTCACGAGTGGAAATATGCAGGTCGGGCTTCACAAGAGCCAGCCAATAGTGCTCCTCAAGCAACTGCGTCAGCCCCGGAGAATCCACCTCCGAAAACACCTCCCCGATACCTTCGGCAAACACCGGACGGTTGCGCACAAACACCGGGCAATCGGCACCGAGTCCCACCGCCAGCGCCTCCAGTTCGTCAGCCGTCAGCAATCCCCCGGAGCGCTCATTAAGCAGACGCAGCGTAAACGTGGCATCCGCACTGCCGCCACCCAGACCCGCGCCATCCGGAATCATCTTCACCATTGAAAGAGTAAGAAATCCCAAATCATCGGAGATAGCCCGACCTTGTCGCCTGCGGTACTCCGCCGCAAAAGCCGAGGCCGCACGCACCACCAGATTCTTCTCCGGAGCGCAGTCGATATGCCGTCCCGAGAATATAAAACGGATTCCGTCCCCATCATGCACCGTATCAGAGGCGCTAAGAGGGGCGGCATGGCCATCGGACAGCTCCAGAATATCGCAAAACGGTTCCGGATTATCAGGAGAGCCGTTATATAGCCCGACAGGCATAAAGCACGTCTCAAGCAGATGATATCCATCGGCACGGCGGCCGACAACCGACAGGCCGAGATTAATTTTGGCATTAACAAACTGTATCATAGACAGATTTCAGATTATTGATTTTGAACACCGGATTCCTTAGTCATACGGCGGCGGATCTCGCCGGGAAGTTCTATTATAAGCAACGCCCCACGCAGCAGCAGAAACGTCAGGAACCCGCACCACAGAATTTCGTTGGGTTTCAGCAGTAACCAATGCTGACCCGAGAGGGAGATGAAGAAAAAAGCCACCATAGCCACCAGTGTGGCAAGCAATAGCCGCCATGTGGCAGTCATGCCGATATAAATACCGTCGAGGATAAACGCGGCAGCCGAAATCACCGGAATAAGCGCTACCACAGCATGCATCTCGCCCACATCTGTTACCACCCCCTCCACATCAGTAAGCATAGCGGCCACCGGGGTAAGAAAAAAATAATATATCGAAGAGAAGATCACCACCATTGCCGCCGACCAGAGCGTCAGTCCACGCAGCAGGCCATGCAGGTTGCGCAGCTGGCATGCGCCGGCAAAACGTCCGGCCAGCGCCTCGCCGCTGAATGCGAATCCATCCATAAAATAAGAGAAAAACATAAAAAACTGCATCAGCAGAGCATTCACAGCGAGAGTGCGGTCGCCCAAACGTCCGCCCAGCGAAGTCATGGCGAAAAGCACCGCCATAATACAGGCCGAGCGCATCATAAGGTCGGAATTGACACGGAAAAACCGATGCATATCCATCTGTCGCCATAGTCCGTGAAGGGGTGCCCATAGTCGGCCTCTTCCCAATCGACGCGCAAGCATCAGCGCGATTGCAAGGCCACACCAATTGGCCGCGCACGTGCCCCATGCCACACCATAGAACCCCCATCCCGCGCCGAAAACGAGCGAAAAACTCAAAACGATATTAATCACATTGACCGATATCGCCGTAATCATTGGGAACAGCGTATTCTGCCAGCCGATCATCCATCCGGTCACAGTCATAGTGGCCAGAATGGCAGGAGCGGCCAGGATGCTTATGCGGAAATACTCCCCCCCTAAAGCCGCAGTGGCCGGATCCGGATCCATAATCCAGAGCAAAAGCCTCTCCAGCATCGGACTGAGCAGCATAAGCGTCGCCCCGAGCGCCATGGCGAGAATAAACGCCGAAGTGAATACGCGACGGCTCAGCGCCGGGTCCCGCTGTCCGAAAGCCTCGGCCGTCAGGCCGGTGGTGCCCATACGCAAGAATCCGAACAGCCAGTAAAGCGAATTGACCAGCATCGTGCCCACCGCGATAGCCGCGAGATATCGTTCGGCACCGAGATGACCGGAGATAAACGTATCGCAGAGTCCGAGGAGCGGCACAGTGATGTTACTCAGAATCGCCGGGATGGCCAGACGAAGTATCAGACGGTTGATTTTGCCAAGAGAATAAACATGGGTTTGCACAGCGACCGAAATTTTATTATCTTTGCAAAGATAGGGAGATTCCCCGTCATGGCCAAGCATAAAGGTAGAAACTTTTAATGCCTGACCGGCCGGTGCGACACCGGCGCCAATCAACAATTCGACCCTTAAAAAGGTAATAATAGTGGCAGAACCATCATCACCGATAATCCTGACTCCAGCCGACTTTGCCGACACAGGGCAATGGCGGTTGCTGATATACATCACGCATACCGGTATGCGCGCCCTGTTGCGCCATGCCACCGACCGAGAGCGTCCGCTTCTTCAGCTGCTCAACGAAGAGTGGGAACCCGCATCGGCCGGCGTGCAGATGTCGAAGATAGAAAACACCGTATATGCCCATCCCAGTCTGCTTGATGACTACGCCACCGAGGTTGTGGTAGAGACTCCAAGGGTGGCATGGATGCCTGATGTCTTTATGGCCGACGGCAGTATCGGTGAAGACAGTGTGTATCATACCGTATTCGCGGCGTCGGAAGGCGATGTGCTGACCGACCGCACCGGCGAGGCCACGGCCTTGTATGAGTTTCTGCCGGACTTCGATTCCTTCATGGCCCGCACACTCCCCGGGGCGCGTCTGCGCTGCCATCTCGGAGTGCTCGTGGAGCGCTTCCTTGCCGAAAGCCGTAGCGACGACCCGACACTGCGCATCTACATGGACTTGCGTCAGGGGGAGGCCGATCTGATAGCACTGCGTTCGGGGCGGCTCGTCAGCGCCAGCGTGCAGCCATGGCACACTGTCGAAGAAGCCGCCTACAGGATATTCCATCTCCTCAACGCCTACTCCACCGACCGCACCGGCGTGAAAGTCAGCGTCAACGGCATGGATGCAGCCACGGTAGAGGGAGTGCTCTCACTCACAGCCGGATTCTGTCGCGAAGCCATGCCAATGCAACTTCCCGACGGCGCACGCCGCAGCGGACTGCCGCTCAGCGCCGCGCTGCTCGTATACAAGAACGACACCATATGAGAATAATCAGAGGAAAATACGGGCGCCGGCGTTTCGACCCGCCCAAAAACATAACCGCCCGCCCGACGACCGACTTCGCCCGCGAGAATATATTCAACGTAATCGAGAATCTCGAGGATATAGAAGGGAAAAGCGTATGCGACCTTTTCGCCGGTACAGGCGCAGTGGCATTTGAATTCCTTTCGCGCGAGGCCGCCGAAGTCACCGCTGTAGAGCTGGCACAGACTCAAGTGGGATTCATACGCTCTGTCAAGGAGAAACTCGCCGCCGACAACATGCGTATCATAAAAGGCGACGTATTCCGATTTATCGAAGGCAGTGGCTGCAGCTACGATATAGTATTTGCCGACCCCCCCTATAATCATCCTCGATTTGACGAGATACCCGGGATGATACTCGCCTCGCATCTCGTCAAAGAAGGGACCCTTGTGATAGTGGAGCATAACGCATCGCGCGACTATTCCGGACTTCCGGGCTTCTTCCAGCGTCGCGAATACGGCAGCGTCAACTTCTCGCTCTTCCGTGTCGGAGGCGCAGCTCCGGCACACTCCTTCATTGCAGAAGAGCCGGACTGCGCGGAAGATCAGGATGCTTCCACCCCCGTCTCCGACACATAATAGACCCCGCACTGAAATCCATGAACAAACACAATGACACAAACGGAGACCGGAATACCGATTGAAATCAAAACAGAATCTGCCCCCTCCGTCAAACACAGATTAAACCAATGACAGACAAAATCAAACTCGATTCGATTGAAGAGGCGCTTGAGGACTTCCGCGCCGGAAAATTCCTTGTGGTCGTTGACGACGAGGACCGTGAGAATGAGGGCGATCTCATCATAGCCGCCGAACTCATCACCCCCGAAGACGTCAACTTCATGCTAAAGAACGCACGCGGCGTGCTCTGCGTGCCTCTCACCATATCGGCCTGTGAGCGTCTTGCCCTGCCGAAACAGGTAGGCGACAATACATCGGTGCTCGGCACACCGTTCACAGTGACTGTCGACAAACTTGAAGGATGCTCTACAGGAGTGTCAATCCAGGACCGTGCCAACACCATCCGCCATCTTGCCGACCCTGCGGCCCTCCCCGAGGACTTTGGCCGTCCGGGCCACATCAATCCCCTCTATGCGCAAGACCGCGGAGTGCTGCAGCGCGCCGGACACACAGAGGCCGCTGTAGATCTGGCCCGCCTGGCAGGGCTGCAGCCCTGCGCCGCGCTTATGGAAATCATGAGCGACGACGGCTCGATGGCCCGTCTGCCTGAACTGCGCCGCCGTGCCGATGAATGGGGACTTAAACTCATATCCATCCGCGACCTGATAGCCTATCGCCTGCGCAACGACAATCTCCTCGAAAAGGGGGAGGAAGTAGACATGCCCACAGCCTACGGCCACTTCAGGCTCATCCCCTTCAGAGAGAAGACCACTGGCCTGGAGCATATCGCCCTGATTAAGGGAGACCCGACTCAGCCGGAGCCGATGCTGGTGCGTGTGCACAGCTCTTGCATGACGGGCGACATTTTCGGTTCGCGGCGCTGCGAATGCGGCGAACAGCTCCACAAAGCCATGCAGCTTATCGAAAAAGAGGGGCGTGGAGCCGTAATATATCTCAATCAGGAAGGCCGCGGTATAGGGCTGATGGATAAAATCAAGGCCTACAAACTGCAGGAAGGAGGACTCGATACTATCGATGCCAACCTTCACCTTGGCCACAAAGCAGATGAACGCGATTACGGCGTGGGTGCAGGCATACTCCACTCTCTGGGCATCACCAAGATGCGCCTGATGACCAACAATCCCACCAAACGCATCGGACTCGAAGGCTACGGACTTGAGATTGTGGAGAATGTGCCGCTCGAAGTGGAACCCAACCCCTTCAACGAGCGCTATATGCACACTAAAAAGATACGCATGGGGCACGATCTCCATAAAGTGGATTGAACACTTACTTAACCTAATAACCTATACAGCATCATGAGACACACTTTCGCAGCCGCAGGAATACTGCTTGCAGGTGCGTTGCTCGGTTCGGTCATGGCCCAGGGCAAACGCCCGCTGGGCCACGATGATTTCGACTCCTGGCAGAGTGCACGTGTTGACGCGATGTCGCGCTCCGGTCAGTGGAGCGCCTACAGCGTTGTGCCGCAGGAGGGGGACGCCACCCTCTGCCTGCGCGATAACCGCAAGGGGAGAGTCATTGAGATCGCACGCGGCCACCACCCTGCGTTCACGGCTGACGGCAAATGGGCCGTGGCCCTCATCAGCCCCTTCTATGCCGACACCCGCAAGGCAAAAATCGACAAAAAGAAAGACTTCGACCTGCCGCAGGACTCACTTGCCATAATCGACCTTACTACGGCTCGAGTGGAGAAGATTCCCAACGTGACAGGTTATCGGCTGCCTGAGCGCGGCGGTACATTCGTGGCCTACCAGAGCTGCGACACTCTGTATATCAAGCCCGCTGACCTAAAGGATAAGGAAGTGGGGCGCCCGCTGATAATCCGCTCACTCACCTCTCCACTCCAGAAGAGCGTGAAATGGGTCAAGGACTATGCATTCTCAAAAGACGGCAGCCGACTGGCTCTCCAACTTAAAAAACCGGCCAAAGACTCACTTGCCTGCGACGGAGTGGCACTGGTCAATCTCCCGGATACAGCTCTGGTGATGCTCGACCGCGACAGAAAATTCTATACGCTTCCGGTGTTTAACGAGGCCGGTACGGCACTGGCCTATACAGCCTCCAACGACTCAGCCGCCACCGGCACACGCCACGCCATCCTCTATTATGCCGACCTCGGCAAAGCCGCATCGGCTCCTGAAATAGAGGAATTCGACTATAGTTTCACTACCGGTCAGAACGTCAACCTGGCCCTTGCGCACTCCACCGATCCGGAAGAACAGAAGCGCCTCGAGGCCCAGCGCATAGAGATGCTCAAGGCCATGAAAGGGAAAGAACTGCACCTAAACCAGTACAGCGTCCCCCGCTTCTCGCGCAATGGGCGTTACCTGATAGCCGGAGTGGGTCCGGTGATAGCCCCCGACGACACGACCCTTGTGGACTTCGAGAAGGCCGACCTCGACATATGGCGGTGGGACGCTCCCCTCACCATTCCGCAAGAGAAAGGGCGCCTCGAAAGCCTGCGCAAGGCCACAATGCCCGTAGTGATGGACCTGTCGAACGGACGCAGCACCGTATTGCTCACCCGCAACGAGCTGGCCACCGTAGAGCCATCGTTCGAGTGGGACGGCGAGTGGGTTCTTGTGCACGACCCCTCGGCACGTGCCGTGGAGCGCCAATGGAATTATAATGCTCCCGAAGAACTGACGATGGTGAATGTGACCGATGGCCGCATGAAGCGGGTGGGCACTGCCGGGCAGGAAAACTCGTCGCTCTCGCCAGACGGACGATTTGTGGTGATTTATGCCGACCGCAACTATACCGCCTACGACAGTCAGACAGGGAAGATCGCCGATCTCACCACAGCAATCCCTTATCCCGTATGGGACGAGGACGACGACCACCCCATGCCCAAACCCGCATATGGCATAGCCGGATGGGGAAAGGGCGACAACCGTGTGCTCCTCTACGACCGCCACGATATATGGAGTGTCGACATGACAGGGGCCACACCTCCGGTGTGTCTCACTGCCGGCGACGGCCGCAAGCGCAACGTGAGCTACCGATACCGTCGTCTTGACCGCGAGCGCAAGCAGCTTGAGCCGGGGGAACTGATGGTGCTCGACGTATTCGACTATGCCGACAAGCGCCGCGGTCTGGCCACAATCCCATACTCTGTCAAGGGTGCGGCTCCAACTTTGCGCACGCTTGACAAATACTACATCTCTCAGCTCACCAAAGCCAAGGATGCCGATACATTCATCTGGCAGCAGGGTAACTTCGAGGTGATGCCCGATCTCTGGACCAGCACATCGCCCGACTTCCGCAAAGCCACGCAGCTCACCCACATCAATTCCCAGCTCGCCGACATCTCCTGGGGCACTGCCCGGCTTGTGGAATGGTATGCCTACGATGGAAAGAAGAGCCAGGGAGTACTCTATCTTCCTGAAGGATTCGATGAATCGGCCGAGGCTGCCTATCCGATGCTCTCCGTATTCTATGAGACGGGGAGCGAAGATCTTTACTGGCCCTATCGTATGGAGCCTTCCTGGAGCTGGGTCAACTACCCCTTCTATGTAAGCCGTGGCTACGTGATATTCGTGCCCGACATCCACTACACCACCGGAGTACCCGGAGAAAGCGCCTACAACTACGTATGCTCCGGAGTCGAAGAGATGTGCCGCCGCTATCCGGCCATCGACCCGAAACGCATCGGCATCGACGGCCAGTCGTGGGGCGGTTATCAGACGGCCTTCCTCGTGACGCGCACCGACATGTTCGCCTGCGCCGGAAGCGGAGCGCCCGTGGCCAACATGACCTCCGCATTCGGCGGAATCCGCTGGGGCACCGGCGACTCCCGCCAGGGGCAGTACGAGATGGGGCAGAGCCGCATCGGGCGCAACCTATGGGATGCCAAAGACCTCTACCTGCTCAACTCCCCGGTATTCCATGCCGACAAAGTGACCACCCCGCTGCTCATCATGCACAACGATGCCGACGAGGCAGTGCCCTGGTATCAGGGTATCGAGATGTTCATGGCCCTGCGCCGTCTTGAGAAACCGGTATGGATGCTCCAGTACAACGGCGAGTCGCACAACATCAAGGCCCGCAAGAACCGCAAGGATATCACCAAGCGACTTCAGCAATTCTTCGACCATTACCTGAAGGGAGAGCCGATGCCCCGCTGGATGAAGGAGGGGATCTCCCCGCTGCGCAAAGGCCAGGACTACGGCTTTGACGAATAACCCGCATTCTCCCCACAACTAATCGAGGCTGTATCGTAAGAGTTGATTACGATACAGCCTCGCTTTTTGTATCAGAGTAACTGTGTCCGTTACAGCCGAGTTGGGGCACTCGTGTGTCTCGAGAGCCACAAGGACTGAGGATCATCAAACCGACGGATGCTCCGGGGAGCATCCCTGCAATTCACGTGCCATACGATTGTCTGAATAGCTTAATAGTTACGTGATTAGGATATTATAGTTAAAGTTTGTTAAATGACTTAACAAACTTTGCGAAGTGTAAAATATCCATATATTTGCAAAATTAAACAACTGCTATTAATATGAAACGAATAATTTTCATT
>DKWX01000005.1 GCA_002491945.1 Porphyromonadaceae bacterium UBA7141
TTGTAAAGTTACAAAATATCTACGACTTTGGCAAACAATTAGTTGATGATTAACTGAGTATCCCTACTTAATTGCTATCGGTTAAATCTGAACTCTTATTTATCTCCATAAAACATAGAAGAGGCCCGCGGAAATTTCCGCAGGCCTCTTCTGTATTTATCTGTGAGACTGACCTTGGTCAGTCTGTAGAACACGGTTCATGCTCAGAGCACTACTTTCACACCTTCCACGATGTAGATACCGCCTGTAAGGCCTGTCACTACATTACGACCGGGATTAAGTGTGATCATACCCACCATGCGGCCGTCGGCCGAGTAAATAGCTGTGGTCTTAGCCTCATCGACGCAGATTATAAGCTGGCCGTTCTCGACAGCCACCTTCATCCCTTCGGGGAGCTTGACACTGTCCACTCCGGTCACGATGTCGTCGCCGGCCACACCAATCAGGATTGTACCCAGTCCGGCACGTCCTGCGGCATATACCTCGAACGGTGCCACCTCGGTAGTGGCGACTGCATTCTCATCGTCGGATTCCACAGCCTCGAATGCAGTGCCTGCCTCATTGAGCACATATGTGGTCTCTGCAGGGAGCTGCTTCGCGCTATAGCTTGCAATCAGGTCATAGTCGGCGCCACTTGTCGCAATTTCAGCAGGTGTGGCGGCCACTGTCACTGCTGATGCGGAGAAGGTCAGGTCGCGCGCCGCATTGCTCTTGGTCTGCTTTATGAGAGAAGGCACATTGGCTGCGACTCCGGCACGAAGAGCAATCTCACGGTCTCCCTCTGTCAGGGATGCCACCATATAGTCGGCTGTAGCCGACTCCTGGTCGGGCGTTGTCTTGGCAACGAGTTCCGTGCCGTCAGCAGTCACGCTCTCCACATCGAAGGGAACCACAAGAGCAGTCCATCCCTTGGATGCTGCGGGCACATTGACAGTGCAGCTGATGCGGTCGCTGCCAATCATACTGAATTTGTTGGCTACCGACAGCGGATATCCGGCCGTCAGCGAGATGTCACCTGCCGACTCGTAAATACGACCCTGACGGATTGAGATGCCGCCTTCACTGTCGATATCCTCGATTTCGCCCACACGTGTGGTCAGACAGTTGCCGGCTAAAGATGCGGGCATTGCCACACCCTCGCCAAGAATAATGAAGCAGTTGGGGTTGAGTCCGTCGAACGCTGCCTCGTCAAAGCCTGAGATGCGCGGTGCCTTGGCACGTATTGCGGCCTCGGCAGGCGCTTCTGAAGATGCAGGATTGAGATTGATTGAAGTCAGATTGTCGCAACCGCTGAAGGCTCCGGCCCCCATTGCGTCGATACCTGTCAGAGTGATGGTCTCAAGAGATGTGCAGCCGCTGAAGGCGCCCTCGCCAATCATGCTGACTGACTCGGGGACAGTGACAGTTGTCAGGCTCTCGCAATCCTTGAACGTATTGGGAAGGATGGCGTCAACCTCCGGAAGCACCACTTCCTTGAGCGAAGACTTACCTTCGAAGGCGTTGGCAGGAATCTCACTCTGCATGTCCGAGAGGTCGAGTGATTCGAGTGATTCGAAACCATTGACTACAATAGCCAGTGTCTCACTGTCGATCTCACCCTGAAGCGAAAGTGTTGTCACATCGGCGGCCTCGGCAGTGTTGACCGACACGATTTCTTCTGTGGTCAGCGTTGCGCCATTAGCCGGGATAGCATAGATTTCAACTGCAACGTCGGCATCGGTGATGTCAACAGTATAGTAGCCCTCTTCATCTGCCTCAAGCACCTGGTCGCCGACTTTCACACGCGGATTCAGGTCATGATTGTCGGTGGAGAACCCTATAGTGAATCTTACAGTTGAATTCTCGCCGACATTCTTAAGCACCGGGGATGATGCATTGCTTGAGTCGAACACCTCTAAATAACGGGCAGTATCACCATTCTCAGCCTCATCATTGCGGATTTCAGGAAGCACTGTGAACTGGTCGGATATACAGTTGAAGATTACGTCATAGAGATATACAACGTCAATATCATGATTACCCGAAAGATCGGCATGCTTGTTGGGATTCCAGAATGTAACGCTTACCGCGCCATCGGCGCTTATCGCCTCTTCAGGAAGCAGGCGGCCGTTGTCGTAAACGCGCAGATTGACTTTCTCGCGATACTTATCTGTACCCTCCGGGCGCCCTTCAGCCTTGGAGAGCGCTCCGATATAGAGCTTGTCGGCCAGAGTTATACTTTCAAGTGAGATATTGTCTTTGAGGAACGAAGCAGCACGCTCGACGTTGAATTCCTTGTCGGCGACAAAACAGCGCGATGCGTCATAATCCAGTGAATAAACAGGGTATTGGCCAACGATATTGAATTTGCCTGCTTCCCAGCCGTTGGACCAATTGTCGTTAAACCACCCGGTATCCACACGGGGTGTCTTGTAGGCCTGGAGATGTTCGGCGGGCACTACCACCGTTACTTTCGAGTTGTCAGGCAGACCTGTTTTTAAGGCATGGTACTGACTGTAATAGAGGTGTCCGACATTACCGTCACTTCCGGGGGCACAAGGCAGATAAATTGTCTCAAGTGCCGTACAACCCAAAAATACGTCATCTTCAAGTCCGCTTCCGGTCTTTACCATGACTTCGCCGGTAGAAGGGCGGATCGCATATATATCGCCCCAGTTGCGGAGGTTTTTGGGAAGTTCAATCTCCTTGAGTCGCGAACATCCTTTAAATGCATCGTGTCCGAATTGTGTTACGCTCGGCGGCAGAATGATTTCCTCGATGTGGCATCCGCCAAGCTCTTTATTATAAAATGCATAACTGGGAAAATAATTGTCAAATCCGTGCTTTGCGTCTGTATTGCGGTCGCGCACGATTGTAGCCTCCGAGAGGTCAAGAGTCCGGATATTGGCCGCACACCAGTAATTCTCGCGGAACAATCCGAAATCGTAATAGTCAATCTTACCTTTGATGGTGAGTTTCTTGATATCGCGGTATTTTTGAGCCGTGGCGTAGTTGATTTCGCCCCATCCGTCGATACCTTCGTAGCCTGAGAGATAGAGGTGTTCACCCTCGCCGAGCACAATCGTAGCCTCTGTGAGCGACACTGGAGGATATACTTTGATATCAAAGTCCATATCCTGCTTGGCAATGAAGGAGTAGCTGAACGATTTGGCGGCCTTGACGATTGTGTCGCCGTTGACCACCGCATCAATCATGTGTGCTGCATTCTTCGGAGTCACCTTGATAGTGATGTCACGGCCGCGCACTGCGGTAGCGACTGCGCCGCTTACATTGGCATTATCAAGCGCAGGAATGTTGATGTTGTAAATCGGTGTCTGGTTGTTGAGTGCCGGGATACGGTCCACTACATTCTCGTTGCTGCCGGCCACAAGAGCCCACGATTTCATATTGTAGGATGTGGCGAGACGGATATAGTTGCCTTCGCGGACATTCGATTCTTTGACACAGCAGTTGACGTTCATTTTGAGTCCGTCACCCTGCATTCTACCCCAGGTGGTGACTGGTGAAATAAATTCCTTGATGCGTCCCTCGGAGTCGGTAAGCACTGCGGCCCAGAACAGATAGTTGGCATCCGACGGCACCTTTAGTGCATTGGCGCGGATAGTGAAGGGAATGCCCGGAATTACGTTGACAGCATCTGTGAGCAGACCCACGGTGCCGCCGGTATCAGTCAGCTGCCAGGGTGAATCATATGTGGCCACTTCCTGCGGCTTGATAAGGTCGAAGTGCAGGATGGTGCTGCTGTTGAGTGTCACACTGTAGTTGCCCTGGGCATCGGCGGTGAGAGGAGTGGAGTTGGCGTATACAGTCATGCGATTGTCGTTCTCGGCGATATGCTTGGCTGTGAACACTACTTGCGTGCCCTTCTCATAGCGGCCCGGCTGCGTCTTGGAATCATACATCACCTCGGCGTCCTCCATGACGGCAAAGGCCACATCAGTCACGGCAGGCATCGGGTCGATTACGATGTTCTTTATATCCTTCCAGTATTCCTTGGCACTGTAGTTATTGACTGCGTTCTGGTTGGGCACGTGAAGTGTCATCAGATCGGTTCGTGTGCCGGTGAATACACACCAGTTGATAAACTCTGCCTTCTCACGTCCTACCCACACATCGCGCAGGTTGCCGCAGCTGAGGAACACGTTGTATTCATAAGTGCTCACTCCGGCCGGAATCTTGATCGAGGTGATGCCGGATGCCTTGAATGCAGCATTTTTAATGCGGTTGATGTTTGTGGGCAGTATCACCTCTCTGAGGCTTCCCTTGCCCTCGAATGCCGAGCGGGGGATTGCATTGGCCTGATTAGAGCCGTTGGCTGCTATATAACATCCTGAGATGTCGAGGCGCTGCAGGTTCATCTCCTTGCGCATATACTCAAAGTCGCTCGCATCAATCTGGCCGAAGAGTGTCAGCTCGGTGATCGAGCCTGTCTCGGCCGACGGGATAAGCCTGGAGAGTGTGCCGGGGTCCTCTACCCATACACTGCGCTTGGCCTTTACTTCTGAAGCCTTCTGCACAAGGATGGAGATTTCCTGATCTTCGCGCACATTGCCGATTGAGTAATTGCAGGTGTTGGCTGCCGGGGTGAGAAGCACGCCGTTGGCCTTGACTGTGATTACATCCTCCTGAGCGTTATCGGGGGTGACGGTGAAACTGTAGTTCCATCCCTTGATTACCGACGTCATACCCTGCCATGCGGCACCTGAAACTGACGCCGGGAAGTTGATGGCGAAAGTCTCTGCAATGGTGCGTGAGGCGGCAATCTCATTGGTGGTGAGCAATTCACCTGCCACTGGAAGCCATGTGGCTCCGGAATCGACAGATGTTGCGATACGCACCATGTCGCCCTCCTCTACATCCACACCCTCAGGGAGCTGACAGTTGTAGAAGTCTGCATAGGCAAGAAGGCCGACAGAAGCGAGCGAGAGGTTCTGCTCTTTGCTGAGAAGGCTCTTGAATTCACCGGCAGCGCTATAAAGCGCGACTGCCACACGGCCGCTGAAGCTGTCATAGCCCACATTCTTCAACGCTCCGACACGCACTGTGAATGTTTTGCCGGGAGCAAGCTGAGTCATGTCACTGCCGATACCCACCTGGCCGCCTTCCGATGTCAGACGCACGGGCGACCACGCAGAGTTACTGCCATTGCCCGGCTTGATGTTGTAGATTATGGTGGTCAGGTTGTTGAACGTATGCGACTGGCTCACTGTCGGGTTGAGCGCCGTGCTCGCATACCAGCCGCCATTGTTGTTGCCGTCGGCGCCGGCCCAGCCCCAGTTGATGTGGAGCATTCCAGTCACGGGATCGTAGCCGTCGACAACAAACGCATGCCCCACAGTCACATCCTGACCGCAGTAGAGCACCGGCCGACGGTTCTTTATCTCCTCGATCACGATGGCATCGAAGGCTGCCTGTGTAGAGAATTCGGAACGCTTGCGGTATGTGACGCCGGGGTCATAGCCGAAGTAGTTGGAGAGGGCTCCGGGCACACGCACTTCATATGCGCTTGAACCCGACATGCCGAACTGCGTGTCAATGCTGCTTGCAGCATGATACATCAGCGTCGATACGGCCTCTGCCTCAGCTGAGGTGTAGCCGTATCTATAGTTGTCGGTGCGCATATTGGCCCAGTCGTAGGCCACATCATAGTTGACTCCGTTATAGCTGCCTGTGCCGCGCGCCGGAAACTCATGATATTTCATGATAATCGACATGGCTGTGCCGACACATCCTACAAGACGACCTCCGGGGATAGAGGCATTGAAGGGTGATTCCTGACTCCATGCAGCCGTAGGAAGAAGAATTCGTTCACCGGTGCGGGCCGTACGGCGCACGATGTTGCGGCGCTGCGCCGCATTGTAGGATACCTTCAGCTGCGGAGCTGCCTTGATCTCATTCTCAAGGCCGGCAAGCATCCACTGCATTGCCGGAGGAAGTGTGGCGGCATCATAGCGCCCTTCGGTTGAGTATCCGAGAATAGGGGCTGTCGTGTCATCGGCCGATACAATGACGTACCCCCGTCCGGAGTGCTCATTGAATACATAATAGTACGGTCTGGCCGACGTACCTGCTGTGTAGACGAGGTCCAGGGCGTTGCCCGAGGCTAAATCATCATTGCTGCCCGCCGAAAGAAAGTCAGCGGCCAATTGCTTTGCATCGTCGACACTCACCACGGCTGACCAGGCGGGTGCGGCGGCACATGCAAGCAGCGATAAAACTAGCCCTTTTGAGAGATGTCTGAACATGTCTTTGATGTTAATTTTAGCTGTTGATGTATTTATATTATGTAAAACGTATGCATTTCGTCAGGCACCTGAGAATCTGTTTCAATTTAATTTCCAAATTGATTGCAGCTGTTTTTACAGCTTTGTCAACGTCTTTTCCGACTATTTCCGCCAAGCTTCATCATTCGCATAGCACGCTATGCTCATTTCTCAACCTACTGGAATAATCCTGAAAATACATTTTATAAAAATCTGGCAATTAAATTCAAACCGCATCTGAGCAAGGATTCATCATTATGGCCTGACTGTCAGAGATGTAGCAACACAGTATCCATTCATGCTCCGACGGCGGCGACCTGCCGGCGGAGCGTGCGACCACACACGTGGCTGCACGCTCCTTCTGAATCTGTGCAGAAAGCGGCGCAAATTTAGATAAATTTTTCTATCTATGCAATTTTTAAACCTCTTTTAACTAATAGCATTTGCCCAAAAATTGTTAACCGTTCAATCTCACTCCTTGCCACCCGACGCATAGGGCGAAGCGGCCCGGAGAATCCGAATCTCCGGGCCGCTGTATTACACATGTTTTAAGCGCCTTCCGTCTGTCAGCCGAGATTGGCCACAAGCACCTGCATAGCTGCCTCAAGACCCTCGGCATCCTTGCCACCGGCCTGAGCGAAGAAAGGCTGGCCACCACCTCCTCCTTTGATGTGGCGGGCTGCCTCGCGCACAGCCTTGGATGCATTCCGGCTATCGCTCACCATGTCGTCGGTCAGCGATACTGTGAGCAGAGGCTTGTCGGCGAAGCGGGTCGCTGCCGCGAATACTGTCTTCTCCCCTCCCTCGCGGCGCACGGCAAAAGCAAGTGCTTTGACATTTTCGGGAGCCATGATGCCCTGAAATGTCACCAGGCTCACGCCGTCTTTTTCATCAGCTTTGGCCAGCAACTCGCGGGTGAGCGTATTGATACGTTCTTCTACGAATTCGTCTACTTTCTTATGCAGGTCGGCATTCTCAACGATGGCCTTCTGAACGGCCTGTTTCACATCGGCATTATTGCCGAGCATCGACTGGAGAGTGCGCATAGTGTCCTGAAGGGAATCGAGCATATCCTCCACTCCGGATCCTGAAATAGCCTCGATGCGGCGTATGCCGGCTGCGATTGAGCTCTCACCGACGATGCGCACCATGCCGATATTGCCCGTATTGGCCACGTGCGTGCCGCCGCACAGCTCGATGGAGTCGCCGAATTTCACCACACGCACTTTATCGCCGTATTTTTCGCCGAAGAGCGCCATCGCTCCCATAGCGCGGGCCTCCTCAATCGGGCATTCGCGACGCTCCTCAAGCGATCTGGCCTCGCGAATCCGGGAATTGACAAGATGCTCCACCTTGCGCAGCTCTTCGGGAGTCACTTTCTGGAAGTGCGAGAAGTCGAAGCGCAGTGATGTCGGCGATACGTAAGAACCCTTCTGCTCGACATGTGTGCCGAGCACTTCGCGAAGGGCCGCATGCAGCAGGTGGGTGGCTGAGTGATTGGCCGATGTGGCCTTACGGGCCTCAAGATTGATACGGGCCGTGAGAGGTGCCGAAGGATTAGCCGGCAGAACCCGCATCAGATGCACTCCTATATTGTTTTCTTTCTTGGTGTCGAATACTTCAGTCTCGTTGCCGTCGGCATCAATGAGCACACCGCTGTCGCCCACCTGTCCGCCCATTTCGGCATAGAAGGGCGTGCGGGAAAGGAGCACCTGATAGAATTCCTTCCCTTTCTGTTTTACCTTGCGGTAGCGCAGTATGGTGGTCGGAGTCTCGAAGTTGTCATAGCCCACGAATTCCTCTTCGCCGGCGTTCACCTCTACCCAGTCTGTAGCCTCTACCGATGCGGCATTGCGCGCACGCTCTTTCTGCTTCTTCATCTCGGCGTCAAATCCGGCCTGGTCAAGCGAAAGCCCGTTCTCTCGCAATATCAGTTCGGTGAGGTCGAGCGGGAATCCGAATGTGTCGTACAGCGTGAAGGCCGTCACTCCGGAGAGTGTGTCTTTCCCTTCTTTCTTAAGGGTGGCCATCTCCCCTTCGAGCAGGCCGATACCCTTGTCTAGTGTGCGCAGGAAAGAGTCTTCTTCCTCTTTTATCACCTTTTTGATGAGTTCCTGCTGTGCGGGAAGTTCCGGATATGCCTCACCCATCTGCTCGACGAGAGTATCCACAAGGCGGTAGAGGAATGCCTCCTTGCAGTCAAGGAAGGTATAGGCGTAGCGCACTGCGCGACGCAGAATGCGACGAATCACATAGCCGGCCTTGGCGTTGGAGGGAAGCTGTGAGTCGGCGATGGAGAAGGCGATAGTGCGCAGGTGGTCGCTCACTACCCGCATTGCCACATCCACCTTATGGTCGATTCCATATTTTTTACCTGTCAGTTCTTCGATCTTCCGCAGGTATGGCGTGAATACATCGGTGTCATAGTTGCTCTGTTTCCCCTGAAGTGCCATGCAAAGACGCTCGAATCCCATCCCTGTATCAATCACACACGCGGGGAGGGGTTCCAATGATCCATCGGTCTTCCGGTTATACTGCATGAATACCAGATTCCAGATTTCAATTACCTGTGGGTTGTCTTTGTTGACAAGCGACGCGCCGTCGGTCTTCGCGCGTTCTTCATCACTGCGCAAGTCGATATGAATCTCGGAGCAGGGGCCGCACGGACCTGTATCGCCCATCTCCCAGAAGTTGTCGTGGCGGTTGCCGTTGATTATATGTGAGGCGGGAAGGTGTTTTTCCCAGATAGAGGCCGCCTCATCATCGCGTCCGAGTCCTTCGGGGACATATCCCTCAAATACGGTGGCATAAAGACGGTCGGCAGGCAGATGGAGCACGTCGACAAGATATTCCCACGCCCAGTCGATGGCTTCTTTCTTGAAGTAATCGCCAAATGACCAGTTGCCCAGCATTTCAAACATGGTGTGGTGGTATGTGTCGTGGCCTACTTCTTCGAGGTCGTTGTGCTTGCCCGACACCCGGAGGCATTTCTGGCTGTCGGCTACTCTTTTATACTTAGCGGCACGATTCCCAAGGATAATATCCTTAAACTGATTCATTCCGGCATTGGTAAACATAAGTGTGGGATCATCCTTGATCACCATCGGGGCAGAGGGCACTATCTGATGCCCCTTTCCCCTGAAGAAATCCTTGAAGGATTCGCGAATCTCTTTAGCTGTCATCATTGATTTATGTCGATGAGATGCCGCCGCACGAGGGATATGTCTCCATCTCCTCCGAGGGCGACTGGTCAAAAATATCTGCAAAATTACAAAAAAAGAGTGATTTGACAGCATATATTTCCCAATAATGCTTGACTATCCACCCTCGAATGGTTAATTTTGCAGTAGGCACGGCCGCATTGGCTATGTAACGACCGCATGGATTGAATGATGAACAACGAATTATCTAAAGTATACTACCGCATCCGTGAGGTGTCGGAGTTTGTGGGAGTGCCACAGTCTACACTCCGCTATTGGGAAAAGGAATTCCCGCAACAGGTGGCTCCGATGCGTAATTCGGGAAATATACGATATTACACTCCTGAGCAGGTGGAGACTCTGAAGCTGATAAAGTTTCTGGTGCACACGCGCGGCATGAAAATCGATGCCGTGCGCAAGGAGCTGCGCGGAAATTCGAAGAATGTCAGCCGGCGCGTCGAGATTCTCGACCGCCTGACAGAGGTGCGTTCCGAACTTAAACGCCTGCTTGACTCTCTTGAAAAACGGCGCTGACCCTCTCCCATTCAGGTCTTAACCGGGGACGGAGGGGGGAATAACTCAGTCGAGCACCTGCCCGGCGTCTTCTGCCTGCTCAAGCATGGCAGCATATTCATCAGGACTAAGGTTGAGATAGAAGTAGTTGACCGGATTCTCGGCCTCCCCTTTGAAACGCACTTCATAATGCAGATGTGGGATGGTGGATTTGCCGCTGCTTCCGACTTTGCCTATTATGTCGCCACGCTTCACCGGAGTCTCTTCTTCCACCAGAATCTCACTGAGATGGGCATAACGGGTGTGATAGTTATAGCCGTGGGCTATCTCGACACAGTTGCCGGCTCCGCCCGTGCGCCTTGCGGTCTTCACCACTCCGTCGGCCGTGGCATAGACCGGGGTGCCTATGGAGGCCGTAAAGTCGATTCCTTCATGAAGTTTGCGCATTCCTGTGATTGGGTCACGCCGCTGGCCGTAGCCTGAGGAGATTGTGGCATCCTCGATGGAGATGGGAAGAATGCCGGGCACATGGTCAAGTTTCCCTTTCTGGTCGGCGGCGGCCGCGCGCAACTGGTCAAACGACTGGCTCTGCGAATACAGCTGACGGTCGAGCAAGTCAATCTGACTGCTCAGCATCCCGACAAGAGCCTCATCAGTGATGCCGCGCATTGATGAGTAGCTGCGCTCATAGTCGAATCCGGCATTACGCCGGCTCACTGTCATAGGTTCCATCTGCATCATGACGCGATAGAAGTTGTCGTCACGATTGCGTATCTTTTCCATCACCTTCATCGAGGCGTTGAGACGGCGTTCGAGCACATTGTATTGAGTGCGAAGCCTGACATTCTCTTCGCGCAGTTCGCGCTCTGTGCGGTTGGCGAATCCGAAATACGCCATCGCAAATAGCGCTCCGCCTATGAGTACCGACATCAGAAGCAGGCGCATGACATGGCTCAGACGGTCTTTGAGCGTGGGATACACGCGCTCAAAGTTGTCGGTGGCCGGATTATATGTATAATAGGCTTTCTTTTCCATTCAGGGCTTATCGTGGCTGTTGGTATGCGGATAGAAGTACTGCCCTTTGGCGCGTGTGGCCTTTCCGTAGCCCACGGCATGCCGCGGACACACATGATAACAGGCCAGGCAGCTCACACACTGTTTCCCCCATACGGGCTGACGGTCGGAGTCAAGCGACACATTCCTCATCGGACAGGCATCACGGCATCGACCGCACCCCACACAGGCATCCGAGGCTTTCCAGCGCGACGGGATGATTCCCAGCCGCTTAAAGAGCGGATATACCAGTCTGGTCTTCACTCCGGGCCAGCTCCCGGCTGTGAAATCACGACACTCCCGGCCGGCAAGTATGCAGCCGGCTATCTCTTCCGTCCGGGCAGGGAATCGCGCAAGTTTCTCCCGCTCCACCTCGACGGGGTCGACATCAAAGCCCGGAAGCAGCACATAGTTGTTGGGCATCCGCACGTCCCATATTCCGGAGACCGGAAGACCTCGCTCGCTAAGCGTGCGTTCAATCATTTCGGGGGCTCGCCCGGTTTCATCGCCGCAAGTAAGCACAACCCATACCTTATGCCGGCGAGCATCTGCAATAAAACGATGTGAAAGACTGCGGATATAAGTAAGCACCAATTGAGGAATACCCCATGAATATACCGGACATACGAAGACCAGACGCCGGCCATTCCACTCAGCCTCGGCCGGAGGAAGTGCCATCAGGGGATACACGTTGTCGGAAGTCCGTGCGGCAAGCATAGTGGCTACGGCGCGACTGTTACCGGTGCCTGAGAAGTATATTATCATGATTTATGTGTCTCTATTTTATAATCTCTAATGACCCCAGGCCCGAATGTCGCTCAGCCCATAGCCGGAATCACCGTCAACGCCTGGCAAATATCTTGAATATCACCTCCTTCAGAAGTTCATATTCATTCTGGTTCGACCCGATGCCCTTCGATTTGGTGTCGAGTTCTCTGAGCATGCTGATTATCCCGGCGACTTGCGCGGCTGTGTAATTTCTCAATGCCGGAACGAATTCAGTGCGGAATATATATTGATTCGGCACCTGCATCACGGCCATAAGCGAACTTTCAGACTTGTCTTTCGACATCAGTCCGATAAAAATCTTTAAGAAAAAAGAGAATAGAGACGATGTGATCATCACCACCGGATTCTGACGCGGATTTGAAGCGAAATATTTCACGATGCGCATACAGCGGTCGTAGTCGCGCACTCCAAGCGAATGGCAGAGTTCGAAGTTGTTATAGTCTTTCGACATTCCAATATTCTTCTCTATCAATTCGGGTGTGATGCGTGTCATGTCTTTTCCTCCGGCCACACGCAGTTTCTCTATTTCTCCGAAGAGTTTGGAGAGTGACGTGCCGAGGAATTCCTTCAGCATTTCCACAGCCTTGCCATCGATACCGATTTTTCTGACGTTGCAATAATCTTTTATCACGCTGTCAAGCTGGTTGTCGCGAAGTCGCGGACTCTTGAATATCACGGCTCCGGCTTTGTCGGCCATCTTCATAAGCCGACTATTGGCGTTCAGACTATCTCCTTTGAAGGCCACTGCAAGCACATTGCCATCGGTGGGACAAGCCACGTAGTCGGCAAGTCCTTCAAGTTTAACCTTGGCCTTTTCCATAGCCTGAGCCTCTTTGAGCAGCACGAGCTTGCGGTCAGACATGAACGGATACTGCTGGCAGGCTGCTATCAGCGACGGGATTTCAGCATCTTTCCCATAGATGGTGGTGAGGTTGAAGTCGCGTTCATCTTCAGCCACTACATGCTTCTCAAGCGCTTCGATGAGCAGGTCGATGTAGTAGGGTTCGTCACCCATAAGCAGATATACCGGAGCTATGACTCCATTACGTATGTCTGTCAATATCTTGCGGAATTCCACTTCCTGTGTCTTCTGAGCTGCCATAAATGTCAGTTTTAAGTGTTAAGACATGATCCGGGCACTTACTTATAGTTAAAATTCATGCACTCGCTTATTGCCCGAAGACCGATGAGTCGACCGGGAAAAGAAATAGCGGCAGCCATACCTGAAGAACAGAGCCAGAGCCACCATACTTGCGATTGCAATCCAGGGGATTCCATCGAAGCTCACTCCTATCGTGTCGGCGCTGAATGCCTCCCCTGCCACTGTATCTGTGACATTCCCGGCAAGCATTCCGGGAGATCTCCACGCCGATGCCACTACTATCGAATTGTTGAGGGCATGGGCGAATACCCCGGGCCATATCGACCTCGTAAAGTAAATGAGATACCCGAAGAAAGCTCCGAGCAGCAACCGCGGGAAGAAACCGAAAAACTGCAGATGCACGGCAGAAAAAACGGCGGCCGTAATCCATATTGACCATACGCCCAGACGGGTGTCGCGTGTCATGGCCTGCTGTAAGGTGCCCCTGAACAAAAGTTCCTCACCAAGTCCGGTAAGCACCCCCACCACCAGCACACCTGAAATAAGGTCGGCCACACTGCTGCCGGAGAGCACCTTGCGCGTCACCTCCGCATTCACCTCCTCCATCTCCACCATCCATAGCTCTATCCCGGCCATGCAGTCCGGAAGATGCAGAAGTGAGTTATAATAGATAATTTGATTTATAAAGGGAAATCCGATAAGAAACACTATAATCACGCCTATTAAATGGCGCACAGTGCATGGGCAGGCCATCCCTAAGAATTTCCAGGGATGTCCGGATGTCAGTCTGGCCGTAATCACTGCCGTGCCAACGAAAGCCACCAGGGCCTGCACTGCCGATTGCATCAGATAGCAGCCGCGTGTGGCAGGCTCCATAAATCCACTCAGCCACGCGCCGAGCGAGCCGGCTATGATTATCATCACGAAGAATACTCCCGCCAGAATCAGCAGGGTGCGCAGCAACCGACCGGAGTCGGGCGTCGGCACATAAGTAGGGTGTTTTGTCGTCATAATCTGTGTTGATTATCTACACATCTCCGGCATCGCGCAATCTTAATTCCGCATCACAACGGATACGGTTCAGTCGAAGCGTTTGCGACGGAACATGAAGTTGCGTCCAAGGTATTTCTCACGCACCACTGGATTCTCGGCCAGTTCCTCCGATGTACCCTGGAATAATATGCGTCCTTCAAAGAGAAGGTAAGCACGGTCGGTGATGGAGAGTGTCTCCGGAGCGTTATGGTCGGTGATAAGAATCCCGATGTTTCTGTCTTTAAGCTTGTACACCACCGACTGTATCTCCTCCACCGCAATCGGGTCGACTCCGGCAAACGGCTCGTCGAGCATGATGAATTTCGGGCTGATTGCCAGACAGCGTGCAATCTCCGTGCGGCGGCGTTCGCCGCCCGAAAGACGGTCGCCAAGGTTTTTGCGTACTTTCTGAAGTGAAAATTCCTCAATGAGCGACTCCAGTTTCTCATGCTGTTCATGACGCGTCATGTCAGTCATCTCAAGCACAGCGCGGATATTGTCTTCTACCGATAGTTTGCGGAATACGGATGCCTCCTGCGCCAGATAACCGATTCCGAGTTGCGCGCGACGGTAGACAGGCAGGGAGGTGATATCCTTATCGTCGAGGTAGATTTTTCCGGCATTCGGGGTAATGAGTCCGGTGGTCATATAGAAGGTTGTGGTCTTCCCGGCTCCGTTGGGGCCGAGTAACCCTACGATTTCACCCTGAGTCACCTCGATGCTGACCTGATTGGCCACAGTGCGGCGTCCGTAGCGCTTCACAAGGTCGCGGGTGCGCAGCACTCCGGGATGCGGCTCTGCAAGCAGGCTCTCCGTTTTCTCTCCATCAGGCACGACTGTTGTCTCAGTCGTAAGCTCCGCACGCAGGGCGGGGGCATCGCCGCTTGCGGCTGCTTCATCACGCTCTGCTGCTGCTATCTCTTGGGGCAGAATACCGGATTCGGAGGCTGATTTCTCTTTTTTTGATCTGAACCACATCTGCACTTATCTTTTGCTTTCATAAAACGACGGGAGAAGCGACCGTATATAGTCGGTAAGCAGCTTGATGGCCACACGGTTGTGGCCGCCCTGAGGAATAATCAGATCTGCATAACGTTTGGAAGGCTCGATATGCAGCTCGTGCATCGGCTTCAACACGGCCTGATAGCGGTCAATCACTATCTGCGGCGTGCGGCCGCGCTCGATGCAGTCGCGGTGGATTACGCGTATCAGACGGTCGTCGGGGTCGGCGTCTACAAATACCTTTACGTCCATCATGTCGCGCAGCTCACGATCTGTCAGCACAAGGATTCCTTCCACTACCACCACCTCGCGTGGTTCCACATGAATTGTCTCCTTCTGGCGCGAGCAGGTGATGAAGTCGTAGGTTGGCATGTCGATGGCGCAGCCGGCCTTGAGTTCGCGAAGCTGGCGAGTCAGCAGACTCCAGTCAATGGCCGCCGGCTCATCGTAGTTCATCTTCTGACGCTCTTCGAGAGGTATGTGAGGATTATGGTTGTAGTAACAGTCCTGGGATATCACCGCCACCTCATCTTTGGGCAGCGATTCTATGATTTTGCGTACTACGGTGGTCTTGCCGGAGCCTGTGCCACCTGCGATTCCTATAATAAGCATAGCTGTGAAGTTCGGTTTAATTTCACAAATTTAGCAAATTATTGCGAGAGAATTTGTAAATTTGCGGAGAAATCGGAGTCTAAGCCTCCGGCATCCGCTCCGGAGCGTTAATACACGCTCCTTAATCTGGATTCCGGAGGGGGCGGCATTATGCGCATTTACAGCATGTTAGAAATGCTCACGACGCTGCAGGCTCTTTATAATTAAACTGTGATTCAAAATGATAGTATCGTCGATAAAGACATTCGGAAAGTACTGCATGTTTCTGACACAAGTCTTCCGGACGCCCGACAAGTGGAGGGTGTTTTTCAGCAATCTGCTGTTTGAGATAAATAAGCTGGGGGTGGATTCAATTCCACTCGTGCTAATAATATCGCTATTCATCGGTGCGGTAATCTGCATCCAGATGACTCTCAATATCGTATCGCCGCTTATACCTTCTTATTCCACAGGTCTTGCCACAAGAGAGATTCTGCTGCTGGAGTTCTCAAGCACCATGATGTGTCTGATTCTCGCAGGCAAAGTCGGCTCCAATATCGCTTCTGAAATAGGCACGATGCGCGTCACCGAGCAGATTGACGCAATGGATATCATGGGTATCAATTCGGCCAATTACATCGTGATGCCGAAGATTATGGGATTCATACTGTTTGTGCCTGTGCTATGCGTGTTCTCGATGTTCTTCGGGCTGGTCGGCGGATGGTTTATCGCTGAGTTCACCTCGATGCTGACTGTGGAAAACTATATCTTCGGCATTCAGTCGTTCTTCAATGAATGGTATGTCTGGTATGGTATAATCAAGACCGTGGTATTTGCATTCCTAATCACTTCGATTGCTGCCTTTTATGGCTATTACGTCAAGGGTGGCGCGCTCGAGGTAGGCAAGGCAAGCACTAATGCCGTCGTGTCAAGTTCAATCCTGATACTACTTGCCGACGTAATCCTCACCAAGCTCCTGCTGGAATAAATCCCGGATTCCTCCATTACAGAGACTCTCTACCCCCCTCCTGTGTCTCCCCTCTTCCAATGGCTCTCCCTCTCTGAACTCCAACTCTCTCCCTCTCCAATGGATCTCCCTATTATTGAAGGATTATCCTTCTTTCCATCTTTTCTCTTCTCCTGACTGAAGGACTCCCCTTCTGTCTATAAATCCGACATGTATGATTAAAGCCGAGAATATATCCAAGTGGTTTGACGGCCAAAGGATACTGTATGATATAAACGCCACCTTCGAAACGGGCAAAACCAACCTGATTATAGGTCAGTCGGGGTCGGGCAAGACCGTGTTCATGAAATGTCTCATCGGGCTGCTGCAACCCGAAGAAGGGCAAATCCTGTATGATGGCCGCGCCATCCGTAACATGAACAATGACGAGCGCCGCCTGCTGCGCACCGAAATAGGAATGCTATTCCAGGGGTCCGCTCTGTTTGACAATGAGACTGTGCTGGGCAATGTCATGTTCCCGTTGAAGATGTTTTCTCCCCTGTCGCACGCCGGGCAGCTCGAACGGGCGCAGTTCTGCATCGACCGCGTCGGACTTACGAATGCCAACAATAAATATCCGTCGGAAATCTCGGGCGGTATGCAGAAGCGTGTGGCCATAGCCCGCGCTATTGCGCTCAATCCGAAGTATCTCTTCTGCGATGAACCCAACTCCGGGCTCGACCCGAAGACTTCAATCCTGATCGATGAGCTACTCAGCGACATCACCCATGAATATGGCATGACCACCATCATCAATACCCATGACATGAACTCTGTGCTGGGGATAGGTGAGAATATCGTGTTTATCAACAAGGGTCATTGCGACTGGATTGGCAACGATAAAAACATATTCCGCAGCAAGTCGCACAGTCTGAATGATTTCGTATTTGCTTCAAAACTTTTCCAGGAAGTGAAACTCGTGCTGGAACGTGAAGCCGACTACAAAGCGCAATGATTATAAAAACTGAATTCCTCGACTCCCCGCAACCCTATCGGGAGATGTGGCAACGCCAGCGCACTCTGTTTGACACAATGGTCGGCATAAAGCGTAAAGGTGGTATCCCGACGGAGGGACACATCCTATTGCTGGAGCACCAGCCGGTGATTACTCTTGGCCGTCATGGAGATGAAGCCAATATCATCATGGCCTCCGAACTTGAGAGACGCGGCATCGAGTGCATCCGTATCGAACGCGGAGGCGATATCACTTATCATGGCCCGGGACAGCTTGTAGTCTACCCCGTCATTGATCTTGAGCAGATGCATCTCGGCATCAAGAGCTATATCAATCTGCTCGAAGAAGCCGTGATTCGCACTATAGCCGAATACGGCATCACGGGGGAACGTGTGGAGGGTGCAACGGGCGTATGGATTGGCGTCGGCACTCCGGCAGAGCGCAAGATATGCGCCATCGGAGTGAAGTGCAGCCGATATGTGACTATGCACGGTCTGGCGCTAAACGTGAGCACCGACCTCGATGCGTTCCGCCTTATCAATCCCTGTGGGTTTACCGACAAGGGAGTGACCTCGATCGTCCGTGAGACAGGGAAGCCGATACAGGTAGCCGAGGTGGCACTCCGACTCGCGTCACATCTGCTGCAGCTTCTGCAAAGAAATCAGTAATCCTCCGGAATGTGTCATTCTGACACACCGCTTTTTCATTTTCATTACTCTCCTAATCAGATGATAAGATCTCCCTGCATTCGACAATACGGGGAGATCTTATCATCTGATTGAGGGGTGTGCTAACGTGTGGCAGGAATCAGAGCACATGCTTCTCGGCATGATAGCTGGAGCGCACCATCGGAGCCGACTCTATGTGACGGAATCCTTTGCGTCTGCCTATTTCCCCATATTCAGCAAATTTCTCAGGGGTGATGTATGCCTGAAGAGGATAGTTGTCTTTTGCGGGCTGGAGATACTGGCCGATTGTCATAACCTCGCACCCTGCGGCAAGCAAATCATCCATCGTCTGGAGAATTTCATCTTCTTGCTCTCCAAGTCCGAGCATGATGCCGCTTTTGCTACGGATGCCGCTTTGCGCTATATGGGCTATTACAGAGAGCGATGTGTCGTAGGTGGCGAAAGTGCGTACTTCCGGCGTAAGACGGCGCACTGTCTCCAGATTATGTGAGATTACGTCCGGACGCTCTGCTATCACCATATCCACCAGGTCGAGGCGACCTTTGAAGTCGGGAATCAGCACTTCCATCGTCACTCCCGGACACTCGCGGCGAAGGGTGCGTATCATCCGCGCCCAATGGGAGGCTCCGAGGTCGGGAAGGTCATCGCGGTCGACCGATGTGATGACCACATGTTTCAATCCCAGTGATTTCACTGATTCCACTATATCCTCTATCTCCTTTTCGTCAAGAGGAAGAGGGCGCCCGGTTGTGACGTTGCAGAAACGGCAGTTGCGGGTGCATATGTTGCCTCCTATCATAAATGTGGCAGTGCCGCGTCCCCAGCATTCGCCCCGGTTGGGACACATGCCGCTCGAACAGATTGTGTGCAACCCTTTCTCATTCAGCAGCCCCACAACCTGGCTTGTCTTGAAGCCTCGGGGAAGTTTTATCTTGAGCCACTCCGGCTTGCGCCGGAAATCAGCTTTTTCCATGATGCAGTTCTTTTTTTAGAGGTTTGGATTTGACTTTCATCTATCGGAAGTCACATCGGGCAGATGAAAAAACATTTATTGTATGCCGGGGGAAGCCGCGGCCTGCGACGCACTGGTGTCATGCGGCGGCACGTCACTTGATATGGCGCACCAGCCGCACGACAAAGTTATCACAATATCGCGAATTTAGCAAATCCAAGCAGAAGTTTCTTAATGCCCACCACTCCGAAGTCAACGATTATCATATCATTGTCGGTGATATGTTCGATACTCTTCACCGTGCCTATGCCGAAGCGCTCGTGGCGTATGCGGGCTCCAACACATAGGGTGCCGCTTTCTGTGGAAAGTTGCCGGCGGCTTTCGGCTTTCTCTGAAGCAGTGGCGAGACGCACCTTCTTTCCGGCCCCTGTGGCTCCGGATGAATACGTGGAGCGTGATTTGCCGCGCCCCCGGGAGTAACCGCCTCCCTGACTGAAGTCTCCCCCGCTGTATCCTCCGGACGAACCGTATCCGTCAGAGTTCCCGGGGGCAGGTCGGCCGAAACCGCTTCCTCCGCCGAAGACTGACTGACGGTAACTGGCTGTCGGATTGGCAAATGCCCCGCTTCCGGCTGCGACAGAGATATCCGACGATGCCTGCACACGCATGTAGCGCTGATCGATGTCGGCAAGGAAGCGCGACGGACGCGTCATTACAGTCTGGCCGTTGCGGAATCGCGATGTGGCATATGTCATGACGCAAGTCTCTTTGGCACGCGTTATGGCCACATAAAGCAGACGCCGCTCCTCTTCTATCTGAGCCATAGAGTCCATGCTCATGGCCGAGGGAAACAGTTCTTCTTCTACCCCCACCACATAGATATGCTTGAATTCAAGGCCCTTGGCTGCATGCACGGTCATGAGGGTCACTTTCTGCTCTTCACCATCCTGCTGCTCGTCCTGGTCACTGGAAAGCTGCACTTCGCTAAGGAATGCCGACATACCCGTATCTTTCTCTCCCGACTCCTCGCGCGTGACTACGAAGTCTTTCAGCCCCGAGAGAAGTTCCTGAAGGTTCTCTTGTTTCGATATGCTTTCGGGGGTAGTGTCGTGGGCGAGACTGGTGAGTATTCCGGAACGGTTGTAGACAAGCTGTGCCACCTCATATGCCGAAGCACCACGCGCCACATCATCGAGATATTCCTGCACCATTCCGCGGAAAGAATCAAGTTTCCGCAGTGTCCCGGCATTGAGATTAGCCGGATTCTCGGCGGGCGCACATATCAGTTGCCATAGGCTGCGGCCTGAGTTATTGGCCGCGGCCTGGAGCTTCTTCATCGTGGTCTCCCCTATTCCGCGTGCCGGATAATTGATGATGCGGCGCAATGCCTCATCATCATCGGGATTTACGGTCATACGGAAGTAGCTTATAGCATCCTTTATCTCTTTGCGCTGATAGAACGACAGTCCTCCGTAGATGCGATACGGTATGTTGCGCTTGCGCAGCGACTCCTCAAGCACGCGGCTCTGAGAGTTTGTGCGATAGAGTATGGCATATTCCTCATATGAATCGTGGGCCGTGAGATGCGAGCGTGATATCAGGCTGGCCACAAGGTAGGCCTCCTCGATATCGGAGTATGTGCTGAGCACTCCCACTAAATCGCCAGGTTCATTCTCGCTGTAGACAGTCTTTTTCATCTGGCGTGTATTCTTGGCTATAAGCGATCCGGCCGCATTGATGATGTTCTGTGTCGACCGGTAGTTGCGCTCAAGTTTGAATATACGCAGGCTGGGGAAACGCGACTGCATATTGAGGATATTGGATATGTTGGCTCCACGGAACGAGTAGATGCTCTGCGCGTCATCGCCCACGACACACAGATTCTGGCGGTCGCCGGCAAGCTGCGATATGATGAGATGCTGGGCGAAGTTGGTGTCCTGATATTCATCTACGAGTATGTAGCGGAAGAAATCCTGATAATGGCGCAGAAGATCCGGATTATCGCGCAACAGCACATTCATGTAGTAGAGAATGTCGTCAAAGTCCATCGCTCCGGCTATGCGGCAGCGGTCGGCATACATCTGGAAGATATTGCCGAGCATTGGCAGTTTCGCACGACGGTCGGCGGTTTCATTATCAGGGTCGCGCCTGTACATTTCAGCCGAGATGAGGGCATTTTTGGCATTGGAGATACGCGAGGCGAGCATATTGGGCTTGTACACCTTTTCGTCAAGTCCCATATCCTTCACTATCGATTTGATCAGGGAGCGTGTGTCGGTTGTGTCGTAGATAGTGAATCCCGGCTTGAACCCTATAAGGCCGGCATGACGCCGCAGTATGCGCAGGAAGATTGAGTGGAATGTACCCATCCAGAGCTGCGACGCCACGCGCTCGCCTGTGATGGCGCGTATGCGCTCTTTCATCTCTCGGGCGGCCTTGTTGGTGAAAGTGAGTGCCAGAATGCGCCACGGCTCGTAGCCGGAGCGTATGAGGTCGACTATCTTGTAGGTCAGCACTCGAGTCTTGCCTGATCCCGCACCGGCTATCACCAGTGCCGGACCATCCTTATAAACCACAGCTTCGCGCTGTTGGGGATTGAGCAGATCGAGATAGTTGTATTCAGCTTCCATTAGGTGGATCTTAAGTATCGGAGGTGTCGGTCATCAACATCAGTTGTCGGAGAAAGGATTGTTGGCGTCCGCATAATCGGGGATTCGGGGGATGAAGTGATATGTGTCGCGGGTATAGTCCATCACACAGCAGTAGTGGCTGAACCCGTTGGATACCACCAGATAACGGGCATGAAGCCGCATATTGTAGCGCACAATCTGGTCAAAAACACTCTGGGTGATTCTGACGCCGGGAGCTTTATACTCTACAATCATGAACGGCCGGCCCGATGCATCATACACCACTGTGTCACAACGCTTTGCCGTGCCATTGAGTCTGATGGATACTTCATTGGCCATCAGCGAGGCGGGGTAATGCAACTCGCCGCCGAGATAGGCCACGAAGTGCTGACGCACATATTCCTCAGGCGTGAGATTCACATATTTGCCTCTCAAGGAATCAAACACTTTTACCAGCCCTTCCTCGCGACGTATCCGAAGACTCACGTGAGGCAGATTTAGCGGTGGCCATGCAGCCGGCTCTTCACTGTTCCCCTTCATTGTCGGTATCTATGCGGTTAAGCCTGACATAGCCGGGGTCGAATATCCCGTTGAGCAGGTCTGCCAGACGCAATCCGCCACGCAGAAAGCGGTCTTCGACTACTGGTGTCCATTCAGCGATGTAATCGTAGCTCACATCGGTGCCTTCGGGTGTGGAGTGATAGACTTTCTCTACTATTCCATAGGTTTCCTCTCCCCATCGATCGGGGGTGCCTCCGGAGAGTATCTCTTCTGTCTGCGCCTCGGTAGCCCGGTCGATATTGTCGGCCCATTCGGTATAGCTCCATTTGTGGGCTGCTTCGGGGAGATCGGTATCCCATACACTGTGTAGATTGGTGGGCGCTCCGAAGAATGTGATTTTATGGCTGTTGCCTCCACGGTCGGAGAGACGGCCCATGTGCATCGGCTGATGCAGATCGCCCATAAAATGTACGGTCAGCACGAGGGCGAGCCATTTCTGCCGGCGAGTGGATGCTGAATCGGCCAGCACGCGGCACTGCTCTTCAAGGGCCACCACGATATTGCCCTCCGGTATGTCAGGTGCATCGGCATAACTCTGTCCGGCATCTATGTTTTTGTAATGCCAGGTCTTCGTATAGGCATATTCCGGAGTATGACATGCGTTGTCGGGCCAATTGGCGTAATACACCAAAGACTTGCCGTCGAGCAGGTCGGTCACAGCCGCCTGTGTGGCCGGCGTAAGATGGCGCTCGGCTATGGAGGCTGTGGTGTCATGCCCTTTCTGCCCCCAGCTGAAGGCGCTGAGAGGCATAAGGGCAATCAAGGGGATAAGAAGAAGATTGCGTATTGTCATTTTTCCGTAATGTAATCGGCATGGCTCATATTTCATGCCGTATATGATATGGCTGACGCGCTATGTCGCCTAAGTATGATCGGGCTTCCCGGTGCGCTGTCGCGACAGGGCCTTACGACTGATTCCGGGGCACGTTGAGTTCCGCCGCAGGAGTCAGTCCATCCTGTCGCGATAGTCCTCATAAGTGAATTCACGCAGCAGCTCAAGTGTGCCGTCTTCGTGGCGCAGCCACATCGAAGGGTGCTGTATGCCGTTAAACATGTTGGTCTTTACCGTAGTATAATGGTTCATATCAAGCAGCGTCAGGCGGTCGCCGGCATTCAGAGGTCGGCTAAACCGCCATTCGCCAACGTAGTCGCCACTCAGGCATGAGTTGCCCCCTAAGCGGTAGCTCCATTCCTCCCCTGCCACAGGAGTGCCGTCGGGGATGGCCTCTGCGATACCGGGCTTATAAGGCATCTCAAGACAGTCGGGCATATGGCAGGCGAAAGAGGCATCTATTATGGCGGTGCTCACTCCCGCATTCTCCACCACATCAAGCACTGTGGTGTGCAGGTCGCCTGTCTGCCATGTAAAGGCACTTCCCGGTTCGATGATAAGTTCAAGTCCGGGATGGCGCTCGCGCAGACGACGGGTGATTTCCACAAAGTGGTCTACGTCATATCCCTCGCGCGTAATCAGGTGGCCTCCCCCCATGTTGAGCCATTTCACACGGTCGAGCATCGGGCCGAACTGCTCTTCTACTGCTTCTATGACTTTTTCGAGATCATAGCTGGTGGATTCACACAATGCATGGAAATGCAGCCCTTCGAGCCCTTCGGGAAGATGCGGCAGTGAGTCGGCATCGACGCCGAAACGGCTTCCCGGCAGAGATGGATTGTAGATATCCGTCTCTATGACACTGCAATGCGGATTGATGCGCAGTCCGGCCGACACATGGTGTCCGTCAGTAGCAGCGTGTTTGTCGTTCCAGGCTTTTATTGACGGATAGAATTTTTCAAACTGAGCCACACTATTGAATGTGATGTGTGTGCAGCCTTCAAGAAATTTTGGGAAGGTCTGCTCCGTATATACTGGGCAATAGGCATGGACATCGTGTCCTAAATAATCGAGAGAAAGCCTCATCTCGTTGAGCGATGAGGCTGTAGAGGCTGTGAAGTATTCGGCGATTATCGGGAATGTCTTCCAGAGCGCGTTGGCCTTGAAGGCCATTATTATCTTCACCCCCGAGCGGGCGGAAGCATCGGTGAGCTTGCGCATGTTGCGGCGCAGACGCGCCTCGTCGACCACGTAGCAGGGCGTGGGAGGAAGGTGGTGCAATGTTTCTGTCATTTCTTAACGATTCAGAGGGCGATACGCCCCTTCTTGGCTTTTTCTATCATCTTCTCGCCTGGCACAAGGTAGATTTCTAGCCGACGGTTGCGTTCACGGTTCTCAAATGAGTCGTTGGCCACGAGAGGTATGTCGTCGCTCATTGCGAATGGAAAGAGATACTCGGTGTCGATGCCGCTTGCCTCAAACCAGTCGGCCACGGCCTCAGCCCGCTCTACTGTAAGATTCTCTCGATATGCCTCAGAGCCGGTATTGTCGGTGTGCATCACCACAAGCACCCGGTACATGTCAGGCTCTTTCAGATAACGTCGGAACGGCTCAAGGAATCGCCCGGCGGATTCAAGGAGTTCGGTCTGGTTGGGTCCGAACAGTTTCGAGGCCGGGATAGTGACCACGAGCACCTCGCGGTTGCGTATCGCATCAACCGTGCAGCCGTTGGCTTCGGTTATGTTACGGTTTTTCAGCAGGACGCTGCTTGCCTCACGCTCCTGGAATGTGCGCACGAGATCCACCTGTTTGCCCGGATCGACTGAGTTGAGGATTTCGGCGAAACTCATCTCGTCAAGCTCCTCTGGCTTCTGTGCCGATACGGGGAGAATGGCATAAAGTCCGAGCATCATGGCTGCAATCGGCCTACTCAGCGTCTTCAAGCGATTCCTCATAGTCAAGTTCTCCTTTTATTATCTTGTCGAGGTCGGCGGGATCCATAAGAATCTCACGGTCGGCGGCAAGCTCTTTCTTCACATACGCAAGAAGGTCAGATTCGTCAAGTTCGGCGTTTTCTGTGGCCTTGGGCGAGAGGGATGTGAAGCCCTTGCGTTCGTAATAATCCCAGATGATGTCGATTACGTATAGCAGCTCGTCATCGCTATACTGCGCGCTTACCTTTTCACCCACATATTCGCGGATAAATTCTATTGCGCGGTCTTCATCGTATTCAAGTTCTGTCGACATGGCGGTAATTCAGTTTTTAATATGTTATCATTATGCGGCGGAATAGCGGCATAGAAATGGAAGCGGCCGGGTTTCAGAGCAGAATGCTCCGCCGGTCTCTTTCACCGACCTCAGGCATTGAGGTCGAGCAGTCCGGCCGGCAGGTTGAGATTCATCCGGAGTTCGCTTCTGTCTTCGCTTTCTTCGATGCTTGTGATGAAGTCAGGATCAAACGGGATATAGATAATGTCGGCATCTTCGGTGTCCGGACGCACAAGCAGAAGCATATTGGCGGTGCTGCTGTCTACGTCTTCGACAGTGCCTATATAACCGTGTACATCATCATACACCTTATATCCCACGAATTCATCATCCATCCCTATTTCGTCCTCATCTATATCAAGGAACTCCGCCACATCTCGGCGCAGCATATAGAATTCTTTGTTGACAAACGGCCGGGTCTCTTCCTGCGAGTCTACACCCTGAAGCTTTACGAGCGAGCTGAAATGCCCTTTCGGACGCACTGACTCCGCATAGAACGGCACATATATCCCGTCTACATCCACTATAATAGGATAATCTTCCTCAAGAATCTCAGAGTCGAACTCCACAAGCACATTGAGTTCTCCTTTCAGACCGTGAGGCTTCAGGAATTTGCCTGCTGATATTATTGATTTCTCTTCAATCATAAGTATTTCGTTTTACAAGCCGGATAGCGGCATGCGCCTCTTCAATCGGGCCGTAGGACGCCGATGCTCAGTCGTCGACACGGATTATGCTGGCACCGAGGCCGCGCAGACGTGATTCTATATTCTCATACCCGCGGTCTATCTGGTCGATATTCTGTATGCGGCTTGTGCCTGTTGAGCCGAGAGCTGCAATCAGCATGGCGATTCCGGCGCGGATATCAGGCGACACCATCGTAGTGCCGTGAAGCGACTGGAAGCGGCCGCTTCCGATCACTGCCGCTCGGTGAGGGTCGCACAATATGATGCGGGCTCCCATGTCAATGAGTTTGTCGACAAAGAAGAGGCGCGATTCAAACATCTTCTGATGTATCAACACACTTCCCCTGGCCTGGGTTGCGACTACAAGGAAAATACTCAGCAAATCCGGCGAAAGTCCGGGCCACGGAGCGTCAGCAAACGTCATTATACTCCCGTCCATGAAGGTCTCTATCTCGTAGATTTCGGGCTGGCTGACACGTATATTGTCACCTTCTATGTGAAGGTTTACCCCAAGACGGCGGAACATCTCGGGCATTATTCCAAGATTACGCAGACTCACGTCTTCAAGCACAATGTCGCTCCCGGTCATGGCAGCCATGCCTATAAAGCTCCCTACCTCTATCATATCCGGAAGACATGTGTGGGAAGTGCCGCCGAGCGATTCCACTCCGTTGATTGTAAGCAGATTGCTGCCTATCCCCTCGATGTCGGCCCCCATTGACACGAGCATCATGCAGAGCTGCTGGATATACGGCTCGCAGGCGGCATTGTATATTGTGGTCGTGCCTTTGGCCAGGACAGCGGCCATAATCAGATTTGCCGTACCGGTGACTGAAGCCTCGTCAAGCAGCATATACTGCCCCGCGAGCCCGTCAGGAGCCGATATTTTATAAAGCCCCTCTTTGCTGTCGTATTCGAAGGCGGCGCCAAGGCTTATCATCCCCTGGAAATGAGTGTCGAGGCGACGACGACCGATTTTGTCACCGCCCGGCTTGGGAAGCACGGCGCGACCGAAGCGTGACAGCAACGGACCGATTATCATCACCGAGCCGCGCAGCGAAGCTGCCCGACGCCGATAGTCGGCGGTCTCTATATATTTGAAGTCGAGATCACTGGCCTGGAACTCGCAGGTGTGCGAATCGATAAAATTTACTTTCACCCCAAGGTCTGCCAGCAGACTTATAAGATTTCTTACGTCCAGTATGTCGGGAAGATTCGATATTGTCACCTTCTCGGATGTGAGCAGTGTGGCGCATATCACTTCAAGCGCCTCGTTCTTGGCACCCTGCGGACGTATGGTGCCCGAGAGCTTGTTGCCTCCTTCTACTATGAATGTACCCATCTGTAGTATCTTCTTCTCTCTTTACGGTAAGTATTCAAATTTAAACGATAAGTATGTGTTCTATTTTACTTATCGTATCGGATTATGAAGCATGCGGCTTCTTTCTTGCGGCCTCGGCTTGTCGCGTGGCGGAATATGTTGATATTCTGCTTCTCTACGCAACTCAATCGACTAAAAGGCAAGCCCGTAATTGCATAAATTAAATTCAAGCACTTACTTCATGTTTGTTTATGGATATCCCGGTTGGCCGGGGCGTAGCGGCATCAGCCGGCACTCTCAGAGCCTGTTTTTCTTGTTGCGCCCCTTCTTCCCCTTCGCTACGGGGGTCACATCCTGAAATTCATGCAGGATATATCGGTTAGGATCAAGGTCAATGCGCCCCTCGGAGTAGTTGTAAAGGTCGCGGAGTATGCGGGCATTGTCCACACCATCCGGATTATGGGTCAGCAGAAGTTTTTTCATCTGATGGGCTATCATGGAAATAAGACGGTCGCGCTCTTCGCCAGGCTCCATCATGGAGACTATTTTCACAATATTCTCCAGACTGCGCCCATACTGCCTGTTGCGTATCGGCGACTTCTCATACCGCAACTGCGCCGGACGCGGATTGACCGTGTCGGCAGTCACCACCTCACAAGGGAAGTCGATGTCGAGTTCGAAGCGGGCCATGATATTAAGATGGTCCCAGAATTTCTTCATGTCACCGTTTTCCCCCACGTTCTTAGGAAACAGCGTACGCATCACTCCCACTATGGCATGAGCGCACACGGTGCGCTCCTCACGGTCGGGGATTCCCACGCAGTAGTCTACCATATTCTGTATATTACGACCGTATTCAGGGAGCGGCAGATGGGGCATCCCGGTGTTGTATGGGATGAATTTAAAGGAGTTTTCAGACAATATCTCGGGAGTCATTTCTTGGGTCATTTGTAGTCGGATTATTTTCCAGTGCCGCACAGCACTTTGTTTTTAGGCGTAGTGGCCTGGTATTCTTTCATATAACAAGGCACTCCGTAGGCCGTGTCCATGAAGTCGCCCTGACGGAACGCACGCTCCGATAGAGCCACCATGTCAATGGCCAGGGGCATGGCGTTGGTGAGAAAGAGGGCGCCTGGATGGCGCACCACTTCGCGAGCCTTGTCGACGCCGTCGCCTATAAATACGATGCGTCTGTCGGCGGGCAACCCTGCGTAGGAATTCTCGTCAAGTATCAGCGGAAGTGGCTCCATGACAGGATGAAGAGCAAAGTCGTAGGCGGCTGTGTATACCTCCATGCGGCGTGCGTCAATCATCGGCACAAGTATCTCGTCTCCCTCGGCATCGCGAAGCCCGAACATCCCCTTGACGGCAAGTAGCTCAAGTGTCGACACCCCGATCAGAGGAATGTCGTTGGCGAAACATAGCCCTTTGGCCAATGACAGACCGATACGCAGTCCGGTATAGCTTCCCGGACCGATGCTCACCGCCACTGCATCAAGCTGCAGCTCGCAGCGGGAAATATGTTGCAGACAACGGTCGACATAACCGGCCAGAAGCGAAGCATGCTGCATCCCTTCTTCCGATTCTATATGAAAATCGATCATACCGTCCATGCTTACCGCCACCGAACATATTCTGGAGGCGGTCTCTATATTGAGAATCACGCTCATATTGCAAATTTAATCATTTTTTTGCATTCGGACAATATCTCTGTTTATCGCCCGATGCCGGATGTGGCTTCGGAAGAAGCCGCTGTGTCTTCGGCTACAATCCCCATGCTTCGGGCAAGGGCATCGATGCAGCGGCGGCCGTCAATAGCTGCCGATATTATACCTCCGGCATATCCCGCTCCTTCGCCGGCCGGATATAGCCCGGCTATCCCTATGTGCTGCATCGTCTCGCGGTCGCGGGGCAGTCGCACCGGAGAACTTGTGCGGCTTTCAAGTCCTATTACAGTAGCCTCGGATGTAAGGAATCCCTTACTTTTGAAGCCAAAGGTGCGGAATCCTTTCTGCAGTCTTCCGGCTATGCCGGGAGGCAACAGACGGTCGACTCTACCCGGCACAAGGCCGGCGGGATATGACGAGGCCGGCAAATCGGTCGAGGGGCGCCCGGCCACAAAGTCGGTCATGCGCTGTGCAGGTGCCTTAAGGGTGTCGGCGGCGGCGCGGAAGAAGCGGCGTTCGAGGTCGGCCTGAAGTTCGAGGAGCTGGAATACGCCGTAGCGCTCATATTCGGGATAGTCGCCGGGGCGTATCTCGACTACCATGCCCGAGTTGCTCCAGCGCCCTCCGCGGGCAGAGGCCGACATGCCGTTGACCACGCTTTCGCCAGGCGCCGACATGGCGGGCACCACCACCCCGCCCGGACACATGCAGAAACTGTAGACTCCGCGTCCGTCGACCTGGGTGACATAGTTGTATTCTGCAGTGGGGAGGTATTTCCCCTTACCATCGGGCGAGTGGTATTGCAGACGGTCGATGAGCGATGCAGGGTGCTCAAGCCGCACTCCCATGGCAAAGCCTTTGGCCTCCATCTCCACACCCTGTGCGTGCAGGCGGCGTATGGTGTCGCGGGCTGAATGACCGGTGGCGAGTATCACAGGGCCGTACAGGCGCTCGCCTCCGGCAAGCACCACGCCTTCGGCACGACGTTTGCCGTCGGCTGTGTCGGTCAGTATCAGGGAGTCTGCACATGTCGCAAACCGCACCTCTCCTCCGCATTCAATGATTTTCTCGCGTATGCGCTTGATTATATGAGGCAGCAGGTCGCTGCCTATATGAGGATGCGAATCGCAGAGAATCTCTTCTTTGGCGCCGAACTGCACCAGGAGCTGCATCACAGCATCATTGTCGCCTCGTTTTTTGGAGCGTGTATAGAGTTTGCCGTCTGAAAATGTGCCGGCGCCTCCTTCGCCGAAACAGTAGTTGGATTCAGGATTCACTTCTCCGTTGCGACTCATCTCGGCGATATCGATTCGGCGGGTGTCTACATCGTGTCCGCGTTCCAGCAACACAGGGCGCATCCCGTGCTCCAGCGCCCGAAGGGCCGCGAAGAGTCCGGCAGGGCCGGCGCCTACTATCAGCACTACAGGAGCTTCCTCCGGCAGAGTGTGGAACTCTACGGGTGTGAGAGGAGGCAGGGCCGTGAGATCATCGCCTGTGGCTACGGATACTGTAAGGTTGACCAATATGTCTTTCTTGCGGGCGTCAATCGAGCGGCGCGCTATGCGCACGTCGTTGACACGCTCTGCCGACAGGCCGAGCGACCGCGCCGCCACCCTGCGTATCTCGGCCGGGTCGGCTGCCTCCTGAGGTGTGAGGCGCAATTCGGTTGTCTCTCTCATTTCTTTCTGATTTCTTCCATACGCTGCTGCATTCTGGATTCCGAAGCGTTGGCGCCGGCCTGCCAGAAGCGGCGCCCGGCTATGGCTTCGGGGAGATAGAGCTGCTCGGAGTAGTTGTTGGCGTAGTCGTGGGAGTATTTATACCCTTCGTGGTAGCCAAGTTCTTTCATCAATTGTGTCGGGGCGTTACGCAGATGCAACGGCACCGGGAGGTTGCCTGAGCGCCCCACCTCTTCGAGGGCGGCCGCTATACCCATGTAGGCGGTGTTGCTCTTAGGGGATGTGGCAAGATATACTGTGCATTCCGCCAGGATTATACGCCCTTCCGGCCATCCGATTTTCTGCAGCGCATCGAAGGTGGCATTGGCGAGCAGAAGGGCGTTGGGGTTGGCCAGTCCGATGTCTTCCGCTGCAAGGATCACGAGGCGCCGGGCTATGAAGGCGGGGTCTTCGCCACCGGCCACCATACGGGCCAGCCAATATAGCGCCGCATCCGGATCACTGCCGCGGACTGATTTGATAAATGCGGATATTATGTCATAATGCAATTCGCCGTTCCGGTCGTAGGCGGCAGGGTTTTCCTGCAGTCTGTCGATCACGGTGGCATCGTCTATCACAATCGGCGCTCCGTCTGGAGCCGATTGCTCTATGAGGTCGATTATGTTGAGCAGCTTGCGGGCATCGCCTCCGGCGAAGCGAAAAAGTGCTTCAGTCGATTTTATTTCCACCTGCCGGGCCAGTAGTATCGGATCAGTGGCTACGGTGTGGTCAAGCAGTTGCTGCAAGTCGTCTTTTTCAAGTGATTTGAGTGTATACACCTGGGCGCGCGAAAGGAGCGGACGTATCACTTCGAAAGATGGATTCTCCGTAGTGGCCCCGATTAATGTGAGCACCCCCTTCTCTACGGCCCCGAGCAGGGAGTCCTGCTGAGATTTATTGAAGCGGTGTATCTCGTCAATGAATAGTATCGGACGGGATTTGGCAAACATGCTCCGCCCGGCCTTCTCACAGCGGTCGATTACTTCGCGCACATCTTTCACTCCTGAGGTGACGGCGCTCAGTGTATAGAAGTCGGCCTCTGTGGCGTTGGCGATGATGCGGGCAAGTGTGGTTTTCCCTACTCCCGGAGGTCCCCAGAGTATGAATGAGTTGATGCGCCCGGTGTCGATCATCGAGCGTATCACTCCTCCCGGACCCACGAGGTGGCGCTGTCCGATGTAGTTGTCGAGTGTCTGCGGCCGCATCCGTTCGGCCAATGGTATGTTGCCCGCCATCTTCCCTTATGTTATGTTTTGATGAGTTTGCGGAGTGATTCTGCGGTGACTCCCTGCAGGGTGTCGGTCACCTCGTCGCTGTGCGGTGCCAGGGTGAGCGGGGGTAATGTCCCGGCTACACCGAGCACTGCTCCTCCGGAGGCTTCTCCGGCCTTTACCCCCTGAAGCGAGTCTTCCACCACTACCCAGTGCCCGTCGGTGAGGCCGAGGGATTTGGCGGCCATCAGATAACCTTCGGGATCCGGTTTGGAATGCCTTACCATGTCGCCTGTGATGATGGCCCGGAAGTATTGGCGTATGTCGGGGAGGTCTTTGTAGAGGTGCGCCATCTTTATGCCGTTGCTGCTGGTGAAGAGCGCTGTGGGCACGTTGTGGTGCTTGAGGTCGTCGAGCAGTTCTTTAGCTCCGGGGAGATAGGTATACACCATTTTCGCCTCCTCTTCGAGCAGGCGTGCCTCTACCCTCTTGCGTGTCTCCGGGTCTGGGTAGTGGGTGGCGAGTATGTTTTCGAGGGTAGTCCCTTTGATGCGCTCGGCGAAGTTGGGCACGTCGGTCGGGAATTCCTGATTTATACGGTCCCAGATGCGGGTGTACTCATGTTCGCTGTCGATGAGCACACCGTCGAGGTCAAACAGCACACCCCATCGCACATCGCCCGGCATTTCGGCAATGCCGGGGGTGCATACGTCATCGTGAGTATCTATATTATCGTGATTTTTCATAACTTTCGGGATTGACCTGCAAAGTTAACAAAAAAATCCCAATAATCGTTGTGCCCACGTTCAGATATGAGAGAGCCGGGCATCGGATGCCCGGCCATGATTCGGGGCAGCGACCGGTTTGGCCGCTGCCCCGCAGGATTTCTGTTATTTCATCAATGCGTACACGCTCAGTAGCGCACTTTTTCGGCTGCGCCGCCGATGCGGCGTATCAGTATCTGACCGCGCTCGGGATTATCCACCTTCTGTCCGTCAAGTGAGTAGTATACAGCTTCTTCCTCTTCAGCTGATAACTTATCGACTCCGACCGTCTTGCGGATATTCTTGAACTTTCCCCAGACCGGATGTGCCCTGTATTCGTCTACTGATTCATCCGGCACCCATAGCTCGGCATTTGAATATACATTTCTATGGAACATGAACTCGTTGCCGGATTCATTTTCCGCACAGGCAGGGGGGACAAGCGACCTTACGGTGACTTTCTCAAGACTCTCATCATAGCGGAATGTGGTGTTGCTGATATCGGTAAGGCTTTCGGGGAGGTCGAGCGACGTGAGTTCAAAACCCCAGTTGAGGGCTTCGCCGGCAATGCGCTCCACCCCCTCCGGCACCTTGACATCCTTGCGGGCGAACGGCCATGCTATCAGGGTCTTCATCTCCTTGTCGAGCAGTATCCCGTCGGGGGCGCAATACCATTCGTTGGCGGGGTCAACCTCGAAATTCTCCAGGCTCACCAATGCCGTATAGGCATCGTTGCCTATTTCCCGGATACCGGCAGAGATATAGACCTTTTTCATATTGTTGCACCGGAAGAAAGCTCCTGCTCCGATTTTCTCCACATTTTCCGATATGTCGAAATCACATAACGAATAACAATAACGGCACAGGTCAACAGGGATCTCCTTTGTATGAGATGGTAACACAACCTTTGTCAATCCATATGACCAAGATATACATCCATTACCTATCTCTTTTATAGTTTCCGGGAATATGAATTCGGAAAAACCACTTCCCATAAATGCACCGGCTCCTATAGAAGTAACCGTTTCGGGAATCGTAATGCTATCAAGTGGAGTAAACCAACAGCAACCTCTGGTGTATATAGTGGTGTATATGTCAGGTATTCCGGGCATGGATAATCTACACGCTTCTTCACCAATACTCACCACAACGTATTCCTTATCCGGATTGGAGGGGAATCTCACTGTGGATGGTACTTCCAAATGCATAGATTCTTCCAAAATACCCCACTGGGTTTCATCAAATCCCGCAAATTCAGCAGTTCCGTCCTCTTCCGACAGGATTGAATACCAGAAATCCCCTATTTTGACAGCTCCTTCCGGTTCGCGATGGAAACCCTTTGCCGGAAGTGACGAAAGCAATCCGATGACTATCAGACAGTATGTAATAATAGCACGCATAATATTCTCTCTTTAAGTTTTTTATAATCCGTATGACTCATTCTCACCGGCCCACAATGTCTGCGAGCCGGTGAGTTTTATCTCATAGAGCCGAAACCTCAGTAGCGCACCTTCTCGGCTGCGCCGCCGATGCGGCGTATCAGTATCTGACCGCGCTCGGGGTTATCCACCTTCTGACCGTCAAGTGAGTAATATACTGCTTCTTCCTCTGCAGCCGACAACTTATCGACTCCAACCGATACTCCGTTGATACAGTTGAACTTGCCCCATACCGAATGCGCCCTATATTCGTCTACTGATTCCTGCGGCACCCATAGCTCGGCATTGGCATACACCTCTTCGGCAAACATACAGTCCTCGCTCGTTTCCGCACATGCCGGAGGTTGAGTAGATTTCACAGTCACACTTTTAAGAGATGTATCATAGCGGAATGTGGTGTTGCTTATATCGGTAAGGCTTTCGGGAAGGTCGAGCGACGTGAGTTCAAAACCCCAGTTGAGGGCTTCGCCGGCTATGCGCTCCACCCCCTCGGGCACCTTAACATCCTTTCGCGCGAACGGCCATGCTATCAGGGTTTTCATCTCCTTGTCGAGCAGTATCCCGTCGGGGGCGCAATACCATTCGTTGGCCGGGTCAACCTCAAAATTCTCCAGACTCACCAATGCCGTATAGGCATCGTCGCCTATTTCCCTAACTCCGGCAGGGATATGTATTTTTGTCATGGAGTTGCAGCGGAAGAATGCCCGTGTCCCGATTTTCTCCACACTTGCAGGCAACTCGCATTCCTTAAGGTTGCGCGACATTGCCACAAAACCATTAGGTACTGTCTTTATAGAGGCCGGGAGCACTACCTGTTCCAACCCACCTGACCAATAAAGACATTCCTCTCCGATTTCTGTTGCCGAAGAAGGAAATGTAATCTCCTTAAGGGAATGGGCACCGGCAAAAGCCATGTCGCCAATTCTTACAATTGTTTCCGGCAGGGAAATGGAGGTCAGTTCACAGATTACGTAATATGCATCCGTAGGATAGTCAGTCTTGTAGATATCCTCATGTTTTTTCCCGGAAGTGATTCCATCGGTGAAGGCATTCCTGTCAATTTCCACTATGGGATACACCACCATTGCATCATCCGGAGAGGGAAGATACGCCGGAATCTCAATGTCAGTATTTGTGGTACTGAAGTGACACCATCTCAGTACCATATCATTCGACTGTCCGGAAAGCTTGTCAAACTGCATGTTCATTTCATCCGATATATACATGCACGACTCCCCCGTTTTGCCCCATACATACCCTTTGGCTGCCCCTGTAGCAACTCCTCCTAACAGGAGGAGTGCCATAAGCATATGTTTAGTATAATTTCTCATAAACTTAATGTGTTTATTGATGATGCAGCCGGCCTTTGACGCTTCATCATCATCCAGCGGCATCATATTCAGTTGATAGCAAGGTTATAAGAACATTATAAATATCCCCATATCCTTCTACAAATCATTGATGGATTTATCATCTTTAGAATTACCACTTTGAAGAAACTTCAAGAGTACAATTCTCCATGAAAAAATTCCCATCTAAAGTTAAACAGTCCGCTTTTGCTTGTACCCTACCATTTCTGAATGAGTTTGAGCCTGTCAATTTAACCGCCTCTCCTTCAAGGTTTAGAATTCCTCCTGATATTGTAAAGGCATTATCAGCTTGTATATCTGTTGCAGATAATAGATTTAGCGTTGCCCCAGTTAAGATAATGAACTTACAAATATTATTGGAAGTCTGTTTAATGTCAACATGTGGCAATGAATAGGTTTTTGTCACATTCAATAGCCGAACATTATTTGCACACAGTTTAAAAAAAGGCAAACTACCTGTTTTCCATACTGATATAAGCAAATCGTTATTGCTGCTTGGAGATGCGTTCGGTCCTATATCGAACGTAACCTTAGACAACGGTTGAACAACATAGTCAGATCTAATAATAGATTTGCCATTATACGACGTTACAACGCAACCCTTTAGATTGGTACCAGAAATAGTATAAGATGTAGAAGAATTAATAATTGAATACTTATCATCCTTAGGAACTCCAAGCCATACCTCAAATTCAGGGTCACCCAGTAAATTATTAGTATGCCTATCTTCATTGCCTGATATGAGACTACTTGGCATAATTCTTGAAAGCAGCTCTGCTATTCCGATTTTCCTATTGGATTTTAGATATTCCCCAAAAAAAGATTCTATATATCCGGAATTAGTCCAATGCCCTTCTCTTGTATTACCAAGCAATGCTACTCCTCCATAACGTCCAGCTACCGTAAATGATGTACCCATATTATATTCGACACCTCTTTCAGGAGGGAAATCAAACGGCATAATTGTACAAGACAACGAGTATGCTACTGCCGGACTATAGTCATTACCAAGCAGATCCAAGCTATTGTCCGGATCAATATGACTCAGTCCTGTATCAATAGGACCAACTGTAGGCTGAATATATCGCCATGTCTTCCAGTATGATGCGCCTTGTTTCCCTGCACACCCAATAGAACCTGGCTGACCATGTCCCTGCCAACTCATAAGTCCTACATTTTTCATCGCATTAATGACTTGAGAACCTGTTGGTGTTCTCAAATTAAAATCATTAATTCTTACTGTATCTTTCATCCATTCAAATGAAATATACGAACTTAGAGGCATTGATATATTCTTTGATTCAAAATAAATACCATCTTCCTGAGTGAATCCAAAGCCACGCGCAAGATATTGAGTATCACCCTTACCTGGCCATGATTCATAGAGTACAAGCTTTCGGAAATAGTTATAAATCTCTCGGCTATCCCTGCACATTAATCTACCGACTGGAAGCGATGGATTTATACTTGCCCATGTTGATTTGGTATAAAGGCCATTTGAGAGTTTCTGAAGATTATCCACTTCCTGCGAAAAATCTACAAAATATATATCAGAGGGTATATAATATTTATGATATGCATCACTCCCAGTAAAATTATTATGGTTATACTTTCGCACGGGCATTTTCCCAGCCCGGGAGTCTCCGGCGAGCAGAAGGAAATAGTGGCCGTCCTTCTGGTAACGCCATTTCAGCCATTTGCGAAGTGCCGCCGCCTCATCCCAGATGGAGTCAGCCGGGTTTACGGCATAGCCGGGTGTGGATAGGATTGATTCCATCGTCACCACTTCTGCAGTGTACCCTTTCTGGCGCTTCCATACCGCGAGTTTCTCAAAGTCTGCCTTGAGATCGTCGGTCGTGACTATTATGTATCGGTCGTTTACTGACTGATACGATGATGAGGCACGATTTGCACCGGAAATGTCGGACATCGGTGGATTGACCACGAAATCAGTCAGCAACGGTGAATATCGCGGTTCGGGAGGGAATACCGGCGGGGAAGACATCTCGGCTGCCGTGCACTCGCGGTAGTCAAGACGCACCTGTATGTCGTTGTAGCATACTATCTGTCTTGCAGCACTGTTGTAGGTGACAGGACATATGGACACTGTCACAAAATGCTGCCAACCCTCAAAGAAGTTGTCACCCTCTACCCTTACTTCCACCTTATCGGATGAAGTTGAGTATTTCTCCCGGTCGGGGGAAGTAAAGGGTGTACCGGCGGAGTTCATGTATTCTATATCCTGCACGGGTATCAACTCATTAGGGAGCGTGATGCTCTTTTCCTCTCCTCCGGAAAGCAGGGTCACACTGAAGTCAGTACTGTATGACGGCACGAGAAAGCAAATGTGGTGAACCGGTAACGCGGGGGCACCCATCTCACCTATATTCCCCATCTCGGGCATATTGATTTCAGAATATACGGCACCATCTTCCGTCTCCACGTCTCTTACCGTAAGGTCAGCGTAATTGTATCTGACCGTATGCTCTATGCTTCCCGAAGCCATTGCGGCCAGCGATGCGCATACCATCCCCGCCAAACAGACGGCAGGGCGCACAATCGCCTTTATTGCCGGGAGGCCATATAATCGGTTGTATCGTTTCATAGCTGTGGGGGTTGATGACATCAGTCGGTTACTATCATTCGTTTGCTGTCAATCTCCACGCCATCGGCAATCAGGGAGTAGATATACATTCCCGGATTGAGCGAGGAGGCTTCGATGCTTACGGAGGTCGATTCACGTTCTGCCACCGGCAGATGCAGTATCTGCTGTCCCTGAAGGTCGTACACATATATCGAGGCTTCGCTCACCGACACCGGTATATTGCATACGATTTCGGATGTGGACGAGAATGGGTTGGGACGGTTCTGTTCGAGCACGCACCCTTCGGCCAGCAACTGGTCACGGTCGGCAGTGGCAGACTTACGCATGATTTCTCCACCTCCCATACGGGCTACAGCTTTCTCCTGCTCTTCAAGGCGACCACGGAGATCGCGGACGGCATCTACAAGAATCGGGATGAATCCGATGTAGTCGATACCCATTGTGCCATTTTCATCCTCTACCACAAGTTCCGGGAACAGTTCCTTGACTTCCTGAGCGAGGAAACCATAGCGGATACGTGGGTCGGGAGGGGTAGGAGCGCATGATTCTTCCATAGACACCATCTCTGCAGATGAGATTTTGGATGCCGGAGCATCCGATGCTACCGACTGTGCCACCAACGAATAGCTTACCGGAGAGAGAGAAGATAGCATGTCAGCGGAGTTGCTTAGACTCTTTACGTCGCTTTTCAGACGTGAATCAGAAGTCACTATGAAGCTGTTGGCTCTTATGTCGGTGTAGAAAATAAAGGGAAATGTAGATACAGTAGATAGGCGATTGTAGGAGAATACGGTACTATTATCAGAAATTCCCTGAATGCCATCTTGAAATCCAAGTTGCATCCTACAAGTTGATGTTGATTGCTCTCCTATCCAGATTTTCTTACCACCCCCAAAAGCGATATAGCCACCTCGATTGTTAACATTACGACCAAGGAAAACTGCTGATGCCATAGTGTCTACTGGTACCAAAGTAGATGTCGATCCCTGCGTCATACGTTTCCCGAATACACTCTGGCCATTCGGGTAAAGTGTGAGTTGCGCCTGTATAGGCAACATACTGAGTCCCACCAGACCCAATACTAAGGCTAACTTTTTCATAACATTGAGGTTTAGTTAGTTATTAAGAAAAGCATCTCATAATCCCACATTACATATTTGCAGGATGTGAAGATTGGAAACTCTTTTAGCTATTTTCTCCGCCAACTACCAAGCCGCTCCTACTGATGAACTATATTATCCACAATCTGAAGCACTATGTATGAGCCGGAAGTTCTGTTTTATCCCTCTGACCGATCCGATGCCGTCAGAGGCGGGATAAAAGGATTTTTCTCATGGCTGTCCGGGTGTTAGAGTTAAATTTGTGTGTTTAAAACTCGTGTGCGCTTCTCTGAAACGGTATTCGTCAGTTTGTCGCAAATGTAATGTGTTTAGAATCTTTTCACATTTCCTTTCGACCGCTAATAT
>DKWX01000048.1:0-19846 GCA_002491945.1 Porphyromonadaceae bacterium UBA7141
AAAGGAATCAGACCAAGGGGGCGCTTTGGGAATCTTCGGCGGGACGGAGCGGATGATCGTCGGCTGGCCGCATTGACTCCGGAATGCGGCGCGTCACCTTCGCCCCCATGTCGCGCAGACGTTCGGCGCGGGCAGAGATGCTCTGGCTGCCGCCGGTGAGCTGCTTCAGACTACTCTCATAAGCACGTGAGGCCGCCTGGATATTGCGGTTGATTTTAGAGAAATCCTCAAGAAAAGAAGCGACCTTATCGTAAAGCTTTCCTCCGGCCTCGGCTATGGCATCCGCATTACGGTTCTGATTTTCCACACGCCATAACTGCGAAATAAGCTGCACGACCGAGAGCAGATGAGCCGGCGACACAATCACCACATTATTGCGCAGGGCAAAGTCGCAGAGCGAGGTGTCGCCTTTCATTGCAGCCAGAAAAGAGGCGTCATTGGGCATAAACATCAGAGTATGCTCCAGCGCCCCCGGAATCAGGCGGTGATACTGTTTTTCGGCCAGTTCTCTGACATGTTTCCTTACCGATGCCACATGCCGCTTCAGACACTCATCGGCCATAGCCTCGTCATCGGCTCCGGCATATGCCAGATAATCGGTAAGCGAAGTCTTGGCGTCCACCACCACGCGATGTGCACCCGGAAGCAGGAGCACCATGTCAGGACGCATGTCGCGTCCCTCGTCAGAGCGCAGAGCCTTGCCCCCGATCTGTGCGGCCTGCGACTCGAAATGTATACCCTCGGTCAGTCCCGCGTGCTCCAGAAGTTGCTGCAGCACCGTCTCACCCCATCGTCCCTGCAGACGCGTATCCCCCTTTAGCGCATTCGACAGCCGGCGTGCCTCATCGCCGATGCGGGCATTGGCTCGAGCCAGCGTGTCGATACGCGCCGTCAGCGCCTCGCGCGAGGCATTCTCCCTGACATATGTCTCGCTGACAGTCTTCTGGAATTCCGCCAGGCGTTCGCGCAGAGGTGAGAGAATCGCATCGATGTCGGCCCGGTTGCCATTATGGAGCGAGGCAGTCTCACGCTGCAGCGCCTCGGCTGCCAAAGCCGAGAACTCCATTGCCGCCTGACGGCGCAATTCGATCGCCCGGCGCTCCATGCGGGCCTCCATCTCGGCCTGTTGCGACTCAAGCCTCTGCTCAAGCATCAGAATCTGACGCTCATACTGCCGGCGTGTCTCATCGAGCAGTGTGCGGGTAGAATCCTCATAGCGGCGGCTCATCTCCTCAGCCTCCTCGGCGGCAGACCGCGATGCCGCCGAAGAGGAACGGCGTAATTGTATGAATATGATTACCGCCAAAGCGCCCAGAATGAGGGCTGCGAAAAGAAGAATCAGAAAATCCGACATATTTGAGAAATAAATTAAGTAGGGTGCTCAAATTTAACTGATAAGTAAGTGTTCAAATTTAACCGATAGTATTTGAAATGGAATCTTTTATGCAGTCAGCGGCTTCTTTTTTGCCGCTTCCGCCTTGTCGAAGAGTCGAATATGTTAATATTCTCCTTCACTCCGCGCCGCAATCGACTAAAAAACAGCCCTGCGGATTGTATAAATTAAATTTGAACACTTGCTTGGATGAAAAATGTTGAGACAGATGTTGGATACCGAAGTCGTTTAAACTTCCTGCGCGAACTTCAAATCGAAAGTAAGTGAGCGATTGGAACACTTGCCGGATGAATCTTGCCATCGAAAAAAAGTTTAAACGACATAACTAAGAAGCTGTTTAAAAAAAACACTGCAAAATTAGCAAAATTCAACGGAAAGTATTATATTTGAGAGAATTTTTTGCGGACATAGATGCCGCGAATTGCACCTGAACCTTAATTAGCAGATATAAACTGCTGAATACTTACAGATTAAACAAAAAAGATGAAGCAATCATTTGTATTTTTAGCCCAGGGATTTGAGGAGGTAGAGGCCTTGACAGTGGTCGACGTGTTGCGTCGCGCCGGCATTCCGGTCAAGACCGTATCAATAACCGAGTCACTGCAGGTGACCGGCGCACACGGCATATCGGTCAAAGCCGACGTGCTCTACGACAGCACACTTTTTGATGCCCCCGAATGGCTGATACTTCCGGGGGGGATGCCCGGCTCAGAGCATCTTTACAACTTCGCACCGCTTCAGGGCCTTCTGGAGCGCCAGGTAAAAGGGGAACGCGGACGCGTGGCCGCCATCTGCGCGGCTCCGGCAGTAGTGCTGGGACAGCTCGGACTGCTCAAAGATGCAAAAGCCACATGCTATCCCGGATTTGAGGAACTTCTGCAAGGCGCGAAATATATAGACAGTCCGGTAGTGGTGGATGGGAAATTCATCACCTCCAGCGGTCCGGCCAACGCCTTGCCCTGGGCACTGACAATAGTGCGGGAGACTGTGGGGAGCCGACAGTCCAGTCAGGTGGCAGGAGGGATGCTTGCCTATCCTCCGGAATGCAGCACAGTGGATTTCGGATGATTCCGGTCCAGAAGCTGACAGCACAATTAATTCGCCCAGCGCCACGTTACACAGATGTGCCGCCCCACCGCAATGCAGCGGTGTCGGCGGCACATCCGATTTACGACACATATGGATACCTACTATCATATAGCCCGACCGGGCGAGGGTCAATACCGCGAGAAAATGAGTCGTTTTCTTGCATTTGCCGTTCCGGTGGCCGATGCGGCGGATGCCCGTGACCGGATAAAAGAATACCAGAACGCATACCATGACGCCCGGCACATATGCTGGGCCTATATGCTTGGTCCGGAGATGAGCGACTGGCAGCTCAACGACAACGGCGAGCCCTCCGGCACAGCCGGCAAGCCGATACTCGGTCAGATACGCAGTCATGGAGTGACGGATGTGCTGGTGGTGGTGGTGCGCTACTTCGGCGGGATAAAACTCGGCACGTCCGGGCTGATCTCCGCCTATCGCGAGGCCGCATCGCTTGCTCTCGATGACGCCGGCAGCAAAGAGATGCACCGCATGACCGATGTCACAGTCGAAGTGCCCTATATCAGCCTTGACGGCGTGATGCGCATCATCAAGGAGAGCGAGACCGAGATAGTGGAGCAGAAATTCGACCTGCTATGCCGTCTGCGCCTGCGGATGCGTGCAGACAATAGCTCCTTGCTGATAGGAAAGATGTCAAAGACCGAGGGAGTGCACATCACAGTTGTGGAATAGCGATAGCCGGCCCGGCTGAAGGCTATGAAGTTGATAAAGAGTAAAAAAATCGGATTTGATGTACGAAAAAAGCGGGAAAATAGCGCACAATTAAAAAAAATTTACGATATTTGCACAGAATTTCGCCGTATCAAGCCGTATGGATACGCTTGAATATTGGTAAGCTATTGATATATAGAGTTTTAACCATAAGGAGATAAAATTACAACAATGACAAAGGCAGATATTGTAAATGAGATATCTCGCAGCACGAACCTCGACAAAGCTGCTGTGCTTCTCACCGTTGAGAAGTTTATGGAAGTTGTAAAGGAATCAATGGCGGCAGGCCACAACGTCTACCTCCGCGGATTCGGCAGTTTCATCATCAAGACCCGCAAGGAGAAGACTGCGCGCAACATTTCCAAGAACACCTCAATCATCATCCCGGAGCATAAGGTGCCGGCCTTCAAGCCCTCTCGCGTGTTTCTTGATGAGGTGAAAGGACCGGAAGCCGAGTAAAAGATAAAATCAATCAATCCAAACCCTTTTAAACATACAATTATGCCCAGCGGAAAGAAAAGAAAAGGCCACAAGATGGCGACCCACAAGCGTAAGAAAAGACTGAGAAAGAACCGTCATAAGAAGAAATAAGACAACTCTTCAGCGACACATAAAAAAGTCTCTGACGCCAGTGCCCGTCCGCCCTCACCGTGCAAGCGGGGGCGGACGGCCTCTTATATTAAAAGAACTGAATGAAAAGCGAATTAATAGTCGACGTACAGGAAAAAGAGATTTCCATAGCACTGCTTGAAGACTCCCGGCTGGTGTCACTGCAGAAAGAGAGTCGCAACCAGGCCTATGCCGTAGGCGACCTCTATCTTGCCAAAGTGAAGAAAATCATGCCTGGACTCAATGCGGCATTTGTGGATGTAGGCTATGAAAAAGATGCTTTTCTACACTATCTCGATCTGGGACCGCAATTCAACACATACTCCGCCTACCTTGAAGAATGTTTTCAGGACCTGCGGAAAGTGCCAAATATCTCCCGCTTCAAAAAAGAGGAGGATATCTCCAAAAGCGGCACCATACAGGATTTGCTCCAGCCGGGGCGCCAGCTTCTTGTGCAGATAGCCAAAGAGCCCATCTCATCCAAAGGGCCGCGTCTCACCACCGAACTGTCCTTTACAGGTCGCTTCATGGTGCTGATTCCATTTGGCGAGAAAATCTCCATATCTCAGAAAATACGGTCGACTGAAGAGAAGATACGTCTGCGCCAGCTCATAGGGAGCATCAAGCCAAAAGGATTCGGAGTGATAGTGCGCACATCGGCTGAAAACAAGCGGGTAGCCGAACTCAACAACGAGATGCGTACCCTTGTGAAATGCTGGGAGGAGTCAATCCAGAAGATGCAGAGGGGCACCCCGCCGTCGCTCATATATGAAGAAGACAGCCGGGCCGTCAGTCTGATACGCGACATATTCAGCCCCACGTTCGAGAATATCTATGTCAACGAAGCGGAGACCTTCACTCAGATTCAGAACTACGTCAGTCTGATAGCTCCCGAACGGGCAGATATCGTCAAGCTCTATACGAAGGAAATCCCCGTATTCGATCATTTCAACATCACCCGCCAGATTAAATCAAGCTTCGGCAAGACCGTAAGCTTCAAGAGCGGAGCCTATATCATCATCGAGCATACAGAAGCGCTCCATGTGATCGACGTCAATTCAGGCAATCGCTCAAAGGCCACAAATGACCAGGAGACCAACGCACTTGAGGTCAATATGAGGGCCGCCGATGAAATTGCACGTCAGCTCCGGTTGCGCGATATGGGCGGGATAATCGTGATTGACTTCATCGACATGAACAAGCCGGAGCACCGGCAGAAACTCGTGGAGCATATGAGAGAAGTGATGGCCAATGACCGTGCGCGTCACAACATATTGCCTCTCAGTAAGTTCGGTCTGATGCAAATCACCCGTCAGAGGGTTCGTCCGGCGCTCGACATCACCACATCCGAGAGTTGTCCCTCTTGTTTCGGCAAAGGTGAGATACAGCCCTCGCTTCTCTTTACCGAGAAACTGGAAGAAAAGATTGACTATCTGGTCAATACGCTGATGGTCAAGAAATTTGTGATGTATATACACCCCTTTGTAGATGCCTACATCAAAAAAGGGCTCATATCGATATACGGTCGTTGGCGCCGTCGATTCGGCCGCAGTTTCAAGGTGCTTCCCGACGAATCGCTCGCCTATCTGGAATATAAGGTGTTTGATACCGACCATAAGGAAATCGACCTTAAGGAAGAGAGCGACATTAACAGCAGTCACAGCAAGAGCCGCACCCGCGCCTCCAATCGCGACAAATGACATAATAGTGATAGTAAAGTATTTACCCCCTCCGGCATCGGCCGGATGACATGACACAATATAATGCCCCGCCGGGATTTTCCCGGCGGGGCATTATACCGTATCGGCTGTGCGGATATATCGATTCAGCCGGAGATATTCACGATTATAAGTAAGTGTTGAAATTTAAGTAAGTGTTCAAATTTAATTTATAAGTAAGTGTTGAAATTTATACAATCTGCGGGACTGTTTTTTTAGTCGATTCCGGTGAGGAGTGAAGGAGAATAAAAACATATTCGACCGGACGACAAGCCGGAAGAAAGAAGCCGCAGATTGTATAAAAGATTCCCTTTCAATTACTATCGGTTAAATTTGAACACCTACTTACGATAAATAATTTAGGACATATACTTGCCGGTTAAATTAGAACACTAACTTGACCGCTACTGCAGAGAGGCAAGGTAATCGGCCACAACAAAGGTGGAGCCTCCGACGTAGACCACATCGTCCGGCTTCGAGTCGCTCACCGCCATCTCACAGGCATCGGCCACACCGGAGTCACACAGACGGCATTGCAGCCCATGGCCCCGCAGGATTTTCTCCAGATCCGGGGCAGGCATGGCGCGGGGCACTGATGCCCGGGTGACATAGAAAGTAGCCTCGCGAGGCAGCAGCCGCACGATATGAGGCACATCCTTGTCGTTGACAAATCCTATCACCATGCGCAGAGCCGCGGCGGGGTCAGCAGAGGTGCGGCGATTTGCCCACACCTCCTGAAGCTGATGCATTGTGTGGCGCAGCCCGGCCTCATTATGCCCGGTATCGCATATCGTAAGCGGAGAGGGGGAGGTAATCATCCAGCGTCCGGCAAGCCCGGTACGCTCCGTTACCTGCTCCAGACCGTCGTGCAGAGCCTCGGAAGAGATTTCAATCCCCAGAGAGCGGAGAGTCTCCACCTCATGAATCACAGTGTTGATATTCTCTATCTGATACTCCCCACCGAGCGGCGAGCGGAATGGGCCGCAAGCCACAGTATCGGCCTCCAGAGTGCCGTCTGCCGACGACAGATGCGGATTTATAAGTCTCATCTCATCGCAGGCAAAGCGTAGCGGAGTGCCCGTGGCGGCAGCGTGATGGATGAACACGTCGCGCACCCCACCTTCGGCATATCCCACCACCGCAGGGATGCCCGGCTTAAATATGCCGGCCTTCTCGGCTGCAATCTTTTCAAGAGAATCGCCGAGAAACTGCATATGGTCGAACGAAATGTTGGTCACCACCGTAGAGACAGGGGTGATGATATTAGTGGAGTCAAGGCGTCCGCCCATACCGACTTCGATTACAGCAAAATCCACACCTTCGGCAGCAAACCAGTCGAAAGCCATCATCATCGTCAGCTCGAAAAAAGAGGGGTGGCCGTCGTAGTCGCACTTTTGCCAGCGTTCCACGAAATCAATTACCTTCTCTTCCGGAATCATACAGCCGTCTACACGCATGCGCTCCCGGAAGTCGGCAAGATGCGGCGAAGTGTAAAGTCCGGTCTTATAACCCTGTGCCTGAAGCACAGAGGCCAGCATATGCGAGGTCGAGCCTTTGCCGTTGGTGCCGCCGACATGAATCGAACGGAACAGTCGATGTGGATTGCCGAAAAAATTATCAAGGGCTATCGATGTGTCAAGTCCGGGTTTATAGGCGGCTGCCCCGATGCGTGAGAACATCGGCAGTTGGGAGAAGAGAAAATCAAGAGCTTCCTTATAAGTCATCATATCAAGGATGAATTGTGAATTTATAATTCTGGGGTTAGCGCTAATATAGTGTTAGATCCAGACACTGTCAAAGCGGGTTATGTGTTAGATTCAGACACGCTAATCTTAAAGGCCATAGAGCAGATATCCGGTGAGTCCGGCCATCAAGATTACCAGAATCGGATGTATCGACCTCCGGCCTCCCCGCCATGGGAATTTGAAATATACCAGACAAAACGCCACAGCCGAGATGATAATATTGGCCACCAGTTGCCAAGTGATGCGGTTGGGATTGAAATTGGCAGTATTCATCAGCATTATGGCGGCCGATGCGATCAGCCCTACCACCACGGGGCGCAGACCGGAGAAGATAGCCTTGATGGCCCCGCTTTCACGATGGCGGCGGATGAAATGCGAGCTATAGATTACAAGAAAGAAAGATGGCAGCACCACAGCCAGTGTGGCCATCAGAGAACCGAGTATTCCCCATAACGGAGAGGCAAGAGCCGGATTCACCTGTCCGGGAGCCACATAACCGATATATGTAGCCGAATTGATACCGATAGGGCCGGGCGTCATCTGAGATATGGCCACAATGTCGGTAAACATAGTCTCCGTAATCCATCCGGGGTCCACTACAGCATGTTCCACAAGCGACAGCATGGCGTAACCGCCGCCGAACCCGAAGATGCCTATTTTCAGATAGGCCCATATAAGTTTGAGATATATATTCATTTTGTGGATTACATTTCGGAATTCTTACTTGAGTGGCCGGATTCGTCATCAGATGCGTCCTTGCCTGCATCGGGCGAGGCAGATTCCACGGGAGCAATACCGCCGTCCGACTTTATCCGGGCCAGGCGGCGCAGACTCCATTTCCAATAGGCGTAGCCTCCGGCAGCCCCGAGGACGATGTAGAGAATCGGGTTGGAGACGAATCCGATATTGATTGAAATCATCAGAGCCACAATAAGAGGAATCCACACCGTTTTCCACCCGATACCGGCCGCTTTGGCCGATGTCAGCACCGGAGCCACGATAAGAGCGACTACCGCCGGGCGGATTCCCATGAAAATAGCCGAGATAATGTGATTGTTCTTTATGGTGTCAGGGGTAAGGAAAATGGCTATCGCAAGAATAATCAGAAACGACGGCAGAATAGAACCCAGAGCCGCCATGGCGCTCCCCCGGATACCGTGAAGGCGATCGCCTACCACAGTGGCGATATTCACCGCAAGAATGCCCGGCATGGATTGTGCCACAGCAAGAAGGTCGAGAAACTCATCGCGTTCTATCCAGCGATGGGTGTCGACAATCTCACGTTCGATAATCGAAATCATGGCCCAGCCGCCGCCGAAAGTAAACGCACCTATTTTAAAGAAAGAGGAAAAAAGCTGACGATAGAGCTTACGTTGCGTCACCTCTTGTGTCATAAGTATAAATAAGTATTCAAATTTAGACGAGAGTAAGCGAAAGGAAATCATTCCTACAATCTGCTGCTTCCTTCTGTCGGCCGCTTCCGGAGTGTCGCTCGATAGAATATGTTGATATCCTCCTTCACTCCGCACCGGAATCGACTTAAAAAACAGGCCCGCATATTGTATAGATTAAATGTGAACACTTACTTGGATAATATAAGTAAGCGTTCAGATATCTTACTCATCGGCACGTATATTCACATAGCTGCGCGCAGCCATGCTTCCCTCTCAAAAGCCGTGGGCGGAGGAGGGAACGGCTGCGCGACAGAAGTATTATAGCTACAAAACGGAAGGCAATCGGGTCAATGCGATGCCTGAGCCTCCGACTCGGATATCTTTCTTCGGTCGATCATTCGCCATACATACCATATGTAAGCCAGAACGAACGGCACCAGAATGCTCACATAGGCCATACACTTCAAAGTGAATTCCGAAGAAGAGGCATTGCGAATCGAAAGCGATGACTCCGGCGAAGAAAGCGAGGGGAAGAAAGGCGTATCATTAAACCCTGCGAGCCATATCAGGGCCATCACCGTAAGGAAGGTGCCTGCTCCGGCAGCCCAGATTCCCTTGTCGCAGTCGCGGTGGAGTATAGTGGTGATGATTCCTGTCAGCACGCCGGCCACACCAAGCCCGATCGCTGCCAGCGCGGCTGGCGAGCAGAGCAGGTTATGCCAATACTTATAAGGAGTGGTCTCTACGGTAGTGCCAAGAGGAGAGGCATTGAGCACGGTGTAACCTTCCGTAGTGAAAAGAATCGCAAGGAAAGGGAGGAAGCAGAGCAGGAAGAGCACCGTAGAGCTGATCAGCCGCCGCTGCAGCCAGTCGTTGAATTCCTTCGACGTCACCACCGCATTTTTCACATACAGGATGCCGAGAATGCGGGCGAGGAAAAGCACGGCAAACCCGAGTGTGAGATTACGCCAGTTGAATATCGCCTCAAACCCATGCGAAGGATTGTCCCAGCGCGAAATCACGGGAGAGGCAATCTCCAGAATGCTTTCGCGTTCGACGCTGAACTCACCTCCGAAAAAGAACATGGCCACTGCCACTCCGAGCAGCACGCATCCCACGGCACCGTTGAGGAACAGAAAGATATCATAAGTGCGGCGTCCGAGCAGATTGCCCGGGCGGGAGCGGTATTCATAACTCACAGCCTGAAGCACGAAACTCAGCAGAATCAGAATCCAGAGCCAGTATGCGCCGCCGAAACTTGTGGAATAGAACAGCGGAAACGATGCGAAAGCAGCACCGCCGAAAGTGACGAGAGTGGTGAAAGTGAGTTCCCATTTACGTCCTACGGCACTTACTATCAGCTGACTCCATTGGGCATCCGGAGCCGACAGCAACAGAGTCTGTGCCCCCTGCACGAAAAGCAGAAACACCAGAATCCCGGCCAGGACAGAAAGGATAATCCACCAGTAATTCTGTAAAAATTCAAGTGTCATGGCGTTATGTTTTATTTATTAAGATCCTTGCGGGTCGATTTATTTATCCATTTGACCATGATGCTGACCTCAGCGGCAAGCAGGACAGTGAAAATCACGGCAAACATCCAGAAAGTCACAATCACCGAAGATGCGGGGATGTTGGAAATAGCCGCGCATGTGGGGAGCAGGTCCTGAACGGTCCATGGCTGACGTCCTACCTCGGCCACAATCCACCCGGCTTCAGAGCAAATCCACATCAGCGGCACCGATACCATTGCCACAAACTGCATCCAGCGTTGGCGGCATAGGGCATCAGGCCATCTGTAGGCCATCATCATCGCCACGATATAGAAAAGGAGGAAATAGCTCCCCAATCCCACCATCACACGGAACGCATAGAACGTCAGAGCCACCGGAGGCACAGCGTCAGAGGGTGATTTGAAATATCCGTAGCCGAAATAGGGGAAATCAGCCTTAAGCTGCGCAGAGGCCTTCTGCATGGCCGCCGTATCTCCGGCTTCCATAGCCACAGAATATTCTCGCAGTGCATTTTGAGCCATTTTGCCACGGCGTATGCGCTCGGGATAGCTGACGGTGCGAACCGTATCGCCATCCACAATATCTATCCCATCGATAATATCATTTATGCCCGGCACAAAAGCATTCATGTCGTGACGGGCCAGAATCGACAGCCCCTTGGGAATCGACAGCTCAAACAGATAAGGGGGCTCGTCGTTAAAGTATCGCTTTTCGGGATTCACAATGCCGATTACAGCCAGAGACTGACCGCTCTCGCCGCGATAGAGACCCTCCATAGCTGCCAGCTTCATCGGCTGCGTGCGGGTCACCTCGACTGCAGAGCCGTCGCCGGTCCACATGCAGAGCAGCAGCCCCGTCAGTCCGAACCATCCGCCGACCTTGATGGAGCGCAGCGCGAAATCGCGGTTGCTGCGTCGCCAGAGGAAGAAGCAGCTCACGCCGATTACAAAGACTCCCGACAAAGCCCATCCGCTCAGCACCGAATGAAAGAACTTATTGATGGCCACAGCTGAAAAGAACGCTCCGAAGTCGACCATCACATTTCTCATCTGGGCCGGATCGAACTCCATCCCCACCGGATACTGCATCCAGGCATTGGCCACCAGAATCCATAGAGCGGAGATAGAGGCGCCGATAGCGGTGAGCCATGTGGAGAGAAGGTGGAACCTTGGCGAGACCTTCCCCCATCCGAAAAACATCACAGCTCCGAAAGTGGCCTCAAGAAAGAATGCCAGAATCCCCTCGATGGCCAGCGGTGCGCCGAAGATATCGCCTACAAACCAGGAGTAATTGCTCCAGTTCGTGCCGAATTCAAACTCAAGGATGATTCCCGTAGCCACGCCGATGGCAAAATTAATGGCAAGAAGAGTCATCCAGAATTTGGTGGAGGCAAGCCACTTCTCAGACTTGGTGCGCAGATAGATGCTTTCCATGATAGCCACAATCACCGACAGTCCGAGAGTGAGAGGGACGAAAAGCCAGTGGAAAATAGCCGTCATGGCAAACTGCCATCTCGACCAGTCAACTACAGTTATCAGATTATCCATAACAGAATAATAGTATTACGGGATAAGTAATGGAATTTATGTCAGGGTGAGGATGGAGTAGAGGTCAGGTTATGTCGCACTGCCGCGGCCCTTTCGTAGTCTGATTCATAGTCGCGCTTCAGTATGTCAGGGAAGAAAAACAACTTCACTACCAGAAACAGCAGAATCAGCTTGACGATGATCAGAGCCCACAAAGTCCTGCCGATAGTCATGTTGCGGAATCCATCGGCATACATATTGAATATATCTTTCAGCGTCATGGCATAACACAATAAAGCAGAATGAACATCACAGAATCGACCGGTGCGCAGACCCCGCGGTGCCCCGGACCCATGCGGGGAAATCTGACGGCTGCAGAGGCCGAATACACTTCATCGGCCCCGGCCGGGGGCGGAATCGGCCAAACGGATATGCAAATATATGAAAAAAATTGCCTCTCCGGTCATTGACTTAGGATTTTTTTTGCTAAGAATGTAAAAAGTTACTACCTTTGTCTGAAATTGATGAAGCCTGCCATCCCGAGAGAGCGCCGGCAGAGTCAAAGATTAAGAATAACGACAACTGAAAAATCAAAAAAAGCCATGGCCCTTTGGTTTGAATGCAAGATACGCTATGACCGTATGCAAGAGAACGGTGCGGTAAAGAAAGTCAACGAACCCTATCTTGTCGATGCCCTCAGCTTCACCGAAGCCGAGTCGCGCATCATCGAAGAGATGAAGCCATTCATATCGGGAGACTTCAGTATCTCGGCCGTAAAAAAGACCAAGATATCCGAAATCTTCTTTGATGAGAGCGGCGACAAATATTATATGGTGAAATACAATATCATTACCCTCGACGAGAAGAGCGGCGTAGAGAAGAAAGTGGCCGTATTCACAATGGTGCAGGCGGCAGACTTCGACTCGGCGCTGGTCAACTTCCGCGAAGGTATGAAAGGCACCCTCGCAGACTACGAAATAGCCTCAATCACCGAAACAATGGTGATGGACGTATTCCCGATTGATCTTGGCGGCAAAGCCGAAAACACAGTAGAGTAATGACCCGCATAGCATCAGCCATAGAGGAACTCCGGCGGGAGATACCCTGCGGAGTGGAACTGGTGGCAGTGTCGAAGTTTCATCCGGCCGAGGCCATCGAAGAGGCATATGCCGCCGGGCAGCGTCGGTTTGGCGAAAGCCGAGTGCAGGAACTGCTGAAGAAACAGCAGCAGCTTCCGGCCGATATAGAATGGCATTTCATCGGCCATCTGCAGACCAACAAAGTGCGTCAGCTCATGGGGCGGGTATCTCTTATAGAGAGCGTCGACACAGAGCATCTGCTCGAAGTAATCGACAGCGAGGCCCGGCGTGCCGGCGTGACCGCCAGAGTCCTGATGCAGCTTCACGTGGCCCGCGAAGAGACAAAATTCGGATTCACCCCCGAAGAATTGCTCGACTACTTTGGCAGCCGTCGCTTCGAGCGGCTGCAGGCCACCCATATATGCGGAATGATGGGTATGGCCTCTAATACAGATGACACGCAGCGCGTGCGGTCCGACTTCCGGCAAATCGCAGAAGTATTCCGGGCCATACGCCATGACGATACCCTCGGCCTGCGCGGCTTCGACACCCTATCGATGGGGATGAGCGGCGACTGGCCGATTGCTGTAGAAGAGGGTGCCACCATTGTCAGGGTAGGCACCCGGATATTCGGAGAGCGCGATTACTGACCGCAGTGAGCCTCGCCACTCCTCCCGGAGACGTGTCAAATGGGCGGAAATACAACAGAAAGCTGACATAGAATCAAATATTAATCTACAATTAACAAATCAACTCATGGTAGAAGAATCTAATCCAACCAAGAAGAAAAGCTACGCTCTCCCGATAATGATTATGTTCGCGCTTTTCTTCATGATAGCGTTTGTTACAGGCTATCAGAATCCACTCGGGTCTGTAATCGAAAAAATGTCGGAAGGCAACCCGATGATGTCGCAGCTCGGCACACTTGCCAACTTCATAGCCTACGCCTTTATGGGCTATCCGGCAGGCAAACTGCTGCAGAACAAAGGCTTCCGCGTCACCGCGCTCTGGGCCGTGACAATCGGCTTCATCGGAGTGGCAATCACGTGGATATCGGGTTTTATAGCGACCGACAGCACTGCAGTGACAGTCTATCTGACAGGAGCCTTCGTGGCCGGATTCTCGATGTGTCTGCTCAATACGGTGGTCAACCCGATGCTCAACTCACTGGGGGCGACGCCTAACCAGGGCAACCAGCTCGTGCAGTTCGGCGGGTCGTGCAATTCTCTTGGCGCCACATTGGCCCCGGTCATCGTAGGCGGCCTTCTGGGAGGAGCGGCCAGCTCCATCTCCTCGGCCAACCCTGTGTTCTATCTCGCCATGGGAATCTTCGCAGTGGCATTCATGGTGCTCTTCTTCAGCAAACTTCCAGAATCCAAAGATCTTGGCAAACCGACAGAGAAGGTAAGAGTGCTCGGCGCATTTGCCTATCGCAACTTCGCCTTCGGCGTGCTTGCCATCTTCTGCTATGTGGGTCTGGAGGTCGGAGTGGCCAACTGGACCTACCAGTTTCTTGAGAAACATGCCGAAGTAAAGGCTTCCAACGCGGCAGCCAGCGCCGCCATAGCCGGCACTGTAGTGGGCATCTACTGGCTTCTGATGCTGATAGGGCGTCTGCTTGGAGGTGTGATAGGAGGCAAAGTGTCGTCGAGAGTCATGCTCTCGGTGGCCGGACTCGGCGCAATGACCTTCATACTCCTCGGCATATTTACCCGCGAGACGCTCGTCAGCTTCATCGGGTTCGACTCGTCACAGCTGGCGTTCAGTGTGGTGCAAGTGCCCCTCAACGCGATATTCCTCGTGCTCTGTGGATTCTTCGCTTCCGTTATGTGGGGAGCGATATTCAACCTGTCGGTCACCGGACTCGGCAAATATACGGCCGTAGCATCGGGAGTGTACATGGTCATGGTGTGCGGCGGCGGTATCTTCCCGTGGATCCAGTCGTTTCTTGCCTCAGGCTCCATACTCGGCAGCTTCTGGCTCGACTTCGCTCTCGCCGCCTATATCTTCATCTATGCCCTGCTCCTCTCGAAGCCCGGCAGCCGGGAGAAACTGTCTCCCGAAGTGCTGGTTGAAGACTGACGGGATGTAATGTCGCCACGGCAAGCAGGCGAATCCGGAGAATTCCGGATTTGCCGGCGGCATCATCCACCGGCCACGAATCAGACATCCCCGGCTTCGGGGCCAGTCGGGTATCAGCCGGCAATCAAAACATAGCCAACCCCAATCTTTTCATATCATAAAAACATCATGGACAAAAATCTAATGAATCGTGCGGCCGACAACATCCGCATCCTCATCACCGAGATGGTGGAGAAGGCCAAGTCTGGTCATCCGGGCGGTTCGATGGGCGGAGCAGACTTCGTCAATGTGCTCTTCTCAAAGGTGCTCAGGTATGATCCACGTGACCCCGAATGGATGGCACGCGACCGGTTCTTTCTCGATCCGGGCCATCAGTCGCCCATGCTCTACGGCGTGCTCGCTCTTACCGGGCGTTACACTATAGAGGAACTGCAGCAGTTCAGGCAGTGGGGCAGTGTAACACCGGGCCATCCGGAACTCCAGCCCGAGCGCGGCGTCGACAACAGCAGCGGACCGCTTGGTCAGGGACATGCCATGGCAGTGGGCTGCGCCATTGCCGAGCGTTTCCTTGCCGCAAGATTCGGAGAGGTAGTGGCCCATAAGACGTATGCCTTCATTTCCGACGGCGGCATACAGGAAGAGGTGTCGCAGGGAGCAGGCCGTATAGCCGGCGCACTTGGACTCAGCAACCTGATTATGTACTACGATGCCAACTCCGTGCAGCTCTCTACGACCGTAGCGGAAGTGACCTGTGAGGACACAGCCGCCAAATACCGGGCATGGAACTGGAATGTAGTGGAAATCGACGGCAGCGACCCGGAGGCAATCTACGGTGCGCTCGAGATGGCTCGCGAAGAGAAAGAGAAGCCCACACTTATAATAGGGCGCACCATCATGGCCCGTAAGGTAGTGGCATCCGACGGCAGCTCACTCGAAGGGGCCGTCAGCACCCACGGTCAGCCCCTCTCCAAGGCCGGCGCCGATATCGCGGCCACCGTCCGCAATCTTGGCGGAGACCCGGAGAATCCATGGGTGATTTTCGATGAAGTGAAAGAACTCTACGCCCGTCGCCGCGAGCAGCTGATAAAAGAGGCTGACGCATGGAAGGCGGAATTCCATGAGTGGGAATCCGCCAATCGCGATGCCGCGGCACGCCTTGGCTCCTTCTACAGCGACCGTCAGCCGGAGCTTGACCTCGACTCGATAGAGATCAAACCCAATGTAGCGACACGCACAGCCTCTTCGGCCGTGCTCAACTATCTTGGTCGCCACGTAGGCAACATGATAGTATCGAGTGCCGATCTTGCCAATTCCGACAAGACCGACGGCTTCCTCAAGGCGACAGGCGCTCTGGCACATCATGATTTCAGCGGAGCCTTCCTTCATGCGGGAGTGGCCGAGCTGACGATGGCGTGCATAATGAATGGCGTAGTGCTCCACGGCGGGATGCAGGCTGCCTGCGGCACGTTCTTCGTATTCTCCGACTACATGAAGCCGGCAATCCGCATGTCGGCCCTGATGCAGCTTCCGGTGAAATATGTGTTCAGCCACGACGCCTTCAGAGTCGGAGAAGACGGCCCGACCCACCAGCCCGTAGAGCATGAGGCCCAGATGCGCCTCCTTGAAGAGCTCCACAACCTGTCGGGCAAGCGCTCCGTGCTCGTGCTTCGGCCCGCCGACTCTGCCGAAGTCATAGAATGCTACCGCATGGCGATGGCTACGACCGACAGGCCGACCGTCATGATATTCTCACGTCAGGACCTTGAGGACCTGCCGGGTGCCGACCGTCGCGAGCAGGCCAAAGGAGTATCGCGAGGGGGCTATATCGTCTATGGCTCATCCGAAGCAGAACCCGCAGTGACACTTGTGGCCAATGGCAGCGAAGTGTCGCTTGCCATCCATGTGGCAGAAGAACTGCATAAAGAGGGAGTGGCGGCCCGCGTGGTGTCAGTGCCTTCGATAGGAGAGTATCTTGACCAGCCCAAGGGCTACCGCGACACCGTGATTCCGGCATCCGGCAAGGTGTTCGGCATTACGAGCGGTCTGCCGTCGACCCTGTATCCGCTGATGCGAGGCGACTGGAAGGTGTACGGACTCAGCCGTTTCGGAGCATCGGCGCCTGCGAAAGTGCTTGACGAGAAGTTTGGTTACACGACACCGGCCATGCTCGCGGCAGTAAAAGACTTTCTGTCAGAATAAAACAAACGAATCCGGCCTCACCTCCGAGCAATCCCGGAAGAGGCCGGAATCTTCCGCTTCGGGAGCCGGATGGCATTGGATGTCGGAACTGCCCCCGGAATAAAGAACAAGGTTGACGTTGCTAATATGTTGAGTTAAAATTAGATAAAACTCTATGGGTTAAATTTGATTAAAGTTTTTCTAACTTTTATGTGCGCTTCCTTGTTATGAGAATGTACGCTTTCTGAAAAGGGGCACAGCCGGTCGAGAGAGCCGGAAATAGCCGTTGGCAACTCCAAAAGAGCTGTTAATTCTTAAAAAATGAAAAAATGCAGAAAAAATTATAAACATTTTTTAAGAGGAGGGCGTTACTCTATAAAATTTTAGTTAACTTTGCGCTGACAAAATTACAACCCCCGAGAGAGGGGCAAAATGGCAGCCAAAAAATTACGACAAAAATTATTAACTATTTAATATTGTTGTTCTATGAAAAAAAGTGTATTACTCGCTCTTGCAGCTGTTGCCATGAGTGCAGCTCCTGCAGTGGCTCAGGAAGTGACTTACGAGCCCGACTGCTCGCAGGGTTACCTGAGAAATTCAGCTAAAGACAACTGGTTTATCACTGTAGAAGGTGGTGCCAACATGCTTTTCGGCAAGCACGATATCGATGCTCCCAAGAAGGACCGTATCGGCGGCAACGCAGCAATCTACGCAGGCAAATGGGTCGATCCCAACTTCGGTTTCCGTTTCGGTGTGAACTGGATGATGCCCAAAGGCGCTACAAAGGCCGATGGCAAATACCGTCATGCAGGTGCAGCCGGATTCGGCAACGGTTCATATCCCGAGAAATTCATGGCCCTCGGTCCTGAATTCGATGTGCTGATCAACCTTACCAACTGGTGGTGCGGTTATCGTCCCGGACGTGTCTACAACGCAGTTCTTCACGGCGGTGCAGGCGCATACTGGACAATGCAGCGCGCATTTAAGAACGGCAGCGTAGTGGCTCCTTCAGGCAACAACACCGACAAGCAGTGGCAGAACGCCCACTACACTCAGATGTTCGCAACTCTGGGTCTGCAGAACAACTTCCGTCTCTGCGAGCACGTTGACTTCTTCATCGATCTTCAGTACACAATGATCGACTTCAAGGACCTCAGCCACGATGCCGCTGTATATGCCGGTTTCAACTTCAACCTTGGCAAGACAACTTGGGATTGCCCCGTTACTGCTGTATGCCCCACTTGGAAATACACAGATGCAGAGGGTGACGCACTCGTAGCCAAGCTGAACGCAGCAGACCGCAAGATCTCTGACCTGCAGCAGCAGCTCGACGCTTGTCTGAAGCGCCCTGCAGCAGTTGAGAAGGTACAGGACTGCGAAGGTCTCGCCACTGTATACTATCCCATCAACCAGTATGGCCTTTCTTCACGTGAGAAGACTATCCTGAAGTCGGTGGCATCTGTAATGCAGGAGAACCCCAACAAGAAGTATGTCCTCACCGGCTGGGCCGACAACTACACCGGCACAGAAGAAGTCAACGCCCGTCTGCGTCAGCAGCGTGTTGATGGTGTCTACAACTACCTCGTACAGTGCGGTGTTGACGGTGGCCAGCTCCAGACTACTACCGATAACGCTAACCTCACTGACTACGGTGTGAAGGCAGCTCCCCTGGATCGCGCAGTGACTATCCGTCTCGCCGACTAATCCCGGGTTTGAAACAGCAAAAAAAGACAGAGAAGCGTGTCCCCCTTCGGGGCACGCTTTTTTAGTTGCTTGTATGGAAGTAGTATATGAAGACAACCACATCATCGTGGTCAACAAACAGGTGGGTGAAATCGTGCAAGGCGACAAGACGGGCGACCGTCCACTCAGCGAATTGCTCAAGGACTATATAAAGGAAAAGTACCACAAGCCAGGCAATGTGTTCTGTGGCGTTGTGCATCGCATAGACCGTCCTGTCAGCGGCCTGGTGATATTCGCACGCACTTCCAAGGCCTTGACGCGGCTGAACGAGATGCTGCGCAAAAACGAGATACACAAGACCTACTGGGCCATGGTGGAAGGGCATCCGGAGGCCCGGGAGGCTACGCTGGAATGTTATATGCGTTCCGACGGAAGGATGAATAAATCATTCCTCTGTCAGAAAACCCATCCCGATGCCAAACGCGCCGAACTGCGTTACACAACCGTGGCCTCCGGCGACCGATATACGATTCTTGAAATCAATCTAATCACAGGCCGCAAGCATCAGATCCGTATGCAGCTGTCGCAGATGGGACACCCTATACAGGGCGATCTCAAATATGGCGCGCGCCGCAGTAATCCTGACGGGGGGATATCACTTGTGGCCAAGAGAATCGAATTCGTGCATCCTGTCAGTAAAGAGCCTATATCGCTTGAAGTAGCCGAACCGCCTCAGATGCGCAAGCTTCTGCCAGAATCCTGAACACTTACTTATCATAATCAGACATCGGGTGACTGNNCGTGCAAGGCGACAAGACGGGCGATAAGCCTCTCTCGGAGATGCTGAAGGCATGGCTGAAGGAGAAGTATTGCAAGCCCGGTAACGTCTTTGTCGGTGTCACGCACCGTCTGGATCGTCCGGTGAGCGGGGTCGTGATTTTCGCCAAGACGAGCAAGGCCCTTTCTCGCTTGAACGAGATGTTTCGTGTTGGTGAGGTGCGCAAGACGTATTGGGCGATCGTCAAGAACCGTCCCCTGCGGGATGAGGGTGAGTTGGTGGATTGGCTGGTGCGGAACGAGAAGCAAAACAAGAGTTACGCTTACGAT
>DKWX01000048.1:20116-45319 GCA_002491945.1 Porphyromonadaceae bacterium UBA7141
CATAATCAGACATCGGGTGACTGCGTCAAGGCAGTCACCCGATGTCTGATTATGACCCGATGTCTGATTAAGGGAAGAGTGTCTGCATCAGGTTTTGACCTGTCATTCCTCATCCCCAGATTCTCTCAAGAAAAATCCATGAAACTGCAGTTACTCCGAGAGTGGTTGAATCCCCCGAGAGTGTGTCCGGATTCCCGAGGATGTTTGAATCAAGGAGTCATTCACGCGAATATGATTCACGAGTGAAACCGGTCGGACTCCCCCCCAGTCTGTATTCGGATTGAAGAGAGATATATAAAGCAAGAGCGATGTGACTAAGTCACATCGCTCTCTTAGTAGCGGGAAGAGGACTCGAACCTCTGACCTTTGGGTTATGAGCCCAACGAGCTACCACTGCTCCATCCCGCGGTATTGCGAGTGCAAAGTTAGTACATAAATCCGCGTTTCGCAAGTTTTTCAGGAATAAATTTCAGTTAATAAAAGTTAAATAGATGTTGTATGCAGATAATCAAGCACTTATTCGGACTATTATTTTGGGGCGGATTGAAGCCTTGTAGAGGCTTGTCAGTGGAAGAAAAGAAATTGCCCCAAAAAAATCTGCACAAAAAAGAAATATATGTGTAAGGAATCCAAAAAAATCAGTAAATTTGCAGATTGAGGAGGTTTGTTGTCTTTCTCAATCCATTGAAACGCGGTCAGATTGCAGCCGGGATTAAATCGGATTCGACTTATATTCGGGAGTGTGGGTCGTGACATACGGCGCGCTGAAGAGATAAGCCCCGGGGTGGTTGGCTGCATTTCGTAAGCAATGGATGAAAAAGATGACATCCTTGACGGAGAAACTTACGTAAAAGAAAATCGCAAACGCCTATGGTGTCGAAAACGAGAGATAAATTCATAGAAGTGGCGCGTCAGCTCTTCGCTCGTAAGGGGGTGGAGAATACCACCATGAATGACATAGCATCCGCTTCCGACAAAGGAAGACGCACCATCTACACTTACTTCAAGAACAAGCGTGATATCTACAATGCTGTCGTGGAGAGTGAGTCGGACAAGCTGCTGGTAAATCTCCGGCTGATTGTGGCGCGTCAGGTGCCTGCAGAAGATAAGCTGCGGGAATACGTGGCGGTGCGATTGGAGACTATGCGTGAAATCGTGTCGCGCAACGGGTCGCTGCGCGCCGGATTCTTCCGCGATGTGCGCAAGGTAGACCGCGCGCGCAAGCTGATATCACAAAAAGAAATCGCATTATTGCGTGAGATTCTTGAAGAGGGGATGGCCAATGATGAGTTTCGAATCAAAGACGCAGGTCATACGGCAGTTATCATCACGCACATGATACACGGACTTGACGTAACCTACATCCGCGACTCATTGTCGGACAAGGGAATTGACCAGGAGATGCTGGCTGAATACTTTTCCAATCTTCTACTCGAGGGATTGATGAAGAGATGACCTTGTCGCACCGCGAGAGGCGGGCGCAGGCCGGCGATGCAAAAAGGAAACAACAAAGAGTACAAAAAATCCAACAGAAGAGAATATGTACATAAATGCCACAGGATATTACATACCGGAAGGAAGAGTCGACAACGCTCACTTTCTTGAGGTCAACGGGCTGACGGCAGACTGGATTGAACAGCGGACCGGCATACAGACCCGCAGTCATGCCGGAGAATGCGAAGACAGCGACATGATGGGGCTGGAGGCCATAGAGAACGCGTTGCCTCGTCTTCCATACGACATCAAGGATGTCGACCTTATCGTGGCCGCTTCCTACAGTGTGCTCGACACTGTGGGGACGATGGCTCATGTCGCACAGCGTCGCTACGATATAAAGGGGGCCAAGGCGCTTTACTGTTCGGCCGCATGCTCGTCGTTTATCAACGGGCTGGAAGTGGTAGAGGGATATTTCGCTTCAGGCAAGGCTACGAAAGCCCTTGTGATATGCAGCGAGCATAATACATACTACAGCAACGAAGCTGACCCGAAGAGCGGACATCTCTGGGGTGATGCGGCAGTGGCATGGTTTGTCAGCAAGGAGCGTCAGAGCGACTCTGATATCGAGGTGGTGGAAATATTCACCGAGGGACTTGGAAATGTAGGCAAAGGTCCGGAGGGTGTGCGCCTGCGTCCGAAAGAAGGTGGCATCACTATGCCCGACGGGCGTGACGTGTTTATCCACGCATGCCGCTATATGGTATATGCCCTCAGAAATGTGCTTGCCCGCCAGAATATAGGCACCGATGCCCTGCGCCACCTCATCTGTCATCAGGCCAACAAGCGCATCGTGGCCCAGGTGGCCCATCAGCTCGACCTGCCGATGGAAAGATTCATCAACAATATCGAAGAGCTTGGAAATACGGGTTCGGCATCCGCTCCGCTGGTGCTGTCGCAGAATCTCGACCGGTTCGACTCGGGCGACCTGGCGGCGCTGATGGTGTTCGGCGGAGGCTATAGCTGCGGGTCGATGCTGTTGCGCTTCTGACAGACTGCGGCTTCCGTTGTCAGGACTTCGGAAGCCGCACGGCAGTGATGTCGGCAGAATCCGGACAGCAGTCGTGAAAAAAATAACATAAAGACAACAACCGAAAAATACCAAATAAAAAACAAACTACAGTTATGAAACTTCTTGAAGGTAAGGTGGCCCTCATCACAGGTGCCGCACGCGGCATAGGCAAAGGCCTTGCCCTGAAATTCGCATCCGAGGGCGCCGACATAGCCTTCACCGATTTGGTGATTGATGAGAACGGCGAGCAGACCGTAAAAGAGATAGAGGCGTTCGGAGTGAAATGCAAGGCTTATGCCAGCAACGCAGCCGACTTCGTACAGACAGAGCAGGTGGTGGCCGAGGTGAAAAATGACTTTGGCAAGATCGACATCCTCGTCAACAACGCAGGTATTACCAAAGACGGCCTGATGATGCGCATGAGCGAGGCACAGTGGGATGCGGTAATTGCAGTCAACCTCAAATCCGCATTCAACTTCATCCACGCCGTGCTTCCGATCATGATGCGTCAGAAATCCGGCTCAATCATCAATATGGCATCCGTAGTTGGTGTGCATGGCAACGCCGGCCAGGCAAACTATGCTGCATCAAAGGCCGGTCTGATAGCTCTGGCCAAGAGTATAGCCCAGGAAGTGGGCTCGCGCGGCATACGGGCCAATGCCATAGCCCCCGGCTTCATCGAGACAGCCATGACAGCGGCATTGCCCGAGGATGTGCGCAAAGAGTGGGTAGGCAAAATCCCCTTGCGTCGCGGCGGTCAGGTAGAGGATATCGCCAATGTGGCCACATTCCTTGCCTCCGACATGTCAAGCTACGTCTCCGGTCAGGTGATCCAGGTGGACGGCGGCATGAATATGTAATAAATCAGCTGTAAGGTACCCGGCCGGTCCGTGCGACACCTCGTCTCTGCAGATGCGGAGGGTGGCGCCGGGCCGGTCGTTGCCATAAATTCATGAAAGAGCATGAAATGAGAAAATATGCAATCATATTGGCCGGGGGCTCCGGCACGCGTGCCGGAGGTGATATGCCGAAGCAGTTTCGTCAGATTTGCGGACGCCCGCTTGTGTGGTGGGCCATGAAGGCGTTCCGCGATGCGGATGCCGACATGGAGATAGTGCTGGTGGTGCATCCGGGTTTCTTCGACGACTGGCAGATTCTTTGCGATGCAATGCCGGAATACGAAAGAATTCCCTATACGCTATGTTGTGGCGGCCGCACGCGTGCGGAGTCGGTAAGCAACGGACTGCTCACAGTGGCCGGACTGCTTGGCGACGCACCTGCCGGGGAGGCGATGGTGATGGTGCACGACGGAGCGCGTCCGCTCGTGAGTGCCGGCATGATACGCCGTGGGATGGATGCCTTTTGTGTCAGTGGGGCAGGAGTGATACCGGTCATGCCCGCAGTCAATTCGCTGCGACAGCTCGCCGCCCCGTCGGTGTCTCTTGCAGAGGCCGAAAGTCATACGGTCAACCGGGCGTTATATGTAGAGGTGCAGACTCCGCAGATATTCCCCTACAGATTGCTATGTGACTGCTATAAATCGGCATCGGATCTGTCGGCCTATACGGATGACGCTTCGGTAGTGGAGAGTGCCGGTCATCATGTCAGACTATATGAAGGGGAGTCTGCCAATATAAAAGTGACCCATCCCGACGACTTCATCATTGCGGAGGCATTGCTGAGGGCGCGGGCAGGAGAGTAATCGCTATTGATTCCCATTCAATCGCTATTGATACTCGTTCAATCGCTATCGGTTAAATTTGAACACTTACTTATCCATTATGAATATGGGTAGATTTGAAGACACGGAGATAAAATTTCTCAAAGGGATAGGCGAGGCAAGGGCAAAACTCCTCGCCTCAGAGCTTGAGATAAGCGACTTCCGCGGACTATTGGAATATTATCCCTTCCGGTATGCCGACAGAAGCCGTTTCTACCGTATTGCCGAACTGCAGGGAGAGATGCCGATGGTGCAGATACGCGGGCATTTTGTCAGTTTTCTTACAGAAGGAGAAGGGGCCAGACAGCGACTGAGGGGAATATTTACAGATGGCGAGCGCATGATGGAGGCCGTGTGGTTTGCCGGAGTGCGTAAGATACGTGAGATGTACCGTACGGGAGTAGAGTATGTTCTGTTCGGGCGTCCTGCGATCTATGCCGGCGGCTGGCAGATGGCTCATCCGGAGATTGAGAGATTTGACCCGGTCAATCCACCCTCCGGACTGCAGGGAATCTACAGCCTGACCGAAGTGATGCGCAAGCGCGGACTCTCGCAGCGTGTGCTTCAGACTGCGGTCAGACATCTGCTTGCTCATTCGCGTTTCGGGGAAGTGGCCGAGACACTGCCGCAGGCCATCGTAGAGCGGTATCATTTCCCCCCGCTGGCGCAGACTTATGTTTCTCTTCACTTTCCCGAAGATGCCGACCTTCTGCGCCGGGCTCGCGAACGCATGAAGTTCGAAGAGCTTTTCTATCTCGAACTCCAGATACTCCGCTATTCCCGGCGGCGAAGCCGCGCCCTGCGTGGGCACGTATTCTCCACAATAGGGGAATACTTCAACCGTTATTACAGCGAGTGCATCCCATTTGAGCTTACTGGAGCGCAGAAGCGAGTGCTGCGTGAGATTCGAGCCGACATGCGCACCGGGCGTCAGATGAATCGCCTGCTGCAGGGTGATGTGGGCAGCGGCAAGACGATGGTGGCCTTCATGTCGATGCTGATGAGTGTCGACAACGGCTATCAGTCATGTCTCATGGCTCCTACTGAAATACTCGCCGGGCAGCATTACGAGACAATCAGAGGATGGGCCGATGCTATCGGACTGCGCACCGCGCTGCTCACCGGCAGCACCGGGGTCCGTGCGCGTCGCGAAATCCATGAGGGGCTTTCAGACGGCTCGATACATATCATAATCGGGACACACGCACTGCTTGAAGAAAAAGTGATGTTCCAAAACCTCGGCCTGGCCGTCATCGACGAGCAGCATAGGTTCGGAGTGGCCCAGAGGGCCAGGATGTGGAGTAAAGGCGTCATTCCGCCTCATGTTCTCGTGATGACCGCCACACCGATACCGCGCACACTGGCCATGACACTTTATGGAGATCTCGACGTGTCGGTAATCGATGAACTGCCGCCGGGACGCAAACCTATAGAGACGTGGCTGCGTTATGATACATCACGTATGGAGGTCGACCGCCACATATGGCGCCAGCTTCGCGAGGGGCGTCAGATCTATATAGTGTATCCTCTTATCCGCGAGAACGAAAAACTCGATCTCCGCAGTCTCGAAGAGGGGTTGCAGCGGGTGAGGGAGACATTCAGCGGGGTAGAGGTGAGCTTCGTGCACGGGCAGATGAAACCCGCCGAAAAAGAATACCAGATGCAGAAATTCGTAGAAGGGAAGTCGCGTATCATGGTAGCCACGACAGTAATCGAGGTGGGAGTGAATGTGCCCAACGCTACTGTCATGGTCATAGAGAATGCCGAACGCTTCGGCCTGTCGCAGCTCCATCAGTTGCGAGGCAGGGTGGGGCGGGGAGCCGATCGCAGCTGGTGTATTCTTATGACCAAAGAGAATATAGCCTCGCCCACCCGCAAGCGCCTCAACATTATGACGCAGACCACAGATGGATTTCTTGTGAGCGAAGCCGACCTGAAACTTCGTGGTCCTGGCGACATGGAGGGCACGCAACAAAGCGGCATAGCCTTCAATCTCCGAATTGCCAATCTCGCCACCGACGGCCAGATAGTGCAGCTGGCCCGCGATACGGCCGAGGACGTGCTGGCCGGCAACCCCGTAATCACCGGGGGCACCGCAGAGGCCGACAGCCTGCGCTCCACACCCCTCCCGCTCGATGACGCCGGCCTGCGGATACTTGCCTCCGAGCTAAGCCGGAGGTTTGAGCATGAGATTGACTGGTCGGTCATCTCGTAAAGAAAGTCAATTCAGGCAGCCGGGGATGCCTCCGCAGGATGCGCGGACAGGGCGTCTGCCGCGACGGCCGATGAAAAAAAGTTTAAACGCCTTCTTACTTAGAAATACAGAAATAGCCCCGTAATGAAAGAAAAAGAGATAAGAGAACTGCTTGCTTCGCGCGAAGGAATCGCCACACTCAATCCGATGCAGGAACAAATGTTGCGCACATCTGCCGAAAAACGCGATATAATCCTGCTTTCGCCCACAGGCAGTGGCAAGACAGTGGCCTTTGGAGTGCCGCTGCTGAAGATGCTCAAAGACCCCACAGGGAGAGTGCAGGCAGTGGTGATAGCTCCGAGCCGCGAGCTGGTGACACAGATAGCCGGAGTGCTCCGTAACATCAGCGGTCCTTTCCGCGTGGTGTCGCTCTACGGCGGACACAATGTGGATGACGAGGTCAACAGCCTCAGTGTAGTACCCGACATTATCGTGGCCACTCCCGGACGCCTGCTCGATCATATCAAGCGCCGTAATATCGACGTGCTCCCCACGCGTATTCTTGTGCTTGATGAATTTGACAAATCGCTCGAACTCGGCTTTGAGGACGATATGGCCGCCATACTGCGGCATATGAAAAACTTAGGCCGCGTCATACTGACCTCGGCCACAGACGCCCCCTCGCTTCCCGACTTCCTGCCTGTCAGAGATCCGGCAGTGCTCGATTACCTTGAGAGCAACCGGGCGTTGCGACATCGTCTGCGTGTGCGCAGTGTCAGGAGTGACGGGCGTGACAAACTCGACACACTGCTCCGGCTGCTACGTTCCATTTCAGGGGCCGAGGGCGCTGACCGCACCATAATATTTGTCAATCACCGCGAAAGCGCCGAACGTGTGGCCGAATTTCTACGCAAGGCCGGCGCGGCATGTGTGCTTTATCACGGCGCCCTCGATCAGCGCCGGCGCGAATCGGCTCTGCAGGCATTTAACTCAGGCGCACGTCCGATACTCGTGGCCACAGATCTCGCAGCCCGCGGTCTGGATATCGAGGGGGTGAGAAACGTGGTGCACTATCATCTGCCACTTACCCCCGCAGCCTACACCCACCGCAACGGCCGCACAGCCCGCGTGGCCAGCGAAGGGGACGTATATCTTCTGCTCGGCCCCGATGAAGAACTCCGGGAATACATGGAAGTAGATTCCCCTTACGCCCTGACAGAGGGCGTGGAAGGGAATCTGAAATCTCCCGACGAGGTGCTCTGCATCTCAGCCGGCCGGCGCGAAAAACTGTCGCGAGGCGACATATTGGGGTATATAGTCAAAGAATGCGGCGTCGATGCGAGCGAAGTAGGGAAGATAGCAGTCTTCGACCATTACAGCCTTGTGACACTGCGCCGAACGGTGGCCCCGGCCGTGATAGAGGCCTCACGACAGAAAAAAATCAAAGGGGAGAAACGCCGCATAGGGTATCTTGATGCAGTGTGAACCGGGAGTAATCCGACATCCGTAGAGAGTCGTCGGCCCCGATGCTTCAGCCGGAGAGAAATAAGTAAGTGTTCAATTTGAACACTTACTTATAAATGAAATTTGAACACTTACTTGACTAACTTAGACTGCATACATACTCTCACAGAATAAAGCCTCCGTCATGACCATAAAAGAAGAGAGAGATGATGAGCTGCTTATTTGGATGCGTTATAAATAAGCGATTTAATAGACATCATATTAACGGAAATGACGACTTTACAACGTGAAATACGCGGATTTTTAGTAACTTTGCAAAATTCCCTCCGAGAGAAGCCCCGGCACTGAAAAGCCGCGATGCCGGAGTCGGAGCGAAAAAGGTAGACAGATAAATAAAAATACTCAGAAACAGAATAATAAACTTCATACAGTAAAAAATCTTAAAATACTTATGAGCAAAGAAAAACAGTTTCTGACCTGTGATGGCAACCAGGCGGCAGCCCACGTGAGCTACATGTTCAGCGAAGTGGCCGCAATCTATCCCATCACTCCGTCATCGACTATGGCCGAATATGTCGACGACTGGAGCGCCGCAGGCAGAAAGAATATTTTCGGTGAGACAGTTCTTGTGCAGGAGATGCAGAGTGAGGCCGGTGCCGCAGGCGCCGTGCATGGTTCGCTTCAGGCCGGTGCGCTGACCACAACATACACCGCATCGCAGGGTCTGCTGCTGATGATTCCGAATATGTACAAGATTGCAGGTGAGCTGCTCCCCTGTGTGTTCCACGTATCGGCGCGCACCATCGCATCACATGCCCTCTCCATCTTCGGCGATCATCAGGATGTGATGTCGGCCCGCCAGACAGGTTTCGCTATGCTCTGCGAAGGTTCAGTACAGGAAGTGATGGACCTCGCAGGTGTGGCCCATCTCTCCACAATAAAGAGCCGAGTGCCCTTCATCAACTTCTTCGACGGCTTCCGCACATCGCACGAGATTCAGAAAATCGAGGCAATCGACCAGGACGCCCTCGCTGCACTGATTGACCGAGACGCCCTCGCCGAGTTCCGCAAGCGTGCCCTCAATCCCGATGCCCCTGTGGCACGCGGCATGGCCGAGAACCCCGATGTTTTCTTCCAGCACCGTGAGGCCAGCAACAAGTATTATGAGGCTGTGCCGGCAATCGTAGAAGAATACCTCAATGAAGTAAGCAAAATCACAGGTCGCAAATACGGTCTGTTCGACTACTATGGTGATCCCGAGGCCGAGAACGTGATTATCGCAATGGGTTCGGTGACACAGGCCATCCAGGAGACAATCGACTATCTCATGGCCCAGGGTAAGAAAGTGGGTCTGGTAAGTGTGCATTTATACCGTCCCTTCTCGGCAAGACACTTCCTTGCAGCTGTGCCCAAGACAGCCAAGCGTATCGCAGTGCTTGACCGTACAAAAGAGCCCGGAGCCAACGGCGAACCCCTTTACCTCGACGTCAAGGATGTGTTCTACGGCAAAGAGAACGCCCCACTCATCATCGGCGGCCGCTATGGTCTGAGCTCAAAAGACACCACTCCGGCCCAGATACTTTCGGTATATGAGAACCTCGAGCTGCCCGAACCTAAGAATCACTTCACAATCGGTATCGTCGATGATGTGACATTCCACTCGCTCCCCCAGCTTCCCGAGATGCACCTCGGCGGAAAGAGCATCTTCGCAGCCAAATTCTACGGACTCGGTGCCGACGGCACAGTGGGTGCCAACAAGAACTCGGTGAAAATCATTGGCGAGAATACCGACAAATACTGTCAGGCATATTTCGAGTATGACTCAAAGAAGTCGGGCGGTTTCACCTGCTCGCACCTCCGCTTCGGCGATGAACCCATCCGCTCGACATATTTCGTCAACACCCCCAACTTCGTGGCATGTCACGTGCAGGCTTACCTGAACATGTATGATGTGACACGCGGCCTGCAGCCCGGCGGCACATTCCTGCTCAACACCGTGTGGGAAGGCGAGGAACTTGCCAAGAACCTCCCGGTGCGCGTCAAGAAGCATCTTGCCAAGAACAATGTGACCCTCTACTATATGAATGCGTCGAAAATCGCGCAGGAGATTGGTCTGGGCAACCGCACCAACACCATCCTGCAGAGCGCATTCTTCCGCATCACAGAGGTAATCCCCGTAGAGCTTGCCGTAGAGCAGATGAAGAAATTCATCGTCAAGAGCTATGGCAAGAAGGGTGAGAATATCGTCAACATGAACTATGCGGCCGTCGACCGTGGCTCTGAATATCACAAGCTCGATGTGGATCCCGCATGGGCCGAACTTCCTGATGATGCTACCGCTGCAAGCGATGCTCCGGCATTCATCACAAATGTCGTGAAGCCCATCAATTCGCAGGACGGCCATCTTCTCCCTGTGAGCGCGTTTGCCGACCGTGCCGACGGCACATGGCCGCAAGGCACAGCCGCCTATGAGAAGCGCGGTGTGGCAGCCTTCGTACCGGAATGGGCATCGGAGAACTGTATCCAGTGCAACAAGTGCGCCTACGTATGTCCTCACGCCACAATCCGTCCGTTCCTGCTGAATGCCGAGGAGATGGCAGCATCCTCTTTCGGCGAAGGCCAATCCATACCTGCCATCGGCAAGGGTTTCGAGGGTCTGCGTTTTGTGCAGCAGGTCAATGTGCTCGACTGCCTCGGATGCGGCAACTGTGTCGACGTATGTCCGGGCAAGAAGGGTGTCAAGGCCCTCTCCATGAAGCATATCGAATCTCAGCTTGACGAACAGAAGAACTGGGACTACTGCGAGCAACACGTGGCATCGAAGCAGAATCTGGTAGACGTGAAACTGAACGTGAAGAACAGCCAGTTTGCCAAGCCCCTCTTCGAGTTCTCAGGTGCCTGCGCAGGCTGCGGCGAGACTCCCTATCTGAAGCTTGTCAGCCAGCTCTTCGGCGACCACGAAATCGTGGCCAACGCCACCGGCTGCTCATCGATCTACTCCGGTTCGGTGCCCTCCACACCCTACTGCACCGACGAGAAGGGTCACGGTCCGGCTTGGGCCAACTCCCTCTTCGAGGACTTCTGCGAATTCGGCCTCGGCATGCGTATAGCCTACGAGAAGATGCGTGCGCGTCTCGAAGACCTCGCCGTCAAGAGCCAGACATGCGACTGCTGCACACCCGAGGTGAAGGCTGCCGCCGCTGCATGGCTTGAGGTGAAAGAGGATTCCGACAAGTCGCGTGAGGCCGGTGAGAAGTGGGCTGAACTGGCTAAGGCCAACGCTGCCAACTGCAGCATCTGCAGCATCTGCAGCCAGATTGAGAATCTGAAGCACTATCTGACCAAGCGCAGCCAGTGGATTATCGGTGGCGACGGCGCAAGCTATGACATAGGCTTCGGCGGTCTTGACCATGTGATTGCATCGGGCAAGAACGTGAATATCCTCGTGCTCGACACTGAGGTGTATTCCAACACCGGCGGTCAGTCATCGAAGTCTACTCCAATCGGTGCAATCGCCAAATTCGCTGCCGCCGGCAAGCGTATCCGCAAGAAAGACCTCGGCCTGATTGCCACTACATACGGCTATGTATATGTGGCTCAGGTGGCCATGGGTGCCGACAATGCCCAGACCCTCAAGGCTATCAGAGAGGCAGAGGCATATGATGGCCCGTCGCTGATTATTGCTTACTCACCCTGTATCAACCACGGACTGAAGGCCGGCATGGGCCACAGTCAGGAGGAGGAGCGTCTGGCCGTAGAGTGCGGTTACTGGCACCTCTGGCGCTACAATCCCGATGAGGAGGCCAAGGGCAACAATCCCTTCTCGCTCGACAGCAAGGAGCCGCAGTGGGATAAGTTCGCAGGATTCCTCAAGGGTGAAGTGCGCTTCGCATCGGTAGCCAAGATGTATCCCGATGCAGCCGAAGAACTCTTCAAAGCAGCAGAGGATAATGCCAAGTGGCGCTACAACAACTATAAGCGTCTGGCCGCCCAGAACTGGGGCGTGGATCCGGAGCTGACTCCCGAGGAAATCAAGCTCCGCAAGGAAATCTGATAAAATCCCTACATCTGTATAAAAGCCGGAGGCCGGCCCGAACGATTCGGGCCGGCCTCTCTGCGTATATTGCCATTGTGCCGGATGAGGTCGTAATGTCGTAATGTCACAATGTCGTAAGGTTTAAGTCGAGAGGTCATAATGTCGTGAGGTCGTGAGGTCGAGAAAATCCGGTGAGGGCAAAAGAAACCCTGCGGCTTTGATTTAGGCCGCAGGGGAAAGTCATGTCAGATAATAGATGTAGCGGATCATCCGCATGGAATCGACAGAGCGGTGTCGGGTTTATTTTACGATAACCTTTGAGCTGCGCACCGTGCCGTCTGTCATGATATGAGTGCATACGTAGATGCGTCCCTTTTCAGGGGCGCTCACAGTGTGCCCCTGCAGGTCATGCCATACGATGCGTGCCACTTCAGCATCAGAGACAATTGTCTCTACACCCGATGCGTGTGTCGAACCGTCGGTATAGGGCGAAGAGCATGAATTGACCACAGTGCCGTCTGTGCGGAGCACAAAAGCGATGACGCGCAGTTTATTCTTATCGATTGGGATGAGATTGGCGTCGGGATTCTCGTCGGTGGGACGTATATAAGTGGTGCGGATATCAGAAATGTCGAATGTGATGCTGTGAGATTCAGGAGAGAATGCCTTGAGTCCCTTCTGGGGCAGAGACCCGTCGACGCCCATTGCATAATCCTTGCTGAGAGTTACGTCATTGAACGTGAGACCTCCGGCCATTGAGGGCATTTCAGCAAACATCTTAGCGTAAGGCTCAGCCAGTTCGGCTTCAGCCTGGGCCGTCCTTCCGGAATAGTAGTTGCTCTGCAGCCATGAAGGATCCTGCAGACCGTCGCCAATGAGCAGATAACCTATGTAATAAGGAGAGTTGTCATCTTCGATTGAAGTGACGGTGGCAGTGGCTTTGATAGCGGATTTTGTATTGTCGGTATATTCGATATCACATTCGATGCTGATGTCGGTAAGCGTTTCAGCAGCCTCGGGCCAGAAAATGCCCAGATTGCCGGGGTCGAGCGATAATGAGCGGTTGATGTAGGCCATCGGGAATCCGGAGACGGCGTTAGGATATGCAGAAGAGATGGCCAGCGGGTCGGTATTATGCCATGCAGCAGCCACGAAATCCTCTCCATATACCTCTCTGAGATGTTCAAGAGCCACGTAACCGCGTACGCACCATCCGCACCACATGCCGGTGTATTCCTCCACCAGCGGGCGGTTGACAGGAACAGAGGGTGTGAAAACCACATTTGCCTCGTCAGATGCGCTGAGGTTGGGATTGGCGGATCCGTTGACCTTGTCGAGTGTAATCGAAATTTTATTTTTGCCGTTCTCTTCTACAGCGGGGACAGTGAAACTGACAGTGCCAGAGGCTCCGATGGCGTTGCGCACGGGAGTGGGGAACTCATATGTGCCTTCGCCTGAGATATCGCCAATTTTCCAGGAATAGCCAACGTTTGAGATTTCAGTGACGCCACCGTTGATTACTTCGAAAGAATATTCATTCTCCTGATTGGTGATCATCAATGTGCGTTTGGGCAGACTAATGGATGCCGTGGCGGCATCAAAATTACCATCGAGCATTATTGACATGGCGCTCTGAAGGCCGGCCTTGTCTTTATTCACATAGTTGTCCCATTTAAGCTGCGTGCGTGTGGAGTGAAACCAGAATCCATCCGGATTATCACCGGCCACTACGGCAATCGGAGCCTTGGTGTCGGTCTGCAGTTCGGCCACTTCGATTGAATATCCCACATATATGGGTTCAGATGTGAGTGTATACGGTTCGTCGAATGTGGCGGTAAGTATGCCGTTGGAGATTGTGGCCTCGACAGAGCATATATCGGGGACATTGACGCGCACCCCGTCAATTCGCTCCACTACAAGCTTGGATGTAAGGAATGCCGATGCACTGCCGTAGAGATTGTCGGCACCGTTTACCGGAACAGAGATACTGGTGATTCTGGCACCTGCGAGTCCCGGATTATCTATTTTGACGGCTATATCGTAGTTCTCCTTTTTGCTTGTGCCGTACCATTGCGGGTCCAAGCCGTTGGGGTTATAGGAAAACTCCAGTTCAGCAGCCGGAGCCATGGCTACGCTCATTATGGCGCAGGCAAGAAGAGTAAATTTCTTCATAATGATTAGGTCTGATAATATTATACTTTCTTTAGAGAGATTCTCAGAAGCCGGTTAAACTTTTTATGCAAACTTAAAAAGAGTCTGGATCCGTACTCTTCAATGTCAATCTCCATTAAAATTCTGGCATATATCAATCTTAATGAATCTTGCCAATGAAAAAAAGTTTTAACGACTCCTTATTGTATCTGCGAATTACAATTGTGGTAGAATGCCGGACCAATAAGTAAGAGTTTAAATTTAACCGATAGTAATTGAAAGAGAATCTTTGAATCAATATGCGGCTTCTATTTTTCGGCTTCAGGCTTGTCGTTCAGTCGAATATGATTATATTCTCCTTCACTCCGCACCGGAATTGACTAACAGACAATCCTGCATATTCTATATATTAAATTTGAACACTTACTTATCGGGAGAGAGATGTAGAGGGATTCTGACCTATGCCCCGGGTAGCCCGGATGATGAGATGGCGTGTTTTGTCAAGATGCTCAGAAGCAAAGTTATGCAAAATTCTGCTAATAAAAAATTTATTGAGCCAATTTTTTTGGATGCGGATATAGAAGTCTTTTATCTTTTTACGAAAACTTAAAAAGAGTCTGTGTAAGTTGTTGTCAATGTCAGTCTCCATGCATCCTGCCATTGCAAAAAGTTTAAATGACCTGCGGATTGTCAGGCCAAAAAGCAGCACTCTATCGGTTGCGGGCCGATAGAGTGCGTAAATATTGATAGTCCAGCCGAATGGGGAGAGTGGAGAGGGATGGATGGAGAGGGGAGAGTGGGGAGGTAGGGATTTAGCGGCGGTTCAGTATTTTTTCGTAGCGCACAGATCCATCTGATAGAGGTGTGCGGCGGATTGAGATACCTCCACGGGGCATTCCGGAGAGGCGTCGGCCCTGAATGTCGAGGTATTCAGGCGCGCCGGAGGGAATGGCGTCAATTGTGTCCACGCCGCTCCCTTTGACATAGACGAAGTCGGAATATGCCGGATTTTCCGGGTCGGCGAGATATACGAGCCGCAGAGCAAGGTCGGTGAAATTCATCTCGGGGATTGCCACCATCTGTATGATTTCTTCGGCGGCCACGAAGCAGTAATAGTCGGTAGTGCCCACCTGTATTCGCGAGGCGGGCTGCTTAAGAGCAGGATCAATCGATGGGGAGAACTCGAAGGGGGCGCCGTCCATATAGATTTCAAAATAGAGTTTATCCATGTCGAGAATCTGATTGTCGGCCGACACCATGCTCACGGCAAAGTCGATTACGTTTGGCATCCCTGCACTCGCCGGTGTAAAACTTACCTCCGGCGTGATGAGATTGCTGACATGGCTTTCGGGAGATACGGGATAGATTGACGGGGCAATATAGATGTTCTCATAGTAGAGATTCTCAGAATCTTCCTGTGGAGACGGGACTATGATGAAGCTCATGTCAGAAGTCAGCGTTCCTGTCTGGTCGTCGTATACCCATTCCATCATATCGGCAGGGGTGAATACCGGTACTTGTCCGTATTGAAAAGAATCTTCATATTCAGTCTCTCCTCCAATGAAATACTGGGTGAACCCGAACAGCCAGCTGTTGCCGAGAAACTGGTTGGAGCCGAAGCTTACGACGCGACCCTGACGGGAGCCTTTGATAATGCTGTCCTGGAGGTCGGATATGCCTGTGGCAGCACCTTTTATGTAGCAGTCGTTGCCATCGAAAGCCACTTCAAGCGGGCGGGCATACGTTCCCCCGTAGAGTATATGGGGATATGTGAGCACCATCGGAGAGAACGTGATATTCTCCGGAGCCTCCACCGGAGTCTGAGTCTGAGGTGAGAGCGAGCCGTAGAAGTCACCGCTCAGATTCCATGCCCAGCTGCGACCGTCGAAGATAAAACTGCCCATAAAAAGTTCCGGGTCTTCCGGGATGAGCGAGCCGTCGTCGGCGATGTTCATGACATATGTCTGCTCCGTAGTAGGCACCATATCGGCCGCGCCATTGCGCACCACCATATCACATGCCACTGCATAATACTGTTGCGGGGTGAGCACACCATCTATATCAGCCATTTCAGACTTGACTATCTGAGGCAGCCGGAAAGTGACTTTCGAGCCTTCAACAGACCCTTCAATCCAGCCTGCGCTCGGTGTCCAGCTAAAGATGTCGGACAGATAGATTTTATCATCGGTGCGTATCATTTTGGTCAGAGACCCGTCGGCCGGGAGCACATCGAGCTGATTGTCGATACGAATGAATCCTGTGCCAGACTTTACGAGCACCGTGGGTTCGGCGCCGGGCACGGGGTCGGTGATGAGTGTAGCCGTTGGATTGGCTGGCAGGTCGCTGATTGCTGCGGCTGCCTGCATCGCGATTGCGGAAAAAGCAATGAATATGGTAGATTTTCTCATATATAAGTGATTAAGTCAAGACATCAGGAGTAAATCAGATGAAGTGTAACCGAAGTCGTATGGCACCTTTCACGAAAACTCAAAAAGTGTCAATCAGCAAGTGTCCAATTTTAATTTATGCAAAATACGGGCTTGTTTTTTTAGTCGACTCCGGCGAGGAGTATCGGAGAATAAAAACATATTCGACAGAAAATACATGCCGGAAGCGGCAAAAGAAGCCGCAGATTGTAGAAAAGATTCCCTTTTATTTACAATCGTTTAATTTGAAGACTCACTTATTGAAAGAAGTTTAAACTACATCTTCGTCTGACGGTGCAAATATAATTAAAATTTCTTAAACAAGAAAAAATAATTCAATTTTTTATTGCTCTTATATACAACGCCCGGTAAGTCAGGCTCGGGCGAGCGGGAAGAGATGTGAGCAGATTGCGAATGTTACTTTTAGCCGTTCCGGCCACTCCGGTGAGTTTCAGGTGCATAAGAGCCTGTCTTGGCGAGTCGAACACCACAGGTATGTCTTCTTCTTCAATTGATACATTGCCGAAAGATGCTGCGGCCATCCTATAAATCTCGTCAGAAGAGTGATAGATTATCGGAGCGGGGCGCAGGGCGTCGAGTTCGGCCAGATTGCCACTGACGAATGTAGAGCAAATCAGCCTGCCTCCGGGTTTCAGCAGTCTGGCGGCATTGCTGAAAAATCCGCGCGGATCCACAAACCACTGGATAGTACTTGCCGAAGCGATGAAATCGAACGTATCAGCCTCAGCCTCGGCCATCCATTGCTCGGCGTCGGCAGTGACGTAACGTTCATCGGGCGACATATTAAAAGGAGAGAGGGGGCAGAGGTCGATGAAGGTGGCATGTTCCGGCGAGAATAGGCGTTGCAACCTGCGGGTCAGACACCCGGTGCCCGGGCCGATTTCAAGCAGATAGCGAGGCTTGTCGCCATCGGCAATCAGATCACCGGCCATGCCGGCCAGACGTGTGGCAATGTGAATCTGGGCGGTGGCATTGGCATCGTAAGTGTCATGGGATGCCTCGAAGTGATTGCGTATGCGTGTATGATCGGGGAGGATATTGTCGATAATCAGACTGAGCGGGATATAATGTCCGCACTCCCATTCGCAGATCTGTGGATGAAGCGGATGCGCCTCCCATGCACGCCTCTGGGCATCGGCCGGAAATATGAGGTCGGCAGAGCCGATGAAAGCCCGGCGCCATGGCAAAACACATTCATCGGCTGAAGCTGGAATCGAATGCGAGGCCAGCAGACGCAGTTCGGTTCTCAGACGCGATATAGTCAGGTCGTGGTCGGCGGATTCGGCCGGCGATATGGCAGCCGGAGAATCCTCCGGGAAGCGGTAAGGGTCGCGCGAGGTAGAAAGACGGTGGCGGAAGCGACGCAGATTGCGTTCATTCAGCGACATTTCGGTGTCATGGTATATTCCGGAAGGGATTCCATAGATGTCGTCGGCAGGGGCGAGTGTGCCGTTGACCGCAAATGCGGCGGCCACTCTGTGAGCCTCGTGGCGCAATGCCATTTCAGCCGCAGTCACACCCAGCGACCAGGCCACGACCAGAACCGTGGAATATCGGTCAGGGATCCTGACCGACACTCCGTCGTCGGAATAGTCATATACCACCATGACATCCCATCCTTCAGAGGAGATGCCGGTGTAGAAGTCAGGAGATGTGCTCCATCCGCTGAATAAGATTATCAGGCGGTGGCAGCCGGGGTTATTGGCAACGAACGAAGTCTTCATTACAAGAGCGCTGGGATATGATACATGTTTACTTGGCTCAGCGATAGCGTCCGATCAGCGAAATCAGTCGGTCGATATCCTTTTCAGAGAGCAGAGCATTGAGAGAAAAACGAATGCGTTCGCTTCCGGCGGCGACAGTCGGACGGCGTATGGCCAGCGCGTCGAAGCCACCGGCAGCCATATGTCCGGCCATAAGGACCGCCTCGGCGGCATCACCGATTATCAGCGGCACAATCTGAGTTGTGGCCGGCGATTCGAAATTAAGGCGTCGCGACAGTTCGCTCACCATATGTCGCGACAGCCGCTGCAGGTGAAGCCTCCTGTCGTTGAGCTGAGTGATTTTCTCAATCATAAGAATCGACCATGCCGCCTGGGCGGGAGAGATCGCGGTGGAGAATATGAAGCTGCGAGCCGTGTTGAGGAGATATTCCTTCATCACAGGCGAAGTGACGGCAAACGCACCTGCCGAAGCGGCGGCTTTGCCGAGAGTGCCTATAATGATGTCGAAAGAATCGATGAGTCCGAACTCTTCAGCCAGCCCGAGACCGAGAGGACCCCGCACACCGAAGCTGTGGGCCTCATCAAGGTATAGCATCACTTCAGGATATTCGGCCTTGAGTGATACCAGTTCATGGAGCGGGGCCATATCTCCATCCATACTGTAGATGGCTTCTGCTATGATGATGATGCGCTGGTATGCCCCGTGCAGTCCGGCAATCAGACGGTGCAGACGCTTGGGGTCATTGTGAGGGAACCGTTTGAAATCCGCTCCGCTCAGCCTCAGTCCGTCGATAATGGATGCATGCACGAGCTTGTCGGCCAAAAATAGAGTGCCGGGTAATGCAAGAGCCTGAATTATCCCGACATTGGCATGGTAGCCAGAATTTAAGAGCAGTGCCGGCCGGTCGTAGAGACGACCGAGGTAATCTTCAAGCTCACTGTGATAGCGGTTGGCGCGTGAGAGGAGTCGGGAGGCCGATGATGTGAAGCGCGCATCCGGGAATCGCTCGTGGAATTCAGGCAGATATCTGTCGGCTTCGGCAGCCAACCCGAGATAATCATTACTGAGCATGTCGATTCTGTCGCCGGCATCTTCGGATGGAATGCGACGCAGACGATGCTCTTTTTCAAGACCAGTTATAAAATCGGCATACCCTTGCAACGGAGATTGGCAGGATGCTTCGGCCGGAGCAGGAGCCGAGGAGGCTGAAGCCGGTGCGGCGTCAGCCTTATCCTGAGAGACACGTGAGGCGTGACGCCGACGCAGGCGTCCAGATGTTTTGGGTCGGGCAGACCCGGCAGCAGAAGCTGCTGTCGATGACTTGGATTTTTTTTTCAGAGCCATGACAAAACTGAGGGGTTAATATTCGTTCATGTCTTTAAGCAAGTGATTGAATTCAACCGATCGCAATTGAACGGAATTCATAAAATTAAATCTGAACACTTGCATAAGTGTTGAAATTTAATTCACTCACTCATTCACTCATTCACTCGGCATTTACTTACCAGCCGCAGCAGAGCATCGCAAAGTCTGTGCAGCTGAGAGTCGGTAACGGCCAGATATGGAGGCATGATGTAGGCGTTCTTCCCGAAGGGGCGTATCCATACCCCTTCTTCGATGCATTGCTTCTGGAAGCGTCCGAGGTCGATTGGCCGGTCGACCTGTATCACTCCAATACCGCCAAGCACCCTTACATCCTCCACATTGGGGAATTGACGAGCCGGAGCGAGGCGTTGAGTCATGATATCCTCGATTTCACGGATGCGCTGCTGCCATGGCGAGTCGAGCAGGAGGCGGGTTGACGCCAGGGCCACGGCGCAGGCCAGAGGATTGGCCATGAATGTGGGTCCGTGCATTATGCATTTTGCAGAAGATTCGGATATCCGTTCGGCGACATTGTGGGTAGTGGCCACCGCGGCAAACGTCATGAACCCGCCGGTGAGCGCCTTCCCTATGAGCATTATGTCGGGTTCGACTCCGGCGTGTTCCCAGGCAAAGAGGCGTCCGGTGCGTCCGAATCCTGTGGCAATCTCATCGAATATCAGTAGAATACCCTTTTCATCGCAGGCGCGTCGCAGTTCGCGGAGATATTGCGGATGATAGAATCTCATACCGCCGGCCCCTTGTACGATTGGCTCGAGTATCACAGCGGCCAGAGTGTCGGCGTGCTCGTCGATGAGTCGCTGCATCGGGATGAAGTCGGCGGGATTCCATTCATCATCGAAGCGGCATTGGGGGGCATCGGCGAAATATCGTTTTGGAAGCGCCGAGCCGAAGGCCCCGTGCATGCCGGTGACAGGGTCGCATACCGACATGGCATTCCAAGTGTCGCCATGATACCCGCTGCGGATTGTGGCGAAATCTGTGCGGCGTGGATCATCGTGGGCCTGGACGGCCATTTTCATTGCCACTTCAGTGGCCACCGATCCGGAATCGGCATAGAATATGTGCTGCATCGAAGGAGGAAGAATCTCAAGCAGCAGGCGTCCGAGCTGAATAGCCGGAGAGTGGGTGAGGCCACCGAACATGACGTGCGACATCTTTTCGCACTGTTGTCGGGCCGCCTCCACGAGCACCGGATGGGAATATCCATGAATCACGCACCACCACGATGACATGCCGTCGATCAGGCGGCGTCCGTCGCGCAGTATAAGTTCTGCACCTTCGGCCTTTTCCACTTCATAGCAAGCGAGGGGGTCGTGAGTGGATGTATATGGATGCCAGAGATGCTGGCGATCGAATTCAGAATCAGTAATCATGGCTGACATAAAGTTGTGTACTTAAGCAGGTGTCCGAATTTAATTTTAAGAATTCCGTTCAAATACTATCGGTTAAATTAGAACACATACAGATCATATTATTTATGCCGGATCGACATCATAATATATGACGGATGATTTAATTCGCGGGTCGCGGGCCAGACTTTCGTAGATGGTGCGCAATATTCGTTTCACCTTGCTCATAGATGCCGTAGACTCAATTTTGAGCATGATACATTGCAGATACCAAGTGGCCACGCGGCTCACAAAGGGTTTTTCAGGACCGAGCACACGCGGCCCGAAAGTGGTCCGCAGGGCCTCGGCCAACAGCCGGGCTGCCGTTTGGGCATCGCCGTAGTTTTTGTTTTTCAGGAATATATTGATGATTCTGCTGAAAGGGGGGTAAAGAAGCCTGCTTCGGCTTGCAATCTCCATTTCATAGAATCCCTTGTAGTCGTGGGAAGCCACACGGGCGAGCACAGCATTCTGCGGGTCGGTAGTCTGGATGTAGACATTGCCCGGATCAGAACGTCGTCCGGCACGTCCGGCCACCTGTTCGAGCATATTGAAAGCGCGTTCGCCGGCTCTGAAGTCGGGGAAATTGAGCAGAGAGTCGGCGTTGAGTACTCCCACTACCGTGACTTCGCCGAAGTCAAGACCTTTTGTAATCATCTGAGTCCCCACCAGAATGTCCATGTTATGGCTTGAGAAATCCTCGATTATCTCCTGAAAGGCATCCTTATTGCGGGTAGAGTCGAGGTCCATGCGCCCTACGCGGTATCCTTGGAAACGGAGGTGAACCTCCTCGGCGATTCGTTCAGTGCCATAGCCATATACCTCCACCGAATTTTCCTGACATGCAGGGCATAGCGGAGGCAAAGGCATTGCGAATCCGCAGTAATGGCATCTGAGCTGGTCGGAATGTTTGTGATAAACGAGCGCGACATCACAGTTGGTGCATCGAGGAGTCCATCCGCAATTGCGGCATACAACGAAAGGTGCGAAACCGCGTCGGTTCTGGAACATCAGAGCCTGCTTGCCGTGTTGCAGAGCCTGCTCGGTGGCCAGACGCAGCGGCTGCGACAGAATCCCATCGGAGAGCTTGCGTTTGCGCTGTTCTTTCATGTCGATGATTTCAACAGCAGGGAGAGCTGCACCCTCGTATCGCTCGGAAAGAGTGACGAGTCCGTATTTTCCGTTGAGAGCTTTGTAATATGTGTCGACAGCCGGGGTGGCAGACCCTAACAGAGTCTTTGCTCCATGCATCGAGGCGAGCACTATCGCCGTGTCGCGGGCATTGTAGCGAGGCGCGGGGTCGTATTGCTTGTATGACGACTCGTGCTCTTCGTCCACAATCACCAGACCGAGATGATGGAATGGCAGAAAAACGGCACTTCGTGCTCCAAGAATCAGCAACGGTTGATGGGAATCGAGCACACGCCTCCACACATCGACCCTCTCATTGTCGGAGAATTTGGAATGATATACGAGCAGACGGTCGCCGAAGATGCGCCGCATCCTGTCGGTGAGCTGGGTGGTAAGTGAGATTTCGGGCACGAGAAAAAGCACCTGTCGTCCGGCAGCAAGCACACGGTCGATCAGATGTGCGTAGATTTCAGTCTTTCCGCTCCCGGTGACGCCATGCAGCAGTATCGTATCCTTAGTGCGGAATCCATCGGAAATAGCATCAAAAGCAGAGCGCTGTAACTCAGATAGCTGAGGAATGGGGTGGATTGTGCCGTCGAAATCCTGAAAACGGTTGACACTCTTCTTGTAGACTTCAAAAATCTGTTTATCCACCATTGCCTTGAGAATGCCGGGAGTGATTCCGGCGCGCTGCAGGAGGGCGTCGCGCTCCACTTCTTTAGGTTCAGAACGAGAGGATAGAAATCCCGACATGTCAAGATAAGCCATCAGAGCGTTCTGCTGGCGAGTGGAACGGTTGGTCAGGTCAAGGAACCGGTGCACACCGTCGTGATCGCCCGGTCGAAGAGAGAGCCGGATCATGCGCACAGTCTTCGGACGGTATTTTTCCACCACCGTTTCAGCCACTTCAAGCACCCCCTGTTCCAGCAGCGGGCGTATATATGATGTGGCATTTGCGATTTCAGTGCGACTCTGAATATCGGAAATTGAAAGTCGCTTTTCGGAATAGACGAGCTGCAGAATCCTGGCTTCCTCCTCTTTAAGCGAGGGGATGGCTTCAGAGAGGTCGCAGTCGGGAGAGAGAGAGATGAAAGTAGTGCTTTCCGGCTTTAGCCCTGTGGGGATTGCCGCCTTGTAGACTTCGCCGGGAGCGCAGAGATAATAGTCGGCAATCCATTGCCACAGCCTCAGCTGCGGGAACCGCACTATAGGAGTCGGGTCGAGGAGCAGGGAAATCGGCTTGACATCATATCCTTCAGGAGCATCCGGATGGACCGAAGCTACAATGCCGGTATAGAATTTGCGTCGGCCGAACTGCACAAGCACGCGCGACCCTGTGACTACCCCCTCCATACCCTCCGGGATGGAGTAAGTGAACGAGGAATAGAGCGGCAATGGCAGCACGACTTCTGCAAACGACATGGTAGACATGTGAAGTTGATGTGGCGTAGAGAAGAGACGCAGCCAGCTTGAAGAGATGAGATGCTGTTGCCCGGGAAGTCGCCACGTGTGGAATGATTACTTGAAGAGGTAGGTGAGATTGACGCTGAATCCGGAGTTTCTGGCCGAGAGGTTGTCAAGTTTTACGGTGCGTATCTCATAAGTCGGTGCCCAGATGTAGGAAGCGCTGAGCTGCAGGCACTGGAAAAATTCACCGCCGACACCGAACTGCAGGGCCACCGAGCCCAGAGGATGCTCGATTGCATCGAGATTTGACTGTGCGACGTGGAACTGGAATACCGGTCCGACATATGCGAATGGAGCAATATATTGTTCCACCCCCTCGAGCCTTGTGTATTTGAATCGGAGATGCACGGGCACTTCCACGCTATGGAGCGTGAAATTATCATCGCCGTATCCGTCGGCCGCCCATACCTCGTGGGCACCGAGGTTGAACTTGCCAGGATGCATGGCGTAATTAAGACCGAAGTCGATGCCGAAGCCGATGCCCGGAATCATTAGTTCACCGAGCACACCGGCCTGGAAACCGGTCACCATATTAGTTTCAATCAGCGGCTGTCGCCAACTATACTTGCCGAAATAGGCCGAAGCCGAGGGTCCCCACCTTAACTCGGCCGAGGCTGACAAAGCCCCGGCGGCGAGCAGGATAGCGAGAAGTATTTTCTTCATAAATATCAGAACAGCCAGGCCGCAGTTACGGTCCAGTAGTTGTTTTTCACTTTGTAGACATCATCATTGTTGACGTTGATGCCGGTAGTGGATTCAGTGAGTTTTTTCACCACACTGTTGCATCCGATGCCATATGATGCGGCTACCTGAAGGTGGCCGATGAGTTCAACGCCCAGACCTACGTTCCAGTTCATCTGGAAAGTGCGCGACTGGATATTGTTGACAACATCCTTCATGCTCTTGTCGAGACGCAGACCGAACTGTGGGCCTGTGAACACATATGGCTTGAATACAGAAGCCACGACAGGGATGTTGAACTTATATTTGATGTTGATAGGAATTTCCAGAAAATTCTTGCCATAGATGTCTGATCCGGAGGGGGTGGCTACGACATCAGTGCCGATAGACGGGGGGGATGGCAGAAGCGTGGAGTGGTTGTCGTTATAGGTGACATCAGCGGCGTTGTTCATGCGTGAATACATGATGCTGGCATCAGCGCCGATGCCGATGATTGGAACAGTGAAATCAGCTGTCACACCGGCAGTCCATCCGCAGGAATTGGATGCGGATGCAAGTTCCTGGTTGAATTTCAGTTTGTTGACGTTGAGTCCGGCTTTGATACCGAAAGAGAACTGTCCGGCATTCGCGATGCCTGCTCCGGCAGCCACTGCTATGGCAGCAAGGGCGAATTTGTTGATCTTAAGCATATCTTTAGATGTATGTAAGTGAGTCTTGCCGCTTATGAATAAGCGGAAACTTCCCACAAAATTAGCTAAATCCATCCGTATATCAAAATATTTGGAAATAATGGGTCTAAAATCGTAGGTGTTTACTAACTTTGCATGGATAAGCAAGTGTTAAAATTTAACCGATAGTAATTGAAAGGGAATCTTTTACACAGTCTGCGGCTTCTTTTTTGCCGCTT
>DKWX01000008.1 GCA_002491945.1 Porphyromonadaceae bacterium UBA7141
TAAAAATGTCATGTGCTATGGTGCAAAACCTAAAAAACTCACATCCACGCTCAAGTGGGATGTCACCCCCGAGGGAGTGCTCCATATCACAGGGACCGGCGACATGCCCGACTGGCCGGCGCCGCAGGGAGAAGCCTGGTATAAGGATGGCAAATGGCAAAAAATCCATCGTATCGAAATCGGTGAAGGCGTCACCTCTATCGGATTCAAGTCATTCTCGCCCGTAGGCTCCGAGTTTCAGCGTGCGCAGCCTTTGGAGCTCATGCTCCCCTCCACACTTGTCGAGATAGGCGACTTTTCATTTAAGAATACCCCAATCAAAAGTCTGTCACTCCCTGAAGGTCTCAAGCGTATCGGTCTGGGTGCATTCACCTCCTCGCTCAAGCAGGATTCGCTCGTATTCCCCGCCACTACGACCACAGTGGCAGACGGCGCTTTCATGCGCTGCCAGATCAGCGGTGTGGTATTCCATTCGGATGTAGTGGTAGGACCGGGAGCCTTCTTCGAGTGTCGCCCGCTCACTACGATTGATTTCAACGGCACATGGACCGAGCTCGCTCCCGGCGCCTTTGAAGGGAATCACCGTCTGGCCGACCTGATGGAAAGCGACAACGTGCGTATGCCCGGCGGCAATCCTTTCATCCGCACGCCGCTTGAGCGTAACCCCGAGGTGCTTGCGCTGCTTGGCCTTAACCAGCGGCCGGCGTCACCTGCTTTGGCCGAGACAGCTCCCTCCGAAGGCTCTGAAGCCGGATTCATCTCCGAACTCGACTTCAACATCCCCGTAATGGATGGCATTGACCGCGACAATACATTCTGTCTGATAATCGGCAACGAGAACTATACGCGCGAGGCAAAGGTGCCTTTCGCCAATAATGACGCCGAAGTATTCTCCCTTTATCTCAAAAAGACACTCGGCATCCCCTCAAAGAATGTGACTCTGATCAAGGACGCATCGCTCAACGATATGCGCTACGGACTCAACCTTCTGGCAAAGACATCCAACGCATATGAGGGCAATATCAACATCATCGTATACTATGCCGGCCACGGCGTGCCCGACGAGGCCACCCGCGACGCCTTCCTGCTCCCTGTGGACGGCTATGGCGCCGACACCACCACCGGATACTCCATCGCATCACTCTATGAGCGTCTGGGCAATATCCCCTCGCGCGGCACTGTCGTCTTCATGGACGCCTGCTTCAGCGGCTCAAAGCGTGAGGGTGAGATGATGGCATCCGCACGTGGCGTGGCAATCGCTCCGAAAGAGACGGTGGCCAAAGGAAACCTCGTAGTATTCACCGCAGCCACCGGCGAAGAGACCGCGTTCGCATACAACGAAGAGGGGCACGGCATGTTTACCTACTTCCTGCTCAAAAAGCTGCAGAGCGAGATGGGAGATGTGACTCTCGGCGACCTGAGCGACTATATCATCAGCAACGTGAAGCAGTGCTCCATACGCGAGAACAAAAAGAGCCAGACACCTACCGTCAGCACGCCGTCCGACATGGGCGACAACTGGCGCGATATACGCCTCTGATACTTATAATATTAACTAAATCAAAGCATAAGGCATGAAGAGAATACTACACCTTACTTTCGGTATGGCAGCCCTGATGACGTTAGGCACTGCCTGTACGGCCGAAGATCCTTCCAATGGCCTGGACATCGACCAGACTATCTATGAAGGGAATGGGAATTCCGACAACCCCACTGTGAATCCCCTTGACCTCAAGCTCATGTCGGGCTACGGGTACAATAACGGCTTCTGTGATATCAGTTTCGACGTTAGCGGCAATCCTTTCGAGGCGGAAGTGTCACGTTATTATCAATCGACATCGAGGTTCCAGTTCAAATACCTGGCAGACAACGTGGTATCGTCGGTGAAATGGATTCAATATTATGAGAGCAATCGCCGAAGTGAAAATATCGAAAATATCGAAATCCATAACAGTATGGACAACCTCAGTTTCGAGGATGGACTTCTCCGGTCGCTGATATATTCGGGAGAGGAAAAGATAACCTACAGCAGTTATTATGACAACAATACCGGCGAGTATGTGGATAGCCGGGTTGAAACCAAGGCTCTTCCCGGGCACAATGTGGAATTTGATTATGATGGCCGGAAACTCGTCAAAATCACGGTAAACGGTGCAGAATACGTGCAGAAATGGAGCAACGGCGACCTCGTGGAGATCAATTCACCGTTCTATGGCGTCAGCACACTTGAATACAGCTCTGTGGAAAACCGTTACGGCCAGTGGGACCCCACGATGCCGCTGATGGGCTTCTTCCAGACTTTGGGTTGGTTTGGCGATGCTCCGGCGCACTTCCCGAATTCAATCAATACTTCGGCGTTTAAAGACGACGATGGACTCAGCGGGACTGCACGCAGCTATGGCCTTGACTATTATATCAACTATGAGGGTCTGATTGAAAGGGTGCGCGTATCCGAGACATTGGATAATTCAGTTGACTACAATCTGAAATACGTGGAGAAAAAATAACAGAACCTGACCGAAAAACTGACTGAACAATGAAAAAGATACTTCTTTCGCTGCTTATGTGTCTGGCCGGATCCGGCCTGGCCAACGCGCAGTATGACTATAGCTCGGCAAGTCGCCTTGACTCGATCGAGAACGCTCTCGCCTTGGCCAACAGCCGTCTGGCCATACTCCGCGCCGACAGCATCCACGATGCCGTATGGCGCACGGGGCGCTACTTCAATGTGGGATATTCGATAGCCTCGACATCCTCGGATGTCTACAATGCCGAAAAGGCGAAATTCGGAGTGTTCATCAGCAAGGGCACATCCTATCTATGGCCGCGCAAGTCGCCGATCGGCGGTATGCTTAAGCTGGGGTTTGACGTGCGCTGGTTTGACATGCAGTTTGCAATGTACGACAAGTTCGCACGTAAGGTGGTTTCAGAAGGAAACTTCAACGGCGTGAATAATTATTCCGGATGGACCAGCGATATGACCGCATCGTCTGACAACGGCGGGGGTGCGAGCGCCAAATATCCCAATTATGCCACATTCAACCATATGAGCCTGCTTGTGGGTGCTTTCGGCATCGGCCCGACTCTGACGGTGGCTCCGCTGACATTCATGGATAACGCGGCCGCCTCGCTGCGCCTCAACCTCTATTTCCATTATCAGCCTACATTCGGCCTCAACCTATATACGGCCAAATGTGTCTATGCCGGAAATGGAGTGAATCCTATAGACGGGACGGAGTTGCCGGAATGCGAGAGCGAGGTGCTTCCTGAATACGGCTACGCCAACATGTTTGACTGGGGATTCAAGATTCAATGGCGCACGTTCGGCCTTGGCTTCGAGACACGCTGGGGTTCGGGCAAGCTGACCAACTCCTCATATTCTCCCTACTGCTGGGGGGAAAATACCTTCTACGGCAAGACTATAAATATGAATGGCGCCGATGATATTGAGGGCAGCTATACCCGTAAATTCTCTGAGTCGCGCATATATCTCGACTTTGTGTTCTGAATATTTAAAGAAACCCATAGATTTAATCCCCGTGGCGAAATGTTGCGGGGATTTTTTTTGTATATTCAAAATTTATTACTATCTTTGCCGGCGTGAATTTGATATTCATTATCACAGGAGAGCGGCTGCTTTGGTGTATTTTTGCAAGTAAAACAGCAAATTGAAAGTGTTATTGTGCTGGGCATCCTATTATTGCCGTACGGCCTATCAAATTTCTATAAACCAATAAT
>DKWX01000042.1:0-9897 GCA_002491945.1 Porphyromonadaceae bacterium UBA7141
CAAAAAATAACCGAAGTATTGTACCATAGCTCCTACTCTTTTTGATCTGCCCGACCCTCGGCATGACACAACTGTAAAAGTCATGAAAATAATAGATGCAATCAACGACCGCTCTGGCGATGGTGTCATACGTCTGGCAGCCCAGCTCGTAAACGACACATCCCATAAAAGCCACAACGACGGCTACTCAACTTCATTTCAGTCGCCACGACCCGAAAACCCAAATGAAAAACTGGGGCTTTGAGCCGATTGCCCTCCCACGAAGCGGGAGGCCGGATATTGAAGTCATCAGAAAAAATCGATGCAACGGGATTGCTGATTCATAAATTTTTGTTAACTTTACAATTAAAATATAAAATCAAATCCAATGAAGAAAAGATATCTATCCGTATCCATAATCTCAATGCTCCTCTGTTCGGTAAGCCTGTCAAGCTGCATCGGCAGCTTCCGGCTGACAAGTTCAGTAATGAAATGGAACAATCAGGCAGGTTCCAAATTCCTTAACGAAGTGGTATTCTTTGCATTTTGGGTGCTCCCCGTCTACGAAGTCACCGCCTTGGCCGACCTGCTTGTGCTTAATTCCATCGAATTCTGGAGCGGACGCAACCCACTTACGGCGTCTACAAAGATCGTGACAGTAGATTCCGACACTTATCTTATAGCCTGCGATGGCAAAGGGTACACTGTCACCAGCCAGACCGATGGTCACTCGTTCCGCCTCGACTTTATTGAGGACTCAGCCACCTGGGCCCTCAACGTCAATGGAGAACTTCATCCATTCATGACTTTTGTAGATGACACCCACGTGCGCGCCATAACTCCCGATGGCGACTTCCGCACCGTAGAACTCTCCGAGGCCGGAGTAATGGCTTACAGTTCGGAAGTGACAGCTGAAATGACGGGGAACGAAAAAATCATGCAGGCCATGAACTAAAAGGCATCAACGAGTGTTATGAAATATGAAAGAGATTTTCTGACACTTCTTTCACTTATCGCAGCCTCCTTCACCCCTCTCTTCAAAGGCCGAAGCCAAGACTGTGACATGGCGAAAAAATGCAGTCGCCTCCCCTATAATCTCTTCTCTATATTACGACTCTAATTCTTATAATCTATAAACAAAGTAAACCATATGAAACCCCTTCACGTAATATGCGCCGTAATCGGCGGCGCTATCGCCGGCGCGGCAGTCGGTCTGCTACTCGCTCCTGAAAAAGGATCCGATACTCGCAACAACATCCTCAAACTCCTCAAAGAAAAAGGAATCAATCTGAAAAAAAGTCAGATGGAGGAGCTTGTAGACGAAATCGAAGATCAGATTGAACAGCATATCTGATTCTCACCCAATCGCTTCAATAACCGTCAATAAGACTGAAATAATGAAATCACTTACAATTTTATACGCATTCCTTGGAGGCGCTATCGTAGGCGCAGCAGGTGCCCTGCTTCTTGCTCCCGAAAAAGGAGAGGAGCTCCGCACACGCATCTGCAAGCTGCTCCGTAAAAAGGGCATCAAGATAAGCGATGACGAGGTGGACGCTCTTGTAGCCGAGCTCTCCGCTTCAGAAAAGTAATCGCAGGAATATCTCCGGCTCCGGATGATCGTAAAATATTCGGGGGCATGCAGCCGTTTCAATATAGGAATGGCCTCATGCCCCCATAATCATACCATATCACATGAAAGATAATATAACTGATCAGCTTAAAGGAGTGGTCGACAGTACCCGACGCTGGATAAGCCTTGAAATAGAATATGCCAAACTTACTGCTACCGAAAAAATAACAATACTTCTCTCCACATTGATACTTGGAGCAGTATGTATGCTTCTTGGCATGGTAATCCTCATTCTGTTTTCCTTCTCGCTCGTCGACCTGTTCAAGACATTCCTGCATCCCGTTCTGGCTTACCTCTGTGTTGGCGGAATTCTGGCGTTATTGATAGCGCTTATCATCATTCTTCGCCGCCCGCTGCTTGAGAATCCCATTTCCAGGCTTATCAGCAAGCTTATCCTTGAAATCAAACCCCGCGACAATGAGCAGAAATACAAATGATAAATCACATTCGGCAGCTGTAACTACCGATTTTACTACGATTGAACCTGCTGAAATCAAAGGTCTGACTATCCGCGAAATCCGCTATCAGCGCGCTTTGGTTGCGCTGCAGAAAGACTTCTGCCGCGAGAAGATGAACGTAAGCCTTATGAAGCTTAAGAACTCATCTCCGTTCAGCAAGGATTACCAAGGCAAGTCAAAATTCTTCGGGCGTCCGGCCGGGATTGTCGGCAAAGTGCTCGGAGGAATGAACTATATCGATTATGTGTTGCTCGGATTCTCATTATTTTCTAATGCAAGAAAGGTAATGGGCTTTTTCAAAAAGAAATAAGTTCTGGCCTACGTACCCATCTTGGCATACACTTTGTTGGATATGGAGTATTATAATTCCATGGACATACAGAAGATTATTATGCCCGGCGGCGTCCGATCCCTTGAAAGCAGGCACGAATTTAATGTGTTCGAGTGTAATTGAATATTCTTTCATCCGCCCTAAGGGGCATTCCGATGAATTTCACAATGCTCTCCAAGTCGCATAGGCCACTCGCGATGCTCACTTGTTCACTTGTGAAATTTACTCGGAAATCCATCTCCGCGGGAATGAAAATTAAAACACTCTCCTATAATTCCACTTCTAAATTTTATGAACGACTATATAGCATTGCGCATCAACATCCAATCATGCTCGGAAGACACGACAGATCTCATGGCGGCTTTCCTTGCTGATGTTGGATATGAATCATTCGAACCCGATTCCGACGGACTTACAGCCTACATAAAAGCTCAGGATTATTCAGAAGAGAATATCACTGAAATACTTGCAGGATTCCCTCTCCCCGTATCCACACGCAGCTCAGTATCTCTTGTCGAAGGGCAGGACTGGAACAGCGAATGGGAAAAGAATTACTTTCAGCCGATTCTTATTGACGGGAGATGCGTGGTCCACAGCACATTTCATAAGGATGTGCCGAAAGCTGAATATGACATACTGATTGATCCGAAAATGGCTTTCGGCACAGGGCATCATGCCACTACCTCTATGATGGTGCGCCATCTATTAAGCCATAATGTGGAAGGTTCTGTCGTAGTGGATATGGGCACCGGTACTGGAATTCTTGCTATTTTGGCCGCACAGAGAGGTGCGGCTTCAGTCACTGGCATCGAGATAGATCCGGCCGCCTGTCTGAATGCAGAAGAGAATTTCAGACTCAACAGAGTAAATGTAAATCTACTTGACGGCGACTCCGCGCGCCTCTCCGACTTGCCCTGCCAGGCCGACATATTCCTTGCCAATATCAACCGCAATGTCATACTTGCCGATCTTGGCAGATATGCAGATGCCATTCGTCAGGGAGGTCATATGTATCTGAGTGGATTCTACGAGTCTGATATCCCTCTGATTGAGAATGCGGCGCGCCTATACAATCTTCAACCCGAAGCATATGCCACGATGCACGACCCGTCGGCTTCTACCTCTGATGCTGCGGCCAATCAGGGGCAGTGGGCATCTTTACATCTGATTAAAAGATAAATTATAAGAAACCGCCTATGTGATTCCACTGCCGGCCAAGATACGGCATGTTGTCAATCCTCCACATATAAGCTGCCGGAGAAAGATGGCTTTTAAGCTCATCCATTCCCGGCAGCCTATACTATTTAACATTAATTATATCAACCCACACACTATATCACTTGCGAATGCGGGATTAAATTAGTATCTTTGCAATCACTTATCAGCTATAACGGCAGATAAGCCGAGATATTGTAAAACCATCTGAAACTTATAATCAAATTGCCTATCGACTCTACTCTACCCAAACATTAACAACAGAATAGAATGGCAAAAAAACAATCCATGACCGATGAACAATTGGTGAAAGCCTATGCTGCAGGCAATAATGAGGCTTTCGACACTCTGCTCAAACGCCATCAGGATCGAGTATTCAACTACATCCTTCGTATCATCAAAAACGAGGATCTCGCCAACGACATATTTCAGGAGACTTTCGTGAAAGCTATCCTGACCATAAAGCAGGGACGATACACCGAAAACGGCAAATTCCCAGCCTGGATTTCGCGCATCGCGCATAATCTCATCATAGATTACTACAGGCAGGAAAAGTCGGAAAACGTGCAGTCTGCCGACATTCAGGATGCCAATATCCTGAATCGCAAAGACCTCTGCGAAGCAACCATCGAGGACAGCATAATCTCACGTCAGATTATGGACGATGTGAAATTTCTGATTCACGAACTGCCCGAACTCCAAAAAGAGGTGTTGCATATGCGTTACTATCAGAATATGTCGTTCAAGGAAATAGCTGAGAAGACCGGCGTCAGCATCAACACAGCTCTCGGACGAATGAGATACGCTATTATCAACCTGCGACGCATAGCCGCAGAAAAAGAAATCATTCTCACCCTCTGACAGGGTGAGAATGTTGTTTTTAACACACTCCCCCCCTCTTCCACACTCAATTACATAAATAAAATATAAGTGTAAGCTCAGAATATTTAAAAGGCAAGTGCTCCAATTTATTTTTTTAGTCGATTACGGTGCGGAGTGATGGAGAATATCACATATTCGGCCAAACGACAAGTCGGAAGCGGCAAAAAAGAAGCCGCAGATTGTATAAAAGATTTCCATCCGATTACTATCGGTTAAATTTGAACACTTACTTAAGTGTTAATATTTCGACACTTGCTTACGTTTACATATCACACGATTATGATAAGAAAATTACTGATGCTCATATCGCTCCCGGCATTCATCTATACTGCAGATGCCTCAGCGCAATATTATGAGATTGCCAATCAGATCGGCAATCTCATCACCCCGGCCCTTTCCGGAGGTATGAACTATAAAGGATTTGTCGAAGCCGAGTATCTTCATGGTCTTGGCGACTATCAATGTGATTTCGCATGCCTCTCGACTGTGCAGGGGTTCGGTTATTCCGACTGGTTCTTTATGGGAGCCGGACTGGGTGTGCAATATGTCCATACTTCGCAGGCCGACGGCTGGGGGACGGATTTCAAACCAGGCTATGCCACGCACTCTTCGGCTGACAATGGAGTGATGATTCCGGTATTCACTGATTTCCGCTTCAATATAGGCGGTCGGTCGGGAATTGCTTTTTTTGCAGATGTGCGGATCGGCGCATCTTTTCTTGTCGGCGACGACTATCTGCGCATCAACAACGGATATATCACCAATAACGAATATTTCTATCTGCGCCCGTCGATAGGCCTGCGTATCCCGACCGGCAACAATGGGAAGCAGGCGTTTGATGTCGGGGTGAGCTACCAGTTGCTTACAAGTAATTACTGGGATGCCTGGCAGCGGTCGGGGACTCTCAACTGTCTGGGTGTGAATGTGGCTTATGAATGGTGAAATTTGATATCATGAAAAATCTTCTTTCCTACGGATTTGGCGACTCAATGAGGATGGGCGCTTCGGAAATAATCGCGGCAGGCGTATGTCGCGCGACGGGAATGGAACGTGCGGTTGTGTTGCCGCAACAGACCCACTCCGCCAATGTGGCTATAGTGAAGCAATGTCATATCGACCGACTGCTTACAGGCGGCCGACAGGCGTATACGGATATATTAGGTGATACGGATGCGCTGATTACTCAGCTTCCCGGCCTATGGATCGGGGTACGCACGGCCGACTGCGTGCCCGTGCTGCTGTGCGCCGACGACATTCGGGCCGTTGCGGCCATCCACGCGGGATGGAAAGGCACACGCTCCGACATCGTCGGGGCTACGGTGCGACAACTTGTGGAGATGGGCGCGGATATGAGGCGGATTCGCGCATATATCGGTCCGTGCATCTGCGCGGATTGCTATGAGGTGAGTCCGCAACTGGCGGAGGCGTTCCGCGAGGCCGGGCTGACGGCCGGAATAATGATACCGCCGATTGCATCAGGCGATATGGCCGGTATCTCACAAACGATGGATTCGCGCCCTCATCTCGACCTCAGGGAATGCAATCGACTGAGGCTTGTCGGCGCCGGACTGACCGACTCCGACATCTGCATCAGCAACTACTGTACACGCCACACCCGGCTCAACACCGCACCCCACGCAGATCATCCATTCTACTCCTACCGCCGGAATCCGGGTGAGTCAGGACGCGACATCACAGCCATACGCCTGATCCTTTCATGACAAGAATGCCGGCACCTCCGCGGTTCTCCGGCTCAAATCAGTGGGTCATGAACCGTCCGCCGACACCCCATTCCCATTTTCCGGGAGCCACGTTCTGAAAATTGAACTTGGCGATGCCGAGGTCAATGTCGGTATACTTGCCTGTCATGGCCAGCCCGGCATGAAGATACGCATCCTCTCCGAGCCATACACGCACAGGCTGCCGGTTGAGTGCCGATGGAGCGGCGGCAAGCGCTCTCAACCCCGCACGCAGATAGCGTAACCGGTCCTCGGCCTCGGCAAGATTGTAGAAAGCCATGTCGGTATCATAAAAATCCTCAGGCGCGATACACTTCCTGTGGGCCATCTTCTCCACAAGTCGCGCAATAAATCCCTTACCCTCCGATGCCACACCTATCGTAATAAGGAATGCGATACTCTCTGTGGCCGACAGCTCCACATCCACTTTCGCCGCATCGTAGGTGGCCCCGACAAAACAGGTGCCGAGACCATGAGCCACTGCCGCCATAACAAGACGCTCACCGGCATAACCGGCCACTTCCCGGGCATTAGCACAAGATGAGTATACAACCGCCACAAGATAATTGTTGACATTCCTGAAAAATCCATAGCTCTTTCTGAATGAATTGAAGGCTGCCGGCGAATCACAACACATCACGAAGCGCACCCCCTCTAAGGAATACTCCGTATTCACCGACTCCAATTCCTGCTGCAACACGGCCAGAGCCGTAACTGGAATCGGGTCATTGGTGTAAGACCGCACCGAATGTCGGTCGCGTAGTTGGTGGGATGTATACAGCGTCATAATCTTGGAATTTAAGGGATTTTAAGCAGCCCACAAAAAAATTCTGACAATCAGACCGGCTATCGCATCACGCTTTGAGTCTGTGGCTCAAACGCATAGTCGGCCATGCCTGACTTCTCCGCAGTCATATTGCCCGGGCAATAAACGCGCCTTATGCGTGCGATAATTTTTCGGGAGCTACTGCAGTTACTTACAAAATAAGCTCATAGACTGCACAAATTAAATTTGAACACTTACTAATGGCCGATTTTTTATTAAATTTGCATCATGGATTTTATGATTCTCAGAGCCACTACAAAGGATGCCCCGTTTTTGGCAGAGACTGTAATGTCGGCCATAGGCGAGGATCATTGCATACAAATGGCAGGAGGCGAGTACCGTCTTCCCCTCTTAAGGAAATTTTTCACACTTCTGGCAGTATCAGAAGTGTCGCAATACAGCTATCGTAACGCTTTTGTGGCGTATACCCGTCGTGGGGAACGCGCCGGAGCGATAATCTGCTATGACGGCGCCGATCTGGAGCGTCTGCGTCAGCCTTTTATCGATGAGGCCAACCGCCTGTTAGGCTGGGACATCACCGCCGCCCAAATGAAGCCGGAGACATCTGACGATGAGATGTACCTCGACTCGCTGATGGTGCTGCCGAAATTCCGCCGGCAGGGACTCGGCCGCAAGCTCATTGGCAAGGCCGCTGAAAAGGCTGCCATAGCCCGCAAGCCGCTCGGTCTGCTGGTGGATTTCGACAATCCGTCTGCCCGCAATCTCTATGCGGGTGCAGGATTCAAGAATGTCGGAGAGCGCCCTTTCGCCGGGAAGATGATGGAGCATATGCAGCTCCCGACTGACTGAGCATCAGCGGATGATGACCAGTCCGGTCCACACAAGGAGGATGCCGATCACGACTGTGGCCACAAGATAGGCTGCAAATGTGCCTCAGTCACCTTGCTCCCCAATACCCACATATCATCGGCAAAGGATGAAAAGGTGGTGAAGCCGCCGCAGAACCCTGTGATGAGAAGCACATTCTCTCCAGGTGTCATCACATGCGCCTTCTCAAGAAGACCAAAGAATATGCCTATCAGGAAACATCCGATTATATTGACCAGAAAGGTCCCCATCGGGAAGGGGCCGTGAAACATTCCCGCGCTCTATTTGCCGATCAGGAATCAGCCGCAAGTGCCTACAAATCCTCCGGCACCGGCTATCAGCATTGATTTAATCATAAGTAAAGTAATTTAAGATTTAGTAAAGCGGTCCCCCTGAATCCATCTTTGCGTTTATAACCACCAGGATGCCGCTTTAGTTCAATATTTCATTTAGATGGGAAGAAAAAAACGTCCGTTGCCTCTCCTTGAGGCTATCGAGATTACAGGAATGGCCGCCGAAGGAAAGGCTCTGGCGCGTGTGAGGATGAGGCCCGAGGATGAATCGCCTATCGTGGTGTTTGTCCCATACGGTGCTCCGGGCGACATCGCAGATGTGCAGATTGACCGCAAGAAGCATTCATATGCCGAAGGGCATATCGCGCGTATCGTCAAGCCGTCGCCATTAAGGGTTGAACCGTTCTGCAGTCATTTCACCGTATGCGGCGGATGCAAATGGCAGCATATCCCTTACGCCCAGCAGCTGGAGCAGAAGCGGATGCAAGTGACCGACGCACTGACACGCATCGGCAAAATCGCTCTGCCTGAAATCATGCCGACTCTCGGCTCGGCCCTGACAGTGGCCTACCGAAATAAAATGGAGTATACGTTCTCCAACAAAAAGTGGCGCACGTTCGAGGAGTTGAAATCCGGCCGCGAGTTTACCGACTCTTCCGACGGCCTCGGATTTCATATCCCGGGGGCTTTCGATAAGGTGCTCCATATCGAAAAGTGCCACCTGCAGGAGGACTTCGGCAACCGTGTGCGCAACTTTATCTATGATTTCGCCATATCACATAACCTGTCTTTCTACGACATTCGCAACAACGTCGGTCTGCTCCGCACGCTGATGATCCGCACGGCATCTACAGGCGAAAAGATGGTGGTGATAGCTTTCGGCGAGGATAAGCCTCACGACATCAGTATGGTGATGGAAGCGGTGGCCGCTGAGTTCCCGGAAATCACTTCTCTGGAATATGCCGTCAATCTGAAACTCAACGATTCTCTGGCCGATGTGGATATAATTCCGTTCCGGGGTCCGGACTATATCGTGGAGGAAATGGAGGGACTCAGGTTCAGGGTGAACGCCAAGTCGTTCTATCAGACAAATTCGCGTCAGGCCTACGAATTGTATAAGGTGACCAGAAAGTTTGCCGGACTCGACCCGGAACACGGACCGATGGCAGTCGATGAGGAGTTGCCCCCGGCTTGGACGGCAGAAGGACGCCGCCCGCTTGTATACGACCTGTACACCGGCACCGGCACTATTGCCAATTTCGTGGCACGACAGGCAGAGAAGGTCATTGGCATCGAATATGTGGAAGTCGCCATCGAGGATGCCCGCCTCAACTCTCGGGTCAACGGTATTGACAATACACTTTTCTATGCCGGCGATATGAAAGATGTGCTCACCGATGAGTTTATCGACCGCCACGGCCGCCCGGATGTGATGATTGTAGACCCTCCGCGTGCCGGAATGCATGAGGATGTGGTAAAGGTAATCCTCAACGCCCGCCCGGAGACGATAGTCTACGTAAGCTGCAACCCGGCGACTCAGGCACGCGACCTCGCTCTGATGGACCACCTCTATAAAGTGACCCATGTGCAGCCGGTCGACATGTTTCCACACACTCACCACGTAGAGAACGTCGTGCGCCTGCGCCGTCGCTCCTGACGGTCGCGCGGGAATACTTATCTCGATTACTCCACGACACACATAAAAAAATACCC